>JANXTZ010000011.1 GCA_025352125.1 Deinococcales bacterium | reverse complement strand
GTTGACATCATCACTCAGTTCAAATTCGTAACCGTCTTTGTCCTGGTAGGCAAAGGCAACAAATTTTGCGCCCGATTGGACGGCGGTTCCAGTTGGATCACCTTTGTCAAGACCCTCAAAATTGATCGCCCACGGTGCAAGCCCCTCTATCGTCAACGTCCAAGCTTCACCTGGCTTGGGAGGCCAGACTGGTGTCGCACTGGACGGTTGGGTTTGGTTGGCATTTGGGTTTAACGGCACGTTTGGATTGGCAAATGGCGATGTCGGGTTTGTGGTTTGGCTCGAACCGCCACCCATTGTCGTATTACATGTGGTTTTCAAATCCTCGGGGTCACTGCTGCCATTTTTGATGCGAAATGCCGAACCATTTAAGGTGTTACCACTGGGATTGCCTGCTGGGTCAATGAAGCACACAAATGTCTCGTTGTTGCTTTGCAAGAAATTCAAGACATAATCATTGCTCGTTCCACTTTTGGGGAAATACTTGAACCAACCCTCGCGTTTGTCCGTGCCAGTTGTATCACCTGTGGCGTCACCTGCAACAGTTTTGGTCAGTGGCAGCATCCACATGCCAATTCCCACCACGTTGATCGTCCAGGTTTGACCGATGGCAAACTGAGGTGGCCAACTCAAAGCCGCCTGCTCGAGCATCGCGCCTGGTTTTTGAATGTCTTGGAAAATCTGGTTGAGCCTGGCGCTGGTGAACTTGGCAACACTGACGTTGACCTCGGGTTTTTGGCTTGAATGCAGATTCAAACTGGCACTGACGGGCAACGATTTTGCTGTTGCCTGACCGAACAACGCCACAGCACAAAGGGCAATGACACTTGCTCCTTTGGCGAATGCGGTTTTGAGCGTCGGTTGTGGTCTGGTTCGGTGGTGTACTGCGAATGGCTTCATACTTTCCTCCCGTGCGCCATAAGCGCTTTGTTCACATCGATTTCTCAATTATACTGGCAGTGCTCGGGTTTTGCTGGTCAGGAGCCACCTGTAGACGTGTCCGTGGCAATACCCAGCCTTAAGACATTGTTCATCTTGGAGGCTGGGTTCAGTCTAGCGGCTCGGCGTAACAGTTGGCGTAACAATTTTGCCGAAAGTGCTTTGACACGTGTTTTTGGGGACAACACTAAAAACTGCCCGCGATGGCAGGCAGCTTTGTTTGGCGGAGGGGGTGAGATTCGAACTCACGGTAGGCTTGCACCTACAACGGTTTTCGAGACCGTCCCATTCAACCGCTCTGGCACCCCTCCGTATGGGTCGGTTAGAGCGGCGTCAAAGATAGCATAAATCCATTTGCGCGGCAAATGCCGATGGCGGGTTTTGAAGCCCCGAGTTGGTCGTTGCGGTAGAATTTGGCATGTCAACCCTGCGCCGAAATTTGCGATTTGTCCTGTACGAATTGCTCGAGGTCACAACACTAAGCGCTCGGGAACGGTTTGTCGATCACTCGCGGCAGACGTTTGACGCGGCGCTCGATGTGGCGTTTGAGATTGCCGAAAAGTTTTTTGCCACGCACAACCGCAAAGCCGACATCTTTGAGCCACATGTTGAAAACGGCAAAGTCGTTTTGATCGACGAGGTGAGCATCGCGCTCGAAAAATTTCGGGACGCAGGTTTTTTTGCGGCGCACAGCGATTTTGAGAACGGCGGGATGCAGTTGCCGAACATGATTGCCCTGGCGTGCCAGAGCGTGTTTTTGATGGCGAACCCAGCCACGGCAGCCTATCCTTTCTTGACCATCGCGGCGGGGAATTTACTCTCGAGTTTTGGGTCAGAAGCCCAGAAAGAAGAATTTCTGGGGCAGATGCTCAAAGGCAAGTGGTTTGGCACGATGGCACTTTCAGAACCTCAAGCTGGCTCGAGCCTCGCCGACATTTTGACCCGAGCCGAACCTCAGAGTGACGGCAGTTACCGAATTGTTGGCAGCAAGATGTGGATTTCGGCTGGCGAGCACGAACTGAGTGAGAACATCGTGCATTTTGTGCTGGCTCGGGTGATTGGCGCACCGGCTGGGATAAAAGGCATTTCGCTGTTTATCGTGCCGCGTTACCGCAGTCAAAACGGCAAACTCGAGAACAATGACGTGCATCTGGCTGGGTTGCTGCACAAAATGGGTTATCGCGGCACGACCAGCACCGTGCTCAACTTTGGCGAACGCGGCGACTGTCACGGCTTTTTGGTGGGCGTTGCCAACCAGGGTTTAACGTACATGTTCCAGATGATGAACGAAGCCCGCATTGGCGTCGGCATGGGCGCGGTCATGTTGGCACTGGCAGGTTATGAATACAGTCTCGAGTACGCCCGAACGCGTCTTCAGGGACGAGATCACAAAGACCCACTCGAGCCTCAAACGGCGATCATCAACCATGCGGACGTGCGCCGAATGCTCTTGGAGCAAAAAGCGATTGCCGAGGGGGGTTTGGCACTGGGTTTGTACGCCTCGAGCTTGGTTGAGGATGAAAAAACGCACCCCATCGATACCAACCGCAAAGAGGCTGCGTTGTTGCTCGAGCTTCTGACCCCCATTGTCAAAGCCTGGTCGAGTCAGTACGGTTTGAAAGCCAACGAAAATGCAATTCAAATTTTGGGCGGGTACGGCTACACCCGCGAGTACCCAGTCGAGCAGATTTACCGCGACAACCGCTTAAATCCGATTCATGAAGGCACAACGGGCATTCAAGGGCTTGACCTGTTGGGGCGCAAAATCGTGCAATTTGAAGGCGCAAGTTTGAACCTCCTGACTCGAGAAATGAAGTTCACGATTGATGCGGCGAGACTCGAGACAGATATTAAAGACGATGCAGAACAGCTCGAGAATACTTTAAATCAAGCGCTCCAAACCACCGAAAAACTGCTGCAAGCCAGGTCCGAACTTGGTACGAAAATATTCTTGGCAAACTCGAACACGTACCTCGAGATGCTTGGGCACACCGTGATTGCCTGGATGTGGTTGAAACAGGCAATTGTTGCCGCTCGAGCGTTATCGAGGGAACTTTCAGAAGACGAAACCGCTTTTTATCAAGGCAAAATTCACACGTGTCAATTTTTTTACCGTTTTGAACTGCCCAAAGTCGCTGTTTGGTCAAAGCTGCTGATCAGTTTGGATACGACGGTGCTCGAGATGCAATCCGAATGGTTTTGAACAAAAACTTGAGCACTCGAGCGGATCGCGCATTTCAATCTGGGTTTCAAATCTGGTGAATAATGACGGCACGATAAAAGGAGTTGTTTGATGAATCTCAGAATTTCAGGCTCAAAACGGTTTGCCTTGATTGTTGGACTGGGTTTGCTGACCCTGGCGGTTGGTGTGGTCGGTTTGGCACACGACACCCAACATTACCGCGTCGAAATTCGGCGCACCAGTTTCGGCATCCCGCACGTCAAAGCCGACGATTACGGCAGTTTGGGTTACGGCTTGGGATACGCTTTTGCGACCGACAACCACTGCATGTTCGCCAACCATCTGACCACCATTTCTGGCGAACGATCCAAATTTTTTGGACCAGACGGCTCGAGTTTGCAATCTGGGGCATCTCGGGCTGGTTTTAACAATTTGCACAGCGATTTTTACTTCAAAACCGTGTTTGACGAGAACGCATTGGTCAAAGCCTACAATGCCAGCCCCATCGAGCTTCAAGAGGAGATGAGCGGTTATGTTGCGGGTTACAACCGTTTTATGGATGAGGGCAAATTTTCCAGGGATTGCAAAGACGCCAAGTATTTGCGTGAAATCACGGTCTTGGATTTGCTGCGGCACAATTTCGAGCAAGTCTCGCACGCCTCGAGCGAAACCTTGCTCGATCTGGTTTACGCGGCTCAAGCGCCTTATGTCGCTGCAAAAACCTCGAGCGAGCCGGTACAGAACGTTCCGTCACGCAGCGAGGTTCGAGATTTTTTGAGGCTCGATGGCGATGAGGCAAAACTGGGCAGCAACGCCGTGGCACTCGGGCGCGATGTGACCGAAAATGGCAGGGGAATGCTCTTGGGCAACCCGCATTTCCCGTGGTTTGGACCCGACCGTTTTTACGAGATGCACCTGACCATCCCTGGCAAACTGGACGTCATGGGCGGCAGCCTGGCAGGTGTGCCGGTGGTCAACATCGGCTTCAACAACCGCGTGGCATGGTCGCACACGGTTTCGACAGCGTTCAGGTTCACGATTTTTGAACTCAAACTGGTGGCAGGCGACCCGACCTCGTACTGGTTTGACGGCGAAAAACGCAAGATGACCAGCAAGACCGTGACCGTGCAGGTTTTGCAACCAGATGGCAGCCTCAAAAATGTCAATCGAACCCTGTGGCGCACACATTTTGGGCAAATGATCACCAGTGATGCGCTGCGCATGGCTTGGGGCAGCACCTTTGCTTACACCATCCGCGATGCCAACAATGAGAACTCGAGGTTTATTGAACAGTGGTGGCGCATCAATCAGGCGAAAAGTGTGGCTGGCATCAAACGGGCGCTCGAGCAGAGTGTGGCGGTGCCCTGGGTCAACACGATAGCGGCAGACGCGGCAGGCAATGCGTTTTACGCCGACATTGGGGCTGTGCCGAACGTGAGTGATGCCAAAATCAAACAGTGCGTGCAAGGCTTTTTGGGCAAGGCGATTTACGCCGCCGCCAAATTGCCTGTGCTCGATGGCAGCTCGAGCGCCTGCGATTGGGACAACGACAATGACGCACCGCAGCCTGGCATCATCGCTGGCAAAAACATGCCAAGCATCACGCGCTCAGACTGGGTCATGAACTCGAACGACAGTTATTGGCTCTCGAGTTTACAGCAGCCCCTGACAGGTTTCCCGAGAATTATTGGCGATGAGGGCACAGCCAGAAGCCTGAGAACCCGCCTTGGTTACAAGCAAATTCTCGAGCGGCTGGCTGGCACGGACGGCTTGGATGGCAAGAAATTTAGTTTGGAAAAGTTGCAGCAAATATTGTTTTCCAACCGCAACCTGAGCGCAGAATTGCTGACCGATGCGGTGGTGAAAAACTGCCCGAGCAAACTCGAGAAACCTTGCACGATTCTTGCCAAATGGGACAAACGCGAGAACCTGGAGAGTGTGGGCGCGGTGGTCTGGCGCGAGTTCTGGGCAAAAGCCAAAAAAATAGACTTGTGGGCGGTGCCATTTGATGTGAAAGACCCCGTCAATACGCCACGCGACCTGAAAACCGAGCCTGCGATTCTCGAGCAAGTTTATAGCGCCCTAACAGATGCGGTGATTGAACTCGAAAAACAAAAAGTTACGCTTGATGCCAGTTTGGGCAGCCTGCAATATGCGGTTCGTGGCGACAAGCACATTCCGATTCATGGCGGCTCGGGCGATGAGGGCGTCTACAATCTTCAAGCATCGACCCTGAAAGACGGGCATTACGAACCCGTGCACGGCTCGAGTTACATGCAGACCGTGACCTGGGACGCGGATTACAACCCGCAAGCCGAGGCGCTGCTCTCTTATTCGCTCAGCCCGCAATCGGACAACCCGCATTACGGTGACCAGACCGAGCTGTACTCGCAAAAGAAATTTGTCAAACTGCCGTTTTCTGAGGCGCAAATCAAAGCCGATCCAAATTATTCGAGCCTGATGCTCGAGCAATAATGCAATTGAGGCTACAAATGTTAATCTTGAGACCGATGAAAAAAATGTTTTCAGTCGCTCTGGGGTTGGCACTTCTCCTCTGCTCGGGTTTTGTTTCAGGCTCGAGCGACTCCGCCAATGTCGTGGTCGCCCTTGGACCTTGGGACAGTTCCGTACCCGAGGTGGTTGGGGCGTTTTCAGGCAAGCGATGGTTGAATTCTCAGGAGGGGGCAAAACTGATTTCTGGCGATGGGTTCAGGTTTTACTCGCACGCTGGGGCAGTAGGCAATTTCAAGGCGGGCAAACCCGAATCGCTGGGCGTACCTTGCGAGGAGACATTTGGTTTTGCCCTCAACCCAAGCCACAAATCCAAAGCCTTTGAAATTGGGGTCACTGCCACCTGGAATCCTCGCCCTCGAGCCATTGCACTGCTGCCGAACACGTCCTCGGCATACGTCAAGATTGCCAGCGAATTCTTAGCCAAAAAAGGTTTGAAAAACACCCTGGTGAGACTGACCAGCGTGATCAAAACCGATTTTGACAACGACTTGACCGATGAGGTCTTTATTGTGGGCAGGCATTTTCAGGAATCGGGCAGCGGCGATGACTTTCCACCGGCTGGCGGCAAAAAAGGCGATTACTCGTTTGTGCTGCTGCGCAAAATTGTGGCGGGAAAAGTCCAGACCCTCAGCTTAATGGATGATGTCAACCTCAAAGACACTGACATCGAAGCCGACACCCGTCACCTCGAGCAATTGTATGACATCGCCGGACTGCTGGATTTAACCGGCGACGGCAAGCTCGAGATGGTGGCTTACAGCGCCTATTACGAGGGTTACAGTTTTGAAATTCTAGAATGGAACGGTAAGAAGTTTGTCTCCAAAGCCAGCAGCGGTTGCGGCGCATGACAAAGCGAATTGCGCTCTTGATCCTGCTCGGCTCGGGTGTTCTGGCGCAAGGCACGATGCTGCATTATTGCAATTCCAGATTTGCGTTCTGCATCGATTACCCAAGCAATCTAACAATGCAACCAGCCCCAGACAACGATGATGGACGAACTTTTAAAAGCAAAGATGGTCGGGTGAAGATGCTGGCTTACGGCAGCAACAACAGTTTGCTGGAAAAACTCGAGACGCGCTTTCGCGCCGAGAGCAGCTCGAGTGACACACGAAAGGTGACGTACAAGCTGTTCAAGCCCGATTTTTTTGTGATCTCGGGTATTGAAAACAAAAACGTTTTTTATCAAAAAGTCTTGTTCGAAAATGATGGGTACAAAACTTTTTTGATCACCTATCCTGTGACCCAAAAGAAAATCTATGATTCAATCAGTGCAAAAATCTCGGCATCGTTCAAGCATTCAGATTAAAACTCGGGTTTCAGGAGTGGACATGAAAAAAATTCTGGGTATCGTACTGGTGATGTTGGGTTTTGGACTTTTGAGCTTGCCAACCACGGCAGCTTCAGACTTGATCGGTTTTCAAACACCATCAAAAAACATTCACTGCGCCGGATTTATGGACGCGAGCGGCACAACGTTGCGTTGCGATATTCTGCAAAACAACGCCAAAATTCCAGTTCGACCCAAAGATTGCGACCTCGATTACGGCAACGCTTTTGAAATGACGCTCAAGGGCAAAAGTGTTCGGGGCTGCGTTGGCGACACCGTTGCCAATGCCTATCCAATCTTGCAATACGGCACAACCTGGAAATGGGCTGGCTTCGTCTGCTCCTCGAGCACGGCGGGGGTGCGCTGTGTGAATCTGAGCGGGCACGGCTGGCAGATCAGCAAAAGTGCGCAGACATTGTTTTAAACTCGAGCAACATCACTTGGCAAGTTGGCGCACAAATTCTTCGAGCGCCTTTAACCCCAGTGCCAAACTGCTCGGGTCAACCCATTCGTCCAGACGGTGCGCGTTGCCGCCCTGATAAACGCCAAAACCCACGGCTGGAATATTGTACGGCACGGCAGCGTTCGCGTCGGTGCTGGAAGCCACGGCTCGGGCGGCGATGCCCAGACGCTCGAGAACTCCGATGGCAGTGTTGGTCAGATGCGCCGTGTCGGTTTTGCCGGCACTGCGGTCACCAACTTGCTCAAGTCTCATTTCGACCTTGGCACGTTTCGCGCCGCGCAACATGGCGGCTCGGGCTTGCAGGTCGAGTCGCTCCAGGGCGTCCGAATCAAGACTGCGCAAATCGAGCAACAGGTCGGCACTGGCGGCGATGCTGTTGACGCTCGTGCCGCCCGAGATCGTGCCGACGCTGAGGGTCGTGCGCGGATCGGTTTCGAGCGGCAGCTTGTAGAGTTCGTGCACCGCCTCGGACAGACCGTGAATACTCGATGGTGAACCCGCATTGCCCCAAGAGTGACCGCCCTCGCTGGAAAAATTGGCGCGGTAACGCCGCACACCGACGGCTTGATTGACGACCAGCCCAATGTAACCATCCACCGCAACAAATGCGTCAAGTTGAGCGGCATGGTTTTTCAGAAAGTGTTTCGCACCGCGCAAATCGCCCAGTCCCTCCTCGCAGGTGCTCGCCACCAACCAGACCTCGCAGGGCGCACCCCCGAGCGCCAATTTCTCGGCGTAAGCCGTCAGTACACTCAAGCTTGCGGCATTGTCGCCAATGCCAGCCCCGACCAGGCGGTGTCCCTGCTGACGCACCGTCAAATCTGTTCCCAGATCAAAGACCGTATCTAGGTGCGCACAGAGCGCCACCCGCGTTTTGGCTTTGCCCGCAACTCTGGCGATCACATTGCCCACCTCGTCAAGGCTGGGTTGCAAACCAAACAACGCCCAGGTGTCCATGATCAAGTCCGAGCGTGGCGTCTCGAGAAAACTTGGCGCTGGCGTTTGGGCGATTTTGCTCAAAAACTCGAGCGTTTGAAAGGTTTTCAGGGCGACGGGCACCCGTTCAGTTTACCGTAAGTTTTAAGATTTTCAGTACGATATACGCACATATTTCCATCTTCGAGTTGGTTTCAGACATTCTTAGTTGGTAAAAGTTCACCATATTCGATGCCGCCAGTGACAATGGTCCAATCACAACGCAGCCTTTGCTCGCATCGGTACTGAAAAGACTTGCAAGCGCGAGCGCTTACCCAGGGATGGAGAATTGGACTGCTGGGTTCAATGAGGGCATGACTGCTTGCAAACCAATTTGCCAAGTATACTGAAGGCAGTCATGCAGCGTTTGGAGATTCAAAATTTGGCGATCATTGATTCACTCGAACTCGAGTTGGGCACGGGCTTAAACGTTTTCACGGGCGAGACTGGGGCGGGCAAAAGCATCATTGTCGATGCAATTTGGCTTTTGACGGGCGCTCGAGGCGATGCCGAACTGGTGCGCCACGGTCAGGACAGTTTGCTGGTGACGGGCTTCTGGGAGAACACCACGCTCTCGAGGCGCGTTCAAGCCAACGGACGCAGCACCGCCAGGGTCAATGCCGAGGTCGTGACCAACCGTGAACTCTCGAGCATTGCGGCAGATTTGGTGACGGTGCACTGGCAGCACGCGGCACAGGCGTTGCTCGAGCCTCAATTTCACCGTGAGTTTTTGGACGCGGGCTTGGACGGGACTGGCAAGGATTCACTGGAAAAATACCGCGTTGTTTACCGAGCGTTTTCTGAAGCCAGCGCCAGACTCGAGGCGTTGCGCGAGGGCGAACGTGAACGGGCGCGACGTGCGGATTTATTGATTTACCAACTTCGTGAAATCGACGATGCCAAACTCGAGGCTAACCAAGAACAACCGCTTCGGACGGAGCGCGAACGGTTGTTGAATGCCGAACGCATCGCGCAGGACATGGGCATTGCCGTGGACTCGCTCGAGGATGCCGAGGTCAACGCGGTGTCATTGCTGGCGGATGCCGCAAGGGCGCTCTCGAATGTCGCCAGATTTGATTCTGACGCGGCGCAACTCGGCACGGATTTGCGTGAAGCCGTCTCGAGCATTCAAGCCATCGCCAGCGAGGCGCGGGATATTCTCGAGCGCACCAACTTGGAGCCTGGGGCGCTCGACGGCGTGGAATCTCGGTTGGCGCTCCTGGAAAAACTCAAAGCCAAGTACGGCGCAACCCTTTTGGAAGTGCTCGAGTACGCCAATGAACTTCGGGCGGAGTTGGGCGATTTGGACCGTGCAGCATCCGACGCCAGCGATCTGGAACAGCAACTCGAGCCTCTGAGAAATCAGATGGAATCGCTGGCGAGCAAGCTTTCCAAAGTCAGACGCGACACCGCCAAGCGCGTCACACCGCAACTCGAGGGCATCGTGCAAAGCCTCGGGATGCCCAAAGCCAGACTCGAGTTTGGTTTTGAACGCTGCCCCCCCAACATCAACGGCGCGGAAACCCTCGAAATCAAGTTCGGTGCCAACCCTGGCGAACCGCTTGGAAGTCTGGCAAAAATTGCCTCGGGCGGCGAACTTTCCCGCGTCATGCTGGCACTCTCGAGCGTGCTGGGTTCTGGCACGCCGAGCGTGATTTTTGATGAAGTTGACGCTGGCATCGGCGGCGCGGCGGCGATCTCGGTGGGTGAACAACTCGAGCGATTGTCAATTGGTCATCAAGTCTTGGTCGTGACGCACCTGGCACAAATTGCGGCACGCGCCACCCAGCATTTTAAAGTCAGCAAGCTGGAGGTCAAGGGTCGCACCAAAGTCGTGGTCGAAAAACTGAACGGCGAAAATCGGGTGTTCGAGTTGGCACGAATGCTCTCAGGCTCGGACTCGAGGGCGGCAGTCGAACACGCCAGGGAGTTGTTGAACGCCCGTTAATTGACCAATCTTGAACCCGTCGGAGGCATCATGAGTGAAATTCCGTTTTCAACCGTTAAACCAGGCTCGAGTCTCAATGGTTATGTCCGTCTCGAGTTGGACGCGCCGTTCGACCTGCCTTACACGGTGGTCAAGGGCGAGAAACCAGGACCAATGTTGGTCGTCACGGCGGGCATTCACGGGGCTGAATACGCCAGCATTGCGGCGGCGGTCAGTATTGCCAGAATTCCAGCCTCAGAAATTTCTGGAACGCTGGTGGTCTTGCCAATCGTGTGTATGCCTGCGTACCTTGCCAGAAGCATTTACAGCAACCCTGTTGACGGCAAAAACCTCAACCGACAATTTCCAGGCGATTTTGAGGGCACGTTCTCACAGCAACTCGCGGCTTGGATCACCGAAAATGCAATTCAACCCGCCAGTGCCTACATCGATCTTCACGGCGGCGACATGATCGAGGCCCTCGAGCCGTTCACGATTTACCCCGAGCAACACCCAGAATCCCTGGCGCTCGCCCAGGCGTTCGGCATTTCGTTGCTGGTTGCCGCCGCACCAGGCGGCACGACAACCTCTGCCGCCCGAGCCTCCAACATTCCGAGCATTCTGGCTGAGGCGGGCGGCAACGGTTTGTGGTCCAAAGAAGATGTGAACTTGCTCGAGCACGGTGTGCGCCGCGCCATGCAGCATCTTGGGATGCTCGAGGGAAATCCAGAACCGGTGGCGTGTACCGAACTGACCAAATTTGCCTGGTTGCGCTCTGAGATTGCGGGATTGTGGTATCCCAAACAGCGCTTGGGGCAGGTCAGAAAAGGTCAGGACTTGGGCGTGATTACCGACCCGTTCGGCAAGGTTTTGCAGAGCGTGGTTGCGCCCATCGACGGCACCATTTTGTTCTCGGTGACCAGCCTGGCGATTGGATATGACGACCCGTTGTACGGCATTGGTGCCTGAAAACGAGGCACGCCTCGACCGTACATTCTTGATTAAAAATAAGGGCGCGGGTCAACTGGCACGCCGTTGACGGCAACCGCAAATTGAAGTTGATTGGCGGGGTTGATCGCGCCGCCACCAACATAGCCAATGAATTGTCCACGCCTGACGACCTGCCCTGGCTCGAGCGGTGGGTCTTGCATGTTTTGGTAAACCGTCCAAATGCTGTCTGTGTGAGCAATGATGATCGTATAGCCCGAGTTTGCTTGTACCAGTGTCACTCGAGCAACTTGACCGTCAGCCGCCGCATAAACCGCTGCCCCGTCCTGCTCAGATTGAATTGCCATGTACTCGCCCTGCTGACCAAAGTTGGCGATGATGCGCCCACCAGGAATTGGTTGACTGAGACGCCCAAGGCTGGCGGGTAAATCAATTGGTGCCACTGGCACGGAAGGCAATTTATTTTGATCGTTCACGGCTTGTTGTGCCGCCTGCTGACGACGAATCTGTTCTTGAGCCAACGCTGCCGCTCGGGCTTGTCTGGATTTCAGTCTGGCAATCCGTGCGTTCTCTTGCCGAATCCGTTCACGTTCAATGGCTGCCTTTCTGGCGGCAACCAACGCGGCTTGACGCCGTATCTCGAGAATTCTGGCACGCTCTTGCTTCAAGGCTTGGCGTTGGCGGTAGACCGTGTTCAGAATGCTGCCAATGCTGGCATCGCTGCGTTGCCGCGCCTTGACCGTCTCGAGCAGCACGACCTTGCGACCTTGGGCGGTGCGCCGCAGTTGCGCGATGCTGGCATTCAGTTGCCCTCTGTTGCGCGTGATGGCATCTTTTTTGGTTTCCAGAAAGCGTTGATTGGCGTTTAACTGCGCGATCACGTTTTGCAATTCGAGGTTTTTTTGTTCGCGCTTGCTAATGCTTGTTTTGAGCGCATCGATCACGTTCAGGTCGTTCTGACCTATCGTGTTCAAGTCTTTGGATTTGACCACCAGGTCGTAAATATTGTCCGCCCGAGCCAGCAATTTCACGTACCTTGAGCTTCGTTCGCGGTCGATGCTGACAATCAATTCTTGCACGGCTTTTTTCTGATCGGTCACGGTTTGATTGAGTTTTTGAATCTGATCAAGCAATGCTTTTGATGCTTTCTGGTTTTTGTCTATGGCTTGAATCAGCGCCAGACGATCAAGCTCGAGTTTGTTCAATGTGTTGTTCAATTTTCTGACTTGGGTACTCAGTTTGGATTCTTGCCCGCCCAAATTGCGCAATTGCGCCTCGAGTGCTGCCGCTCGAGCCGCCTGCTGCGCCCGAATGGCTTTGGCGGTTTGAAGATTTTGCTCGAGCGATTGCACGTTTTGTTCCAAACCACGAAGTTTGGTCGTGTCCTGCCCGAGGGTCACGGTCAGAAAACTCGAGATCAGCAAAATCAGAATCACGGTGACATGTTTGGTCATGTTTTCCCCCTATTCTACTTCACGCAGGTAACGGTTGGTCGCCCACAAACTGCCCAACAAACCCAAACTCACACCCAAAAGGGTGATCAACGCCAGCACTTGCAGCACAGTCAGATTGTCTTCAATTAAAGCCAGAAACGGCACGAGCGTTCTGAGTTGACCAACAGCGCTGGTATAGGCAGGATACACGATGACGAGCGTGAAAAGGCTTGCCAGCAAGCCCAAACCCACGCCCTCGAGCACATAAGGAAGCCGAATAAACCCCCTGGTCGCACCGATCAGTCGCATGACGTTGATCTCGTCACGGCGGGCGTACATGGCAACCCGAATGGTGTTGAGGATGTTGAACAAGCTGTTCACCAGCAGCAACACCTCGAGTCCAATTCCAAAAAGCCGCACGCTCGAGATGGCATTGATGACTTTTTGGGCAAAGTCAGAGCCGTACTCGACCTCTTTCACGCCAACTATCGCTTTGACCTCGGCGGCGGTGCTGACCAAATTGGTTGGGCTAATCAGCTTGATCACAACACGATCACTGAGCGGATTTTCGACCAACGACGTGGCGTCCGCCAGCGATTTAAAATCGATTGCCAAATTGGCATACGCCTCTTCTTTGCGCACAAACTTGGCGCTGTCGAGCACCGGAAATTTGGTTTTGTCCTGCAACGCCATCAACACCGCCTCAGACAATGCCTCCGCCTGGGCTGGGGTTTTGGTCGCCTCGAGAAACGCCGTGATTTGCACGTCGCGTTCGATGGTGCGCACGATGTTCTCGAGGTTGAGGGCAACGAGCGTCACGAGCGCCAGCATGGTGAGGGTGACGGTCATGGTGGTGAGCGTTGCAAGACCTGCGGTCAAGTTGGCACGCAGCGCCATCCAGGATTGCCTGAAGTGATACAACATTATTGAATTGCTCCTGAAAAAATAAATCCTATCGTAGGGACGAGGCACGCATTGCGTTTACCAAACATCAATTTCTCGACATTGACACGCAAAAACTCGAGCGTCATATCGCGTAACCACCGTTCGGATCGTCGCGTACAAGCTTGCCTTTACGAAGTGTGATGGTGCGGCGGCGTTGACGGTCCACAATTTCCCTCGAGTGGGTGGCGACCAGCACAGTAGTACCTTTTAAGTTGATTTCATCGAGCAGCGCCATGATTTCCCAACTGACATCGGGGTCAAGGTTGCCCGTGGGTTCGTCGGCAAGCAACAGCACAGGGTTGGTCACGATGGCCCGAGCGATGGCAACACGCTGGCGTTCGCCCTGCGAGAGTTGAATTGGGAAAGAGTTGCGCTTGAACTCGAGTCCGACCATACGCATGACGTGCATGGTGCGTTCCTCCCACTCTCTGGCTGGCGCACCGGTAATTCTCAAGGCAAAAGTAATGTTTTCAAAAACACTGAGGTGATCGAGCAACTGATGGTCCTGAAACACCATGCCGATGCGCCGACGGTGCTGCGCGATTCGACCCGCCTTAAACTTGGCGAGCGGATCGCCCGCCACATAAACCTGCCCCTTGGTGGGTTTGAGTGACTTGATCAGCAAACCCAAAAAACTCGACTTGCCCGCGCCCGAATGTCCTGTCAAGTACACAAACTCGCCTTTTTTGATGTGAAGGTTGACATCCTCGAGCGCCAAGGTTCTGGTCACGGGATATTCGAGGCTGACGCGATGAAACTGAATCACGGACAAAGTGTATCGTGTTTTTGATGAGGACGGCTAGTGTTCGCCCTCGGTGACAATCAATTTCGAGACAATCACAAGTCAGTTCACGAAAAGTTTGATCGCTGGCGCTTTATCCATTCACCAAATCTTTCGCCAAACGGTTGTGCCGTTCGATCAGGCTGCCAGTCTCGAGCGTGACCAGTTCGCCATTTTGTACAATGATTCGTCCTTCAACCACGGTCAAATCAACCTTGGGTGTAGCGCAAAACACCACGGCGGCAATCGGGTCGTGCCACGCGCCCGCAAACTCGAGGCGGTTGAGGTTGACCGCGAAAAAGTCGGCACGTTTGCCAACCTCGAGCGATCCAATGTCATCGCGTCCGAGGACTTTCGCGCCGCCAATCGTGGCAACCTCCAGGGCTTCTCGAGCCGAGAGTTGCGCGGCGTCAAACGCTTCGTTGCGGCGTTCTTTTTCGGCAATCTCGAGCCGTGAGAGCAGCATGGCTTGTCGCGCCTCGAGCAGCAAACTCGAACCGTCGTTGCTGGCGCTGCCATCGACCCCAAGTCCAACATTGACGCCCGCTTTCAGGTACTTTCGCAAGGGGGCAATGCCACTGGCGAGCCGCATGTTGCTGCTCGGACAGTGCGCCGCGCCGCAACCGCAAGTGGCAAATTGCGTTATCTCGAGGTCGTTGACATGAACCGCGTGGGCAAACCAAACGTCGCGCTCCAACCAACCCAGGTCTTCCATGAGTGCCACGGGACGCTTGCCAAATTGCGCCAGACAAAAATCTTGTTCGTCTTTGGTTTCTGCCAGGTGCGTGTGAAGCATGACCTTGTAGGCTCGAGCCATCCTGGCACTTTCCCGCATCAAATCTGGTGTGACGCTGAACGGTGAGCACGGCGCGAGCACAACCCTGGTCATCGCGCCTGGTTTGGGGTCGTGATAGGTTTCGATTAGACGCTGTGAATCGCGCAAAATAAAATCCTCAACCTCGACCACATGATCTGGCGGCAAACCCCCAGCCGATTCGCCCAGACTCATCGAACCTCGAGACGCATGAAGCCGCAATCCAACCGCTCGAGCCGCCAGAATCTGATCGTCCAGCGTGCAACCGTTGGGGAAAATATAATGGTGGTCGCTGGCGGTGGTGCAACCCGAACGCGCCAGTTCTGCCAATGCCAGTTGCGTTGAAACCCGCATGGCTTCGGGCGTCAACCGCGCCCAGATCGGGTACAAGGTCTTCAACCAAGAGAACAGATTTGCGTTTTGTGCGCCAACCACAGCTCGAGTGAGCGTTTGGTAAAAGTGATGGTGCGTGTTGACCAAACCAGGCAGCACCACATGATCGGTCAAGTCCAGCACCACATCGGCAGTCGTTGGCAATTGGGACGTTGGCGCGACCTGTTCAATCACGCCGTCTCGAGCGAACAACCCAGCACCTTTGATCTCGAGTTTTTGCGCGTTCATGGTTGCCAGTACCATTGCATTTTTGACCAGTAAAGTTGTCATGATTTCAAGTTTAACGCGATCACCCATCCGCCATTTTGACGATGCCAGATCAGAAACTCGAGGGTAAACTGATGGCATGAATTTGCTGTTGATTACTCTTGGGTTTCGAGAACCTGGACAGAACAGGTAGAATCTGACCTTGAGCCGTAGGGTGCGCTTCTTGACCCTGACCTCAGCACCTAACGGGCTTGGGTCGCCCCGCGCACCTAATGTTCAACAATTTTGGTGTGCAAGACACACCTTACCGTCTGTCCTCCATTTTCCAGTTTCTCTCTCGAGGTTTTCATGATTAAAACCCGCATTGCCCCTTCGCCAACTGGCGACCCTCACGTTGGTACGGCGTATCAGGCGCTTTACAATTTTGTGTTTGCCAAGCAAAACCACGGTCATTTTATTGTCCGTATCGAAGACACAGACCGCGCACGTTACAACGAGATTTCGCAACAACGAATCCTCGAGATGCTGAACTGGCTCGGCATTTCCCCCGACGAGTCGCCCGTGGTCGGTGGTCCGAACGCGCCATACATTCAGACCGAACGCGCCGTTTTGCACCAGCAACACGCGCAAATTTTGCTCGGTAACGGTTGGGCGTACCGTGCCTTTGACACCAGCGAGGAGTTGACCGCCGCCAGAGAACAAGCCAAACTTCAAGGTCACATGGAGCAGGGTTACAACCGCCGCGACCGTGGTTTGTCGCGCGAAGAGTCGGACGCTCGAGCATTGGCGGGCGAGGCATTTGTGGTGCGCCTCAAAGTCCCGCTCGAGGGTAAAACGATTGTCAATGATGTGTTGCGTGGCGAGGTCGAGTTTGACAATACTGGCATTGATGACAAGGTGCTCTTAAAAGCCGATGGTCTGCCGACGTATCACCTTGCCGCTATGGTCGATGACCGTCTCATGGGCGTGACCCACGTGATTCGTGCCGAGGAGTGGCTCTCGAGCACACCAATTCACGTTTTGATTTACCGGGCGTTTGGCTGGGATGAACCTAAATGGATTCACACGCCGCTGTTGCGCAACCCTGACAAGTCCAAACTCTCCAAACGCAAGTCCAACACCAGCGTCGATTCGTACCGCGAGATGGGCATTTTTCCTGAAGCCTTACTGAATTACCTCGGCATGATGGCTTGGAGTATGCCGGACGCTCGAGAAGTGTTCGGTGTTTCTGACATGATCGAACATTTTTCTTGGGAGCGGGTCAGTTTGGGCGGACCCGTGTTTGATCTGGACAAGCTGACTTGGCTGAATGGCAAGTACATTCGTGAAGTGCTCAGCCTCGAGTCATTAACCGAACATGCGAAACCCTTCCTCGAGCAAGCTGGTTTTGATATTTCAAACCATACGTACATCTCGAACGTGGTGCACATTTTGCGCGAACGCTTCAATCTGCTCTCCGAGCTTCCGCAAAAAGTTGCGTATTTTTTTAAAGACATTGAACTCGAGGAGAAAGCCGCAGCCAAACTGCAAGAAGGAATCGAGCATTTGCGGGCTTTGCTGCCGCAACTCGAGGGGGTTACAACGTGGGATCAGGCGACGCTCGAGCCAATTTTTAAGGGTTATGCCGAAACCAGTGGCGCAAAACTTGGGGCGGTCATGCAACCACTTCGGGCAGCCATTACAGGCAGGCTCGAGAGTCCTGGGATGTTTGAAGTCTTGAGGGTGTTGGGCAAGAACAAGGTGCTCGAGCGCATCAAAAACGCACTTGGATGAGGCAAAAAAGGTGCGCCCAAAAAGCGCACCTAAAGCTCGAGCGTTGATCTACAGTTTTGGAGCTTGGGGAATTGCCGAAGTGACGGCTGCCGCATCGGGCAATTTGCCAGTTGGCGTCAGCTTATCAATGGCGGTCGGCAAGTGCTCGGCGAGTTGACCAGCCAACACGGCAGGTTCGACGCCCGCTTCTTTCGCCATTTCATGAAGTTTGTCCGAACCAACGGCTTGGGTGATTTGGTCGGCGGTGACGGGTTCGTTATCGCCCATGCCAATCCAAGAGTTGATTGTGCCGCCCAAACCTTGTTTGGAAAATTGGTCAACCACGCCCTGCAAACCGCCGTGATCATTCACATACTTGGTGACAACGGTCAACGCACCGGCACCGAGAATTCCGCCCAAAACACCATCGAATAATCCCATGAAAACCTCCCGCGCCTGAATTGCGCTTTTCCGATTCTAGACCTTATTTGTCAGGGATGGAAGAGAAATGAAATCTTGCGAATCGAGAAATGACTCGAACAATGCGTTGACGGCAAACACCCATTCGGGCAACGCAGGTTCGGCATTTGCGAATTCGTCTCTTTTAAAAACCCGAGGTGAGTATGGTAAATCGGCAGGGTATGAGCGAATTACTTCAATTCCGAGCAAGTCCACATCCCAGACCACAAACTTCCCGCAAGCGAAGTAATCGGCGCGTTTCTGCGCCATACTGCGTTCCGCCGCATCGCCGTAATCATTTTCGCTTCGCACTTCAACCGCAAAAATTGGTGCGCCCTCGAGAAACCGCATTCCGCTTCGTGCGCCCACGTGAAATGATGAATCTGGACTGAAGGATTCGCGGTGCGCAAGGCGAACAACGTAACCAACATTATCGGCATATGCACGTCCTGAACCCGTTTTTCGAGCATGGTCACGTAAGCTCGAGTAAAGTGCACCACCTGCCGAACTGGGAAAATCTCCCGAGGGTGCCATAAAAACAATTTCTCCTTGAACCAATTCAGCTTTATTTGACACCTGCATCAAGTCTTGTATCGTCGCTCGAGTTGCAATGGTCATGGGTGCCTCCTCGGTACAATCAATTTTAGCACCCGAGTTTAAACGTGGGTTAAGGTAATATCAGGAGTAACACGATGAGTTGGTTTCAACGGTTAAAACAAGGACTTTCCAAAACCCGCGCCGCGCTGAACCAAGCCGCCGGTCCGCTCGGCGTGGACATCACCGAAATTGCGCAAGGCAAACAAGAATACTCGCTCGAAGACCTCGAGTTTGCCCTGATTGGTGCCGATGTCGGCGGTGCGGCAGCCAAGGATATTCTTGAAGATGTCAAAGCCCAGATGCGTGAAACTGGCAAAAAAGATTTGCGCGACGCGCTGGCGCAGGCGTTAACCCAGCAACTCGAGCCTGACAAGTTCAGGGCAAAAATACGTGCGGCGGGTTTTACACCCGATGCGAAAAAGTCTTTGCTCGAACCCAAAGGCAAAGTGATTTTGATGATCGGCGTGAACGGCGTGGGCAAAACCACCACGATAGCCAAACTGGGCGAGTATTACCAGAACGCTGGCAAAACCGTAATGTTTGCGGCAGGTGACACCTTCCGAGCGGCGGCAGGGGCGCAACTGGGCGTTTGGGGCGAACGGCTGGGCATTCATGTGGTGCAAGGCGCGGACGGCAGCGATCCGGCGGCGGTGGCATTCGATGCAACAACCGCCAGGCTGGCTCGAGGGACAGATTTGTTGTTCGTGGACACCGCAGGACGGCTCCACACCAAACACAACCTGATGGAAGAACTCAAAAAAGTCAAACGCACGATCACCAAAGCCGACCCCAAAGAACCCGCCGAAATCTGGTTGGTGCTCGATGCGGTCACGGGACAGAACGGTCTGGAGCAAGCCAAAAAATTTCATGAGGCGGTGGGTTTAACGGGCGTGATCGTGACCAAACTGGATGGCACTGCCAAGGGCGGCATCGTCGTGCCAATCGTGCGCGAGCTTGGCGTGCCGCTCAAATTTATTGGCGTGGGCGAAAGCAAAGAGGACTTGCAGCCGTTTGATGCCAAAGAGTTTGTCGATGCACTGCTGGGCGATGCTTAAAACCCATGCTAGAGACATTCAAAACCGCCGCCAAACGCCTCAAAACGGATACCATGACGCTATATTTTGTGGCTCGAGACTCCCGCACGCCCTGGTACGCTCGAGGCTTGGCGTTCGTGGTGGTGGGTTACGCGCTCTCGCCGTTTGATTTGATACCAGATGCAATTCCAGTGCTGGGCTTGCTCGATGATCTGATTCTGGTGCCCGCTGGCATTTGGGTGGTCTTGAAACTCGTGCCGAAAAACGTGCTTGATGCTGCTCGAGCACGAGCTTCAAAAGCCGAGGCTCGTCCCGTAAGTTATGTTGCGGCAACGTTGATGATTGTGGTCTGGTTATTGACGTTGTTTGTGACGGCTAGATTTGCATTGAACTTTTTTAAGGCTCGAGTTTAGCTGGCATTTCGCCGATTTGCCCAGGAACGGCAAGCACACTCAAAACCAGTCCAGAGAACGCACTCATGACAATAATTCCCGTCCAGAACTCGCGGTTTAAGCCGATACCACCATCGGACAAAAATGCAACGGTCATGAAGTGCAATGACCAGGTCACAAGCGGCACGAGGGAGGCAAATAAGCGCCATTCAAAAACCCGAGTTGGATTGGGTTGCAACACGTGCACCAGAATGTCGGTGATGATGCCCGCACCAAAACCGGCAATCACGGGCGCAAGATTGCCACTGGTCGAACCGCCGAGCATGTAGCTCATGATGGTCGTGTTCACACCGTAAATGATCGTGAATGTGCCGAAAGGAGTCTGCCAACGGCGCAAGAGCAGCAGTGCCACGCCAACCAAGATGACGTTGGAGAACAAAATCCCGCCTGCCGCCTCGCGGTGCAGGTATTCGATAAAGTGATCGCTGCCGTAAGAGATACGATCCATGAACGTTTTGGAGGTGGGCAAACTGGTCAAACCCCAGTTGTACATATGCATGAACGTGACAAAACTGAAAGCCGCAAACGTACCCAATAGCGCCGGTAAAAACTCGAGCAACTTTGGTTTGGCGCTCATGCTCGAGTTCCAAGCGCTGCGAACTGGGCTGGTCAGAATCATCACGCCGCCAGCCAGCAACATCAAATGGGTCGGCGAAAGCAACGCACTCGTTCCAACTTCGATGCCAAAAAGGCTGTGCCAGATCAGATCGCCAACGCCGCCCAAACCGAAAACGATCACGCCCAAAGCGCCCCACTCATAACCGATTGGCAGGGCTTTCAAACCTCGCAAACCGGCTCGAGCCTGACCTGCGACCAACCAGGCAATCCACAGGGCGGTGGCGGTAAATCCAGAGTACAAGATGGCGTGCCAGGGCGAGAAAAAGCTGTCAAGGGTGTCACGCAGGTTGTTGTGCGCGAAACCATCGGCAAAAACCCCACCGATCAACCACAAACCAAGAACAATTGTCACCAGATCAGCACGCCATGAGACTCGGGTTCTGACACTGTTTTCGATTCTTGATTCTGACTGCGGTGTACCGCGAATGGCGTTCATGGAAAAATTATGACTGAGATTTAAACAAGAATCGTGTGAGCTGTTCCAAGTCATGCAAAACAGGTACTCGAGCCGACAATGGTTTTGAAAGTGAGGGCGTTAAGATTTACCCATGAATTACAAACGACTCGGAAATTCTGGCTTGAGCGTCTCGAGGATTTGCCTGGGCATGATGACCTACGGCGACCCTGCAACCCGCGCCTGGTCGTTGCCGCTCGAGGAATCAGACCCGTTCGTTAAACGCGCCCTCGAGGCTGGCATCAACTTTTTTGACACCGCCAACTCCTACAGCGCCGGTGCCAGCGAAGTGATTACCGGCAAGCTCCTTAAAAAATACGCGGCTCGAGAGGATGTCGTGGTCGCCAGCAAAGTCTTCTTCTCGGTGGGCGGTAACAAACCCAACGGGCAGGGCTTGTCGCGCAAGCATATTTTTCAGGCGGTGCATGACAGTTTAAAGCGTCTCGAGATGGATTATCTTGACCTGTATCAGATTCATCGTTTTGACCCAAACACGCCAGTTGAAGAGACGATGGAAGCGCTGAACGACTTGGTGCGGGATGGTTTGGTCAGGTACATTGGCGCGAGCAGCATGTACGCCTGGCAATTTGCCAAAATGCAGCACCTTGCCGAGAAAAACGGCTGGACAAAATTTGTTTCGATGCAAAACCATTACAACCTTATCTACCGTGAGGAAGAACGCGAAATGATTCCGCTTCTCGAGGACATGGGCGTGGGCATGATTCCCTGGAGTCCACTGGCGAGGGGTACGTTGACCGGAAACCGAACTCGGGAAGGCGAAAAACTTACGGTTCGGGCGCAAAGTGATGCTTTTGGCGCAACGCTTTACAATGCCAACGACTTTGACATCGTCGACCGCGTGAACGAGATCGCAGCCGCTCGAGGCGTGTCAAATGCGCAGGTGGCGCTGGCTTGGATGCTCGAGAAACCATACATCACCGCGCCGATTGTAGGCGCGAGCAAAATGCAGCATCTCGAGGATGCGTTTGCGGCGCTCGAGCTGAAATTAAGCCCCGAAGAGGTTGTAAAGCTCGAGGAATTGTATCAACCGCAAAGCATCAGTGGTCATGTTTAAGCGTGATTGACAGCAAGAATCGCTTGCAAAACCCGATGAGTGGTTGGTCGGTGTAGTATTGAGCCACCAACCATTTTGGCAAGCCCTACCGAATGTTCTCAAAACTAAAATCGTTCAAATCCATTGTTCTGGCTTGGGTCGCTCGAGTCATGGTTGTACGGTTTTTGGGGTTTTCATGACCGAAACGATTTTTTACGATTACTTGCTGCGTTCGCGCCGCGATTTGTTCATGTTCTTGCGTTCATTGCCCGATGATGCCATCTCGAGAGACGTGATTCCTGGGAAGCGTTTTCATTCGATCAAGGATTTGGTGATTCACATTCCAATCATCGAAGATTCCTGGCTTCACGAAGACATATTAAAAGATCAACCCGTGTGGGAAGGTTTCCCAGACGATGTTGAAAAAGCCTACCATGCTACAGACAGTCTCGAGTGGATGCTCGAGTATTGGTTGGCAGTCGAAAAAAGCACTTTGGCGTACTTGGAAAAACTCGAGGCTTCAACGTTAACCTCCGAGTTTTCAATTGAAATGCGGGATGGTTTTAAAATTTTTACAGTAGCTGAAATTCTCTGGCACGTCATGCAGCACGAAGTCAGGCATTCCGCGCAGATCATGGTCTTGGCACGGCAATTGGGCTTTGACCCGCCCCAACTCGATTTGATTCGGTACGTTGGCAGGGTCGAGTCTTAACCCTCAACTGATTTTATCCATTGCCCCCAGAATCAACTCGAGATGTTTTGAATTTGGCTCGAGTTTGAGAACTTGAAAGTACAAGCTTCGCAAGAATGTTTTGGCGTTGTGACGTGAAATGGCGTTTGATTTGTGCTCGTCGGCTTGAATGACTCGAACAGCCAAGCCCTCCAATAACCCTAAAACAAACTCATTCGAGAGCAACCCACGTTCCAAAACTCGAGCGGCGGCGTAACTGAGGCGGTCTTCTTCATCGAACAACCAGACGGTTTTGGCTGCCACTTTTTTGGTGATGGCGCTCAGAATTTTCTCGAGTTCAACGCTTTCCACATGAGGATTAACCGCGAATTCGTCGAGCAAATCGGCGGTGTGAGCAACAGCGTGCGCCCAACCTTTTTTAGGTACAAAACCGCGCAAATCCTGTTCACGTTTAAGGTAAGAAAGCACAACCTCGAGCAAGCGCTGAACTTCGGCTTGCTCGAGCGCCAAAACTGGGTTGTTGACCAAGACTGCCAGTGTCAAAACTGCGAAACTTCGAGCGAACACGGAATCAGATTTGGTTTTGCCCAAACCAACTTCAAGACGTTGCTCGAGAATCCTCAGCAACGAACACAATTCATCGTGTGAGTAAACCCCGCGCCCAATCCAGGTTGCCAGAATTGGGTACGCGAAACCATCACGCCATTCTGGGTCTGGCGATGCCAGCATCTCGAGCAACTTGGGGAGCAAGACTTGAGGTGTTGAATCACGCAAGATTTTGAATTTGTTGTCGATGATCTCTTGCCAGAATTCGCGGGTCATGGCTCGAGTATGGCATGACGTTTAGACGCAACACATCGCCGAAAGGGCTTAGGCTGGCTCGGGAGTTTTGGCAACAAAAAGACTTTTTTTGTTCGTGCTCGAGCAATGAAATACATACTCGAGCAGCAAATCATTCGAGTCGTTCAATTCAATTTGGTCAACAAAAAGCGCTTGTAGGTGATCCCAATTCGTGCGGCAAGTCGTGCCGCCGCCTCGAGCAATATCTCTTCTGGTAAATTGTCCAGACTCTTAAGTTCAACCCGCACCCACTCAACATAACCCGAGTTTTCGGCTTCAAATTGCAGCACGTAACTGCTCACGGGTTCTCGAAAGTACACGCCGAGCATTCCGTCACTCACGCCGTGATTGCGCAAGATGGCGAAGGCGGCGTTCAACACCGCCTCGTCGGCGGCTTTGGCAGAAGTTAATTTCTCAAAACCCATGCTCAATTGAACAGCGCCGCGAGTTTCATGGCGTATGCCATGTCGCCCTTGAGTTTGAGTTTGCCGGTCATGGCGGCTGCCATCGCGTTGAGTTGCCCGTTCATGAGCTTCACAAAATCATCATCAGAAATGGCAAAACTAAAACGACTCTCGAGGTTGTGGCTGGCGGGATCGCCCTCGATCATGCCTTGACCGCCGTTCACTCGAGCGTCAATCGTGTACGCGCCCTTGCCAATGATCTCCACGCCGATCACGGCGTCAATTTGGGTCAAGACGTCGCCGGTGATGCGGTCTTTCATGCTTTGAATCACAGTGTCAACTTCATTCATTTCCAGCCTCCAAGTTTGAGAATGTGTTTGAAATGCGGGGCGCTGACGGGTTGAATGCTCAACCTCGAGCCGCGCTGTAAGAGCATCATACCTTCCAGTTTGGGATCACGGCGCAATGTCTCGAGGCTGACAAATTCGAGACTGGCGATGCCCTGCACGTTGACCATCATCCAGCGCGGGTTGTCACTTGTGCTTTTGGGATCAAAATAGTCGCTGACGGTGTTGAATTGTGTCGGGTCTGGATACGCTTCACTGGCAACTTTTGCCAGACCGGCAATCCCAGGAATTTTGGTGCTGCTGTGATAGAAAAGCACCTTGTCAGCTTTTTTCATGGTGTCGCGCATGTAATTGCGGGCTTGGTAATTGCGCACGCCCTCCCAGGGTGTCGTTTGGTTGGACGCGTTTAAAAGGTCGTTAAAACCAAAGACATCGGGTTCGGATTTCATTAGCCAATACTTCATGCCCCGAGTCTATCAATTTTGATGTTGTGATTGAATTGGTCATCCACGTTTTCTCGAGCAACGCGGATTTTTATGATGTTCTTGATCTCGAGTTCAAGTATTTCTTTGAACCTTTTGACTGGCACGGTAGAATCTGGGCATGTCGAACCCGAACGCCCGCGACCCTCAATACGTCGAAAAATTACAGGCGATAGCCGCCAAACTAAAATCTTGGAGCGGACCTATTTTTGTAGCCGCCCATGAAGACCCCGACGGTGACGCCATCGGCAGCGTTCTGGGTTGCTCGAGATCACTGAAAAAACTTGGGCTTGACGCTCGAGCGGTGGCGACCAGTCCAAGGTATCTGGAGTGGCTGCCCAAAATCGGTGAATTGCTTGCACCGTTTGAGGTGCTGCCCGATGATGCGCTGATCTTGTCGGTGGACTCTGCCGAAAGCCACCGCACGGTTGGTGTGCCCATGAACCAGGCGGGCATTCCGATCATCAACATTGACCATCACGGTTCCAATCCGCGTTTTGGCGAGATTGCCCTGGTCAGCCCAGACAAAGCCGCCTGTGCCCTGATCGTGCAAGATTTGGTGAATGCGCTGGGCGTGGGTTGGGACGTTGACATTGCCACGCCAGTGTTGACCGGAATACTGACCGATACGGGTAATTTTCGCTTCTCGAACACCAGCGCCGAGGTGTTGCATGCCGCCGCCGAACTGATGAACGTCGGTGCGAACATCACCGAAATCAACGAATACCTGGCAGTCAACCCGCGCTCGTACTACAAATTGCAAGCCGAGGTGCTGTCCACAATCGATTACCCGCTCGAGGGGCTGCTGGTGACGGCTTATGTCAACGAGGCAATGCTGACGCGGGTCGGCGCGACCTGGGAAGAGGTCGAGAGCATGATCGCCTCGATTCGCAACGCCGAGGGCACGCAGATCGCCTGCATCATGAAAGATTTTGGGGCGCACACCAAGCTGAGTTTGCGCTCGAGGGGTCAAGCCAGTGCGCAGAACATTGCGATAGCCTGCGGTGGCGGTGGGCATGTCGCTGCCGCAGGTGCGACCCTGATGCTGCCATTTCCCCAAGCCAAAGAAAAATTGCTCGAGGAAGCTCGCAAAGAACTGACTCGGGTTGGGTTGTTAAAGTGATATTCGAGCCTGTGGTCTGGTGGTCTTGATTCTCAAACTTTGGCGACAAGTTCGGATTCGCGCCCTTTCAAAAACCCGGAAACAGTTTCGGGTAAAATTTTTCCGACCTCAAGAAAACGCTCTCGCATCTCGAGGTACAAGCGCTTGGGATTTTCGCTGGTGGCGTTCAATGCCCGAAGCGTCAACTCGAGCGCGTCGAGGTCATAGGTTTGCATCTCGAGCAATATTTTGCCCAGGCGTCCAGCCTCGTTGGCATCGGTGGTTGAGAGCATCTCGACTTTGGCTTGCAGGGCGTGAATCAGGGCATCAATGACGCTGGGAATCCAGCCGTCGCCAATGCCAGCCAAGTATTTGCCGCGCCAAAGGCTCGAGTCGCCCGTTTCAAAAAAGGTTTCAATATCGCTGCTCGCATCTTGGAGGGCATACCCGCCAGGTGTGCTTTGAATCACGTTGCCGCCAAATTGTTGACGTACCAGGTACACCAGTTGCTTGAGCGAGGCTTTGGCGTCGGTGTCGGGCAGGTCTGGGTAGAGCATTTCGATCAATTCTGCCGTGCAAGCCTCGCCTCGTCCCGCAATTCGAGTCTCGAGCAGGTAGAGCAGGAACTCTGTGCGTTTGCGACCACGGTAGGGCACGGTCTGACCAAGCTTTGTTAAGCCAAAACTCCCGAGCACCAACAATCTCAAGGCTGGCGTGTGCGGCGTTTGAAAGTCGGTTTTGGTTTGGTCTTGGGCAAGGCTGGGAAAGTACCGTTCGGCGAGTGTCAAGAGCATTCGCTGATCGTTTTTTCGGTAGCGCTCGATTCTGGCACGTGCCGATTCAAGATTTTGGCTGATGCGGTCAATCTCGAGTTCAATCGTGTCACTCAGTTCCACAGTTTGAGTCTCGCGCTCGATTTCAAGCACCTTTCTCAAGGCATCCAGCGCCCGTTCGGGTTGTCCATTGGCACTTAACGCCATCCCATACGCGTGCTGCGCCATTTTTTCGACCCGAGGATTTGTGAGGTTTTGAGTGATCTCGATTAATTCCTGGGCGCAATCCAAGGCTTTTAGTGGGTCGCCGTGGGCAGCCTCGGCAATCGCGGCGGTCGAGAGGTAATGGGCGAACACCACTGGGTTTTTCAGGTTTTTGGCGTAATCCAGGGCGGCTCGAGCGTGCTTGAGGCAGAGGCTTGCCCCGTGGGGCGGCATCCAATTGGCGTAGAGCGTGGCGAGTGAAGTCTCGCATTTCGCCAAACTGTAAACAATTTCTGATCGCCGTAAAATGTCGCGTGCCTCGAGCAGTACGCGTTCGGCTTGGGCAAAATCGCCGAGGTTAGAATATGATGTTCCCAACTGGTTCAGACACTCGGCAAATTTGAGGGTCAAGCCAATTTCACCAAACTTGGTGGCAGCCTCTTTGAAGTCTTCTACGGCTTCCAGTTCGCGGTTGAGCGAACCGCGCACGATACCACGGTTGGCGATTGCCAGCGCCAGAATGCGTGGGTCATCTTGGGTTCTGAGCAGTTCGATTGCCAATGTAATCAGTCGCTCGGCTTCGTCGTAATCGCCAAGTTCAAAGTAATACCGAGCATAAAAATCGATCAGCATCATGGCACGGTTGTGCGATGGCAATTCCAGCTTGTTCATGACAAAGTCTGCCAGCTCGAGTGCCTGTCCAATATCCCCGTTCAGGTAGACGGTCTGAACCGCCTGGTTGGCAATTTCGGCATCGATGGTATGACCGCTCGCTTGAAATTGCTGCCAGATCGCGTAGGCTCCCGCCTGATCGTCTCCGTTGACGCGAACAATCAAATGCTGTTTGAGTCCAAATTCGGAGGCTCGAGTGTCCTCGGGCAGTTGGGCGATCAAGCTTTCAGCCTCGAGCAATTCGCCTGCCGTGGCTTTGAGGGTTGCCAGCAAGAAGAGGGTCGCGGCATCGTCTGGCTTTAAACCCAGAGCGATGGAGGCAACCCGAATGGCTTGGGGCAAATCAAACTTTTTGAATAACCTTGCCGCCCGAACAGCCAAATCGAAACGGTCATCTGTTTTGGCACACCCGAGCGATTGCAGCAACCACGCAGCCTCGAGTCTGGGATTGTGTTGGTTTTTGGCTTGATTGATCGCTTTTTGGAGCACCTTGAATTGTTCCGCCGCCGGTAAGCCCGCATCGGCGACAAAACTGGCTGCCAGTTGAAGCTGGGATTCACCCAGGTGTTGCAGCACCTTTCTTGCCAATTCGCTTCGGCGCGGGGCAGAAACGCCACCCAGCACCACCTCACGGATCAACGGATGGGCAAAGTCGCCCTGCCGCAACAAGCCCTCTTTTTCCAGCAACGCGAGCGTACTCGAAAATATTTGAGGGCTTAAGTTGGTAATCTCAAACCAGATTTTTTGAGGCTCGAGCATTTGCGCAGGCAGCAGCGCTCGCGCCTCGAGCACAGAACGCACCTCGAGTGAACCTTGAAGACCGGCAATCATTTGGTCAATCAAGGCTTCAATGGTCACTGGGACAACATCGCCTTCGGGCGCTCGCCAGTGCCAGAGTGTGCCGTCGAACCACAAACACCCGTGGCGCGTTAAATACTTGAAGAATTCGAGCGTGAACAACGGATTGCCCTGCGCCCTGGCAAAAATATAATCAAGGCTTTCCTGTGGCAAAACCGTACCGCAAGCCTGCTCAAGAAGCGCTCTGGATTGGGCTGGCTCGAGCGGCATCAGTTGAAAACCCGAGAATCCAGCCGGAATGACCCTGCGACTGGTCACAACCAGCGCCACGCCTTTGATGCGACAGATTGCCTGCCCCAGTCTTTCGATCAACGCCAAGCGCTCCGGTTTGGCTTCATGCACGTCCTCGAGATAAAGAACAAACGGCGCGAGCAACGTCAAGTTGGCAATCAGGGCATCGATCAAAGCATCGCTGGAGGGCAGTTCAGCCTCGGATTTTTCAAGGGTTGTTTGCGCCCAGGTGGCGAGTTTTTTCGCCTTTGGCATTGCCTTCGCCCACTGCTCGAGGTTGCTGTTGGCGTGCAATTGAAGGTATTGAACCGAGATTTCCTGGAGTGCCTGATCAACAGCAAAACTTTTTCCGATGCCAGCCTCGCCCGTGACCGCCAGCGCCAAGCCAGCACGGTTTGCCAACACCGCCGTGAAGCGCCGAGCCAGTACAGATTGAATATGAGTCGAGGTTAAGCCCATGAACGAGTGGTTTTTTAGAATACCTGAACGAATGTCTTTTGAGAATACCGCCAAAACATGAGATACCACTTGCGAAGCTCGAGTTTCGCGTCATCAAGCTGTTTTTTCAGGTAGTCCACAGCACTGCCCGTTCTTTTCATTTATGATGTACTGGTATCAGCCAATTGCGGCTGAAGAAACCATCACAAAAATCGGGTAAACTATGACTGATATGAATCGCAAAATGATCGTACCAATTTCAATTTTGGCTGGGCTGGGACTGGGCTGGGGCGGCTTTGAAGCCTACCACGCAAGTCGCATCTTGCCGCTTGTCAGTGCCGCTGGCATCAGTGTCGGCGGCTTGACCTTGTTTGAAGCCAAATCAAAACTTGCTGGCAGCTTCAAAAACCAGACGCCACCGACCATCAAGGTCCAGGCTGGCGCAAAATCCATGAACGTCGCCGCCAACGAATTGGGTTGGCAACCAAATCCTCAAGCCAGCGCCCAAGCCGCTTTTGATGTCGGACGGGGCGGCAACCTGCTCGAGAATCTGAGAATGCGCGTCTCGAGCGTCAACCTGCCACTGGTTGCCCAGGTGGACGCAGCACAATTCCAATCGCGGGTCAAGGCGCTGTCTGAACCCTTTACCGTTGCCGCCAAAAATGCCGCGATTGTGGTTGCAAGCGGCAAATATGTGGTTCGAGCAGACACCACGGGTCAAAGCCTGGATTTTGCGGGCGCGATCAAAAACTTCAAAGCCAACCCCAATCTGAGGGAACTCGAGCTGCAAACCATTGCCGTTTCGGCAACACTGAAAAAAGCCGATCTCGAGCCTGTCGCCGAGAAAGCCAATTTGTTGGTGCGAAACGTGGCTTTGCAATACACGCCGCCTGGTACGGACAAAAATCTGGTTCAGAACTTGAGCACAGCAGAGGTCCGAAATTTATTTTTTGTCAAACGCGACGGTCTAATCCCAGACGGCGCGGCGATTGCAAGAACGTTGAGCAGAGTTGGCTCGAGGTTTGACCGCAATCCCGTCAATGCCAGGTACAAAAGCGCTGGCGCAAGTTTTGTGAAAACCAAAGACCAAATTGGTTTTAAACTCGATCAAACAGTGGCGACCAAACTGGTGTCCAGCGAGATTCTGAATCCAGAAACCACACAAATTGTGTTGCCCGTGATTGTCAACAAGCCCAGCATCACCAGTGCCAGTTTGCCCGATCCAAAATCGTTTAGCCTGATCTCGAGCGCCACGACCACGTTCTACGGCTCTCCATCGGCACGCATTCAGAATGTTTATACCGCGATAGGTCACTTGAACGGTTACGTGGTGCCAGCGGAGGGCGTATTTGATTTTAATGACGCCGTGGGCGACATCGGACTCGAGAATGGTTTTAGTGAGGGCTTAATTATTTCCCAAGGTCGCACCGTCAAGGGCATTGGCGGTGGCGTCTGTCAAGCCAGCACCACCGCGTTTCGGGCACTCTACAAAGCTGGCTTGCCGATTCTTGAACGCAATCAACACGCCTACCGCGTGCATTATTACGACCCGATCATCGGCATGGATGCCGCCGTGTATCAACCCAGCCTGAACTTGCGCATGAAAAACGACACCGGCGGTCCCATTTTGGTTCGTGCCAGCGCTCGAGGACTCAGCGCCACGGTGCAATTGTACGGCATTGCCAGCAAGCGAAAAGTCGTGATTTCCAATCCACAAATTTTGTGGCACACGCCCGCGCCAGCCTCAAAAACCGAGGTCGATTACAGCCTGCGCCCAGGACAGCGCAAACAGGTGGACTGGAGCGCCGATGGTTACGGTGTGCGCGTCAATCGCACGGTCATTGATCCCAGTGGTTCTCGAAAAGATGTGCTCTCAACCAACTACCGCCCCTGGCAAGCCGTGTATGCTGTTGGACCGACGCCGCGCCCAATCGTTCGGGTGACCAATTACAATTCTACCCGTCGCAAGGTTACAACCTCCGCTCGAGCGTCTGTGAAAAAACCAGCCGCCAAAATTGTCAACACCGTGGTCGAGGCAAACTCAACTCCTGTGCTTGTTCCAATTGCGCCAATCCCTCAAACGCCTTGAGCCATGTTGCAACTCGAGCTTTAACTGATGACAAGCACGCGGTAGACTGACAGGCGTGAACGAAATTACGGTTATCGGCGCTGGACTCAGCGGATCGCAGGCGGCACTGGCGGCTGCTGATCGCGGCGTGAGGGTGAAATTGTTTGAAATGCGCGGCGACAAGATGACGCCCGCCCATCAATCGGCAAAAGCCTCCGAACTGGTCTGCTCGAACAGCTTGGGCGGCATGGGTGAAACCAACGCCAAGGGCATGTTGCAAGCCGAACTGAAAGCCGCTGGCGTCAACGTCATGCAAGCCGCACTCGAGCACAGACTGCCCGCCGGTAACGCCCTGGCGGTCGAACGCGAAGGATTTGCCCAGAGCATCACCAACGCCCTCGAGCGGCATCCGAACATCGAATTCTTGCGCCAGGAATTGACCCAAGTCCCGAATGGCGTGGTGGTGATTGCGACTGGACCACTGACCTCGGACGCCCTGGCAAACGACATTCTGACTCGGTTTGCCCACAACGAACGCTTGGCGTTCTACGATGCCGCCGCCCCCGTCCTCGAGTTCGAGGGGATTGATCTCGAGATTGTATACCGCGCCGGACGCTACGGGCAGGAGGCAGATTATTTGAACTGCCCTTTCAGCCGCGAGGAGTACACGGTTTTTTACGCTGCCCTTGAGCAAGCCCGTTCGCACACGCCGCACGACTGGGAGAAACTCGAGTTTTTTGAGGGCTGTATGCCCATCGAAGAGATTGCGCGGCGCGGGGTGGACACGCCGCGTTTTGGTCCGTTAAAACCAAAAGGTCTGCCAGACCCACGCACGGGGCGCGAACCTCACGCCGTGGCGCAGTTGCGTCAAGAGGACCGCGAAGGGCGCTTGTGGAGCATTGTGGGCTTTCAGACGGGCTTGAAGTGGGGCGACCAGAAAGAAATTGTGCGTCTTATTCCTGGGCTGGCAAACGCCGAGATTGCGCGTTACGGCGTGATGCACCGCAACACCTACCTCAATGCGCCAAAATTACTGAACTCGAGCCTGCAATTCAAAGAGCACCCCAATGTCTTGACCGCCGGTGTGCTTGCAGGCACCGAGGGCTACCTCGAGAGCGCCGCCACGGGTTGGTTGGCTGGGGTCAATGCGGCGCGAATTGCGCAAGGTTTGACAGTGGTCACACCGCCGACCACAACCATGCTGGGCGGTTTGGTACGTTTTTTGGCAACCGCCGAATCCAAAAATTTTCAACCCATGAACACCAACTGGGCGCTGATTCCCGACCTCGAGCGAGGCGATTTTCCACAAGAGCACGCCAAAAAGAAAAAGCTGGGACGCAAAGAAAAACGTCCGATTTTGTTCGAGCGTGGAGTTTTGGCATTCCAAGATTGGTTGACCATTGAGGGCATTTGAGGTGTGCCAAGATTAAACAAAAGGTTTTTCAAAAAACTCTTAGAATTGATCCATTCACGTTGCAAAAGTATCTTTTACAACGTCTGCTGACTTCAGAAAAAAACCTGGAATTTTTAGACCAAAAGCGCAAAAGCAATAAGTGTGTCATGATTTACTTTCATTAATTCAAGTACCTCAAGGAAACTTATTTCTTTCATGACCAACACCAACATCTCGAGCGACAAATCAACCGCCCTGGAGACCTCCAAGGTTGCGTTGTGGCTCACCGATGCTCTGTTCTCCAGACGGCGCGATTCTGGAATCATTTTACTTGTCGTGGTCTTGCTCGAGTTTGGCATTGCCACCATTGTTTATGTCACTGGCGGCACAAAATATGTTTACTTGCAATTCATGTACCTGCCGGTGATGCTGGGCGGTTTGCTGTTCGGCTCAATTGGCGGTGTGATCGTGGCAGGCATTGCTGGCGTGCTTCTTGGACCATTCATGCCGCTCGATCTTGAAAAAAACCTTTCCCAACCCACGCTTTCTTGGCTGGTTCGCACCGGTTTCTTTTGCCTGATCGGTGGCTCTTCGGGCGTGCTCTCGAGTTTGTTGCGCCAACGAATGCGCATGATCGAAAGTGTCGCGCAAGAATTATCGGTGACTTACGGGCGCACGCTTCACGCCCTGGTTTCGCTGGTTCAAGAGCGCGACGACAAAACCGCCGACCATTCCGAGCGCGTGGCTTACAACGCCGTGGTCATCGGACGAGAACTCGGCATCAGTCAAGACAACCTCGAGACACTGTACTGGAGCGGTGTGCTGCATGACCTTGGAAAAATTGGCATCAGCGAGCAAATCATCAACAAACCAGGACCCTTGACCCCATCTGAGCGCCTTGACATGCAGCGTCACCCCGTCATAGGCGAGCGGGTGCTGCTGAACGCCAGCCCAGATTTTGCCCCAATTGCCAAAGCCGTGCGCAGCCACCACGAGCGCTGGGACGGACGCGGTTATCCAGACCAACTCAAGGGCGAAACCATACCCGTCGAAGCTCGAGTCGTCACAGTGCTGGATGTGTTTGAAGCCCTGACCAGCAAGCGCCCTTACCGCGAACCAATGTCCACCCGAGAGGCGATTTTGTTCTTGCGCGAAAACGCCGGCACGCATTTTGACGCGCAAATTGTCGATATTTTTACCAGTTTGCACCACTCCAACAAACTGGCTTTCGGCGACGAGCAACCTTCGGATTTGATCGAGATGCAAAAACGTTACGGCGCAAAATCGGTGCTTTTGAACCGATTAAAACTTTAAAGCTTGCCAACGGGTTGTTGCTGCGTCACACAGTGAAAACTGCCCCCACCGTTGATGATCGCCCTGGAACTCAGACCAATCACCTGGCGCGTTGGAAACAAAGGCGTCAGAATCTCGAGGGCACGTTGGTCGTTTGGATCATTGTACGTTGGCACGATCACCGCACCGTTGGCAATGTAAAAATTGGCATAGGTTGGTGGCAGGCGTTCACCAAACATGCCTGAAGCTCGAGCCACCTCTCCAACATGCTCGAGCCGGTTTTGCGGCAGTGGCAACTCGAGAATCTGAAAGGGTTGCCCATCCAGGTTCGTGAAGGTTTTGAGTCGCTCGAGGTTGTCTTGCATGGTCTGAAAATTGGCATCCGACCGATCTTCGCAAACGCTGGTGATGATCGTGTTTTCGTCTATAAACCTGGTGATCGTATCGATGTGCCCGTCGGTATGATCGCCTTCCAAGCCATTCTCGAGCCACAAAATTTTTTTGATGCCCAAGTAATCGTTCAAGGCTTGCTCGAGGTCAGATTCGGCAAGATTGGGATTGCGGAACTTTGAATGCAAGCACTGGCGTGTGGTCAGCGCCACACCCGCGCCGTTGACCTCAAGGCTGCCACCCTCCATGACAATGCCCGTCTTGAAAACTGGCATCTCGAGGTAATCTGCCACAAAGTCTGGAATCTTGTTGTCAAGGGCACTGTCAAATTTCATGCCCCAACCGTTAAATTCCCAGTCCACGGCGGCAACCTCAGCGCCTTTCACGACAAAAAGTGGAGCGCAATCGCGCAACCAAACGTCGTTGTGAACAAATCGGTGAAACACCACGTTCGCACCTTCAAGCCTGCCTCGAGCATCAGCTTCAGTCTCCTCGTCACGCACGATCAAATTGACCAACTCAAAGCTCGAGATGGTCTTGATAAGCACCGCAAACTCTTCTCTCACCGCCTCGAGATGCCCAAGCCATTCGGTATTGTCGGCAGGAAAAGCCATCCACACGCCCTCATGGGGCGACCATTCGGCGGGCATCGAAAAACCAAGTTGATCTGGCATCAAGTTCACAATCAAAAACTAACACGCAGAGCGCACGGTCGTAAAACCAGAATCCGAGCGGGCAGCATTTCAGGCTTGAATCTAAATTTATGGGTCTGAAGTTTGCGACTGGTGTTGCGGACGCGTACAATTTCGACCCGCGTTTTTGGCTTCGTAAAGCCGCAAATCAGCCAGGGACAGCAAACGCTCATGCGTGCCAGCGTCCTGAGAGTCACTCAAACCCAAGCTGATGGTCACAGACAATTTGGGATGCAACTGTTTCCAATTGTAGGTTTCGATCATGACCCGAATTTTTTCGCACAACGCAAAAGCCGCATCGGCTTTGATGTTCGGCAAAATCAAAACAAACTCCTCACCACCAAAACGCGCCGCCAAAGCACCATCGGGACAAACCTTGCGCAATACCGCACCCAAAACCCGCATGACATCATCGCCTGTCGCATGACCAAAACGGTCATTGACGCCCTTGAAAAAATCCAAATCTGCCATCGCCATGCTCAGACTCGTATTGTTCTTTCTCGAATCTGCAAAAGCCTGAATCGCAAATTCCTCGAGCCGACGGCGGTTCGCCAAACCCGTCAGTTCGTCTTGCCTGGCAAGTTTCTCGAGCAGCACAGCCTGAGCCTGCAATTGCAGGTTCAAAGCCGCCAGCTCCTCACTGCGCACGCGGTGCATCTCGGCATCGTGACGGGCTTTCTCGAGGTCAAGTTTTGCGGCAAGCGCCTGGGCGCGACGTTCGGCGGCGTCCGAGCGCAGTTGGGCATCCAAAGCGTAAAATTTCTCGAGGTGCTCTAACGCTTCAGCAAATTGATGGCTGGACTTGCTGACCTGCGCCAGTTCGCGGTGGGTGTTGGCAATCTCGTCTTTCTTGCTAATTGCACTGTAAATCTCTAAAGCTTTTTCGTAATGAATTGATGATTTTGCGGTTTGACCTGTTTTGAAGTACAACCAGCCCCTGGTTTTTTCAATGTCTGCCCTAACTGAGGGATCGTCCGTGTGTTCTGCTTCATGTAGCGCCAAATCGCTGGTGGCAAATGCTTGTGCAATTTGACCCAATTCTGCCAAAACGGTGGTCTGAGCATTCAAAATAGCAACTTCAAAACCATAGATTTTATTTTTCTCTGATGTTTCTCGAGCTTGACAAAATAAATCATAGCCTACTTCAAATCTTTTAAACGATTCTTCTGGATCAATATCAAAATCCCTTTGCCCTAATTTAACATGGGTAACTCCAAGCTCCAGTAGCTCATTGGCAATTAAATAATCGCTGTTTAATTCTTTTGCCAACAAAAGACTCTGTTCACCATATTTCAAGGCTTGCTCAAAATTACCCAACTTCATTTCGGCATCACGAATATTACTCAGGCTGGTGAAAACACCTTTGGGTCTGTTGTGTTTTTTTGAATTTGTCAATGCCAATTCGAGCCATTCAATTCCATCCGAAAAATCCCCAAGACTCATGTAACAAAGCCCAATTTCAATTTGACAGGCAATAATCACAGGATAATTCTCGAGTTTTGTAAATTCATCCAAGGCAACGTAGATTGCTTTGAGCGCTTCTGGAAAACGCGATAGCTTAAAAAGGCAAATGCCTTCAAATTGATAAAATTTAGCAACTGATTCTATGTCATTTAACGCCAATGCTGATTCTCGAGCGACCAAGATAGAATCGAGTGCCTTGAGTGGGTCTGATTCGATCACATCGGACAAGGTTTCAATCAATTTATCAAATCGCTTTTGTGTCACTTCAGTTTCACTTGTCACCTTTTGCATGATAAAACTTGACCCTCATGTATTTTTCTACAAACAGACTTGAAAGTGAAAATTTTCCTAAAATCTGAAATCTAAATAGGTCATATCAATTTAACCCAAAACTCTTTTATGAATCATGAAGAGCATCAAAAATTAAAACACAAAAAACCAGGCTTTGGTCAAAGCAAAGCCTGGTTCAGCAAGTTTATGGGTTTTTAGCAGGAACCGCCACCGCACATAACAACTTTGGCTTTTGGACTATCTGTCGTCATTGAAGCTGCGGCTGGAGAACCGTCTTCAGATGCAGATACACGTGCTCCAAAAGGGCTGGCACTAATTGAACCCGCACCACACAACATTCCCAGTAAAAACAGTCCGATCAGAAATTTTTTAAGCATTTGTTGACTCCCCTTAGAACTTTGACTGAGCAAAGTGTAATCCACAGGTACTTACAAAATCCTTACAAGCATTTACCGTTCACATACGTGCTGTAAAGTATTCAAGTCACAAGAAAAGTTTTTTGCGGCAACATCTGTATCTCTGAGCCTCAAATGTTGTTCACGACAAAAAAGTTAAAATGACACGGCAACCATCATGAGCGAATCTTGGACTCCCGAACGCATCTTGGCTCTCGCTCCAGACTCGAGTTCTGCCAGCGCAGGGCGAGGCTTGGCTGCCAAAAAAAACTGGGGGTCTTTGGGCAAAACCGACACCGCCATTTGGGGTGAGTGCCAGGGAAGTGGCAAAAACCCGTATCAGACCAGAATTGATCCGCTCGAGCCAGCCTTTAAGTGCTCTTGCCCGAGCCGAAAATTTCCGTGCAAACACGGCTTGGGTTTGTTCTTGCTGCTGCAAAGTGACGCGGCAGCCTTCACTGGGAACACGCCGCCCGCCTGGGTCACAGAGTGGCTCGAGGGACGGATTAAACGCAGCGATGCCAAGGAAACCAAAAAAGCTGAGGTTGCCACCGACCCCAAAGCCAGTGAGAAACGCATTGCCGCCCGAGCCAAAAAAGTTAACGCTGGTCTTTTGGAATTATCGGTTTGGTTGCGCGACTTGGTGCGGACTGGACTCTCGAGCGTTCAAAATAAACAGTACTCGTTTTGGGATGGTGTGGCTGCCAGGTTGATTGATGCTCAAGCCCCAGGCGCGGCGCGAATGGTGCGCGAGCTGGGGGGCATTGCCAGCAGTGGTGAAGGCTGGGCGGAGCGACTTCTCGAGCGATTGGGGAAAATTCACTTGCTCTGTGAGGCGTACTCGAGGATTGAAAGGTTGCCCGAAAGTGTTCAAGCAGACGTGCGAACCGCGATAGGTTTTACCCAAAGCCAAGACGAATTACTCGAGCAAACAGGCATTGAAGACTCTTGGCATGTGCTGGGAATTGTCGAAGGCATCCTGGATCGTTTGCGCGTGCGCCGCACATGGTTGCGGGGCGCGAAGTCTGGGCAATACGCCATGTTGCTCGATTTCACGCACGGCAATCTACCATTTGAACGCATTCTCGAGGCTGGCAGCGTTTTGGCTGGTGAATTGGTGTACTTTCCGAGCAACCATCCAACCCGAGCTGTGATCAAAAAAGCCGAACGTGAACTCGAGCATGTGACCAAAAAACTTGAGGGCTTGGTAGATTTTGAAACCATGCTCGAGCAATATGCGGCTGCAATTGCGACTCAACCTTGGCTGGAACGAATTCCTGTGACCATCTCGAGTTTGATTCCAGACAAAATGGCTGAAATCTGGGTTTTACGCGACCCGAGCAATCAGATTATTCCCTTGCATCCAAGTTACGCCCAGATTCCAAACTTGCTGGCGATTTCTGGCGGGCATCCAATCACGGTTTTTGGCGAATTTGACGGTCAAACACTCTTACCGCTCTTGATCCACTCGGGAGACGGAATTTTTGTTCAGAGCCACACCTCGGAGGAAACATGAGCCTTGCAACCACCTGGCAAAACTTGATCTCGAGTGCACTGCTGGGCACGGAACGCCAAAAACCAAATTTGTCCGAATTAATTTTTTTGCGCGGGATTGACACCAGCCACTCAGAAACCGCGCTGCTCAGTGCCAGTGTGACGTTGGCACAGTACAAAAGGGCTGGGCGACAAGCGGACACCAATCTCGAGCCAAAACTTGAACAAGCCGAGACTGAAATACTTTCAGCACTTTCTCGAGCGCAACAAAGTTTGTTGCTCGAGTGTCTGAATGCGCGAACTGAACAACTGCCAGAATGCCTGGCGCTCGCCAAAAACGCCAATCTTCGCGCACCGTTTGAACTCTTAGACCAACTGATTCGCAAGGCAAACGTTGACTCGAGCCTGCGCGACCATATGCTGCCCGTTTTGGGTGCTCGAGGGGTTTGGCTTGCCAAACATCTGGACTACGGCGCGTGGGTATCTGGCTCGCGTTTAGATGAAAGCGTTTGGGATTTGGGATTGCCCGCGCAACGACGAGATTACTTGATCGTCTTGCGAAGTTCCGACCCGCAGATTGCCCTGCAAAAACTCGAGGTGGTCTGGAAGCAAGAACCCGCCAAAATTCGTGGCGATTTGATTTCCACGCTCGAGGTAAACCTTTCAATGCAGGATGAGGCATTTCTCGAGAATGCGCTTGACGACAAGGGCAAAGACGTTAGGGAGACCGCCGCCAAACTCTTGACCAGACTCCCAGACTCGAGTTTGATGGAACGCATGAAGGCTAGGGTGATGCCGCTATTGCAATTTACGCCCGAAGGCAAAGCTGGAATGTTCGGACTGAAAAAAGGCACGCCCGCCAAACTTGAGGTGACACTACCCGAAAGCTGCGACAAATCCATGCAGCGCGACGGAATCGAACTCAAACCACCAAGCTGGCAAAAAATTGGGGAAAAAGCGTTCTGGCTTAAACAGATGCTTGAAATCACACCGCTTGCGTTTTGGGAAAAAAGCTTGAACGCGACACCCACAAGTTTGGTTGCCGCCACCAACAAACACGAATACCAAAAGCTAATTCTTGAAGCGTGGCGCTCGAGCTTAAAGCACTACCGTTACAACCTGGCTTGGGCAGACGCGTTAAAACAAAGTGGCAAAGCCGAATTTCAACTTTCCGATTACGGGTTTGTGCTGAGCAAAACTGACCTCGAGAATTTTATTTTACTGCGTTTGAAACTGCCAAACCCACCACTCGAGCACGACGAAAGTCCTTATTATCTGGCAACAAGTTTTGAGAATTGGAGCGCTGAACTGACCCGTGGAATTTGTGAGCGGGTCAAACACTATTTTAAAGATCGCGACCAAAAAACCGAAGCCGAGCTGAACAAGTACAATTCGGGCGATTACCGACTGCAAGCCCACTTGCGAATATACAGCCAAAAAATGGACGCAAACGTGGCGCTCGAGGTTCTTGGCACGCTCAACCTCAAAAACAATTTTGAAAACCTCGACGCAACCCTCGAGACACTGAGATTCCGAATCAAACTCCAAAACGCTTTCACAGGAGAATAACCATGAGCGAAGTCCAACGCCAACACGCCGAAAATCAATTCGCCCATGAACTCGAGGCACTGGCAAAGTTTGATACCAAACAAAAACCGCCAATGTGGAAACTCTCGCCCTGGGCGGTCTTGACGTACCTGATGGGTGGCAAACTCGAGAATGGCGTGGAGATTGCGCCCAAATATGTTGGCAGTTCAAGATTGATGCAGATTGCCGTGGCAACCCTGGCGACAGACCGCGCATTGCTGCTGTTGGGCGTGCCAGGCACAGCAAAAAGTTGGGTCAGCGAGCACCTTTCGGCGGCGATCTCGGGTGACAGCACCATGCTGGTGCAAGGCACGGCAGGCACGAGTGAGGAAAGCATTCGATACGGCTGGAATTACGCATTGTTACTCAAAGACGGACCCTCGAGCGCCGCCTTGGTCGAAAGCCCAGTGGTCAAAGCCATGCGCCAAGGCAAAATTGCCAGACTCGAGGAACTGACGCGGATTCCAGCCGACGTTCAAGACACACTGATTACCATTCTGTCCGAAAAAACCTTGCCAATACCAGAGCTTGGACTCGAGGCGCAGGCGGTCAAAGGTTTTAATTTGATCGCCACCGCCAACAACCGCGACAAGGGTGTGAACGAACTCTCGAGCGCCCTGAAACGCCGCTTCAACACCGTGGTTTTACCAGTGCCAGATAGCATCGAGGACGAGGTAAACATTGTCCAAACAAGGGTTGCATCACTGGGTCGCGCCCTCGAGATACCAGCACTGCCACCTGCTTTGGAGGAGATCCGCCGCGTTGTGACCGTGTTCCGCGAGTTGCGCGACGGTGTGACTTCTGATGGCAAGACCAAACTGAAAACCCCGACCGGCACGATGAGCACCGCCGAGGCGATTTCGGTCATGAACCAGGGCTTATCGCTCGCCGCGCATTTTGGTGACGGCACGATGCGAGCCAATGATGTTGCCGCAGGACTCATTGGCGCGGTCATCAAAGACCCCGTGCAAGACCGTGTGGTCTGGCTCGAGTACCTCGAGACGGTGGTCAAAGAACGCGACGGTTGGAAAGATATTTACCGAGCTTGTCGAGAATTGAGTTAGTAATGCTCGAGAAATACCACCGTCAAAGTACCCGATTCAAAAACTTTGATTACGCGTCTAACAACGCGTATCACGTCACAGTTTGCGCTTGGAAACGCGAACATTGGTTTGGTGAAATTCAGAACGATGAAATGGTACTGAATGAAGTTGGAACAATTATTCTCGAGGAATGGAATCAAACTCGGGAATTGAGACCGAATGTTGTGTTGGATGCCTTTGTAATCATGCCAAATCACATTCATGCGATCATCGTTTTGGTCAACTCAAACGAATCAACAAACACCGTTTTAGTCAACCCAGGCGAATCAACAAACGTAGGGGCGAGACGCGTCTCGCCCCTACAGGACAATGATTCTAACAATTCTCGCCCTCAAGAAAATCCCACAAGCACAATGCCAAAAGGCACTGCAAAAGGTTCTTTAGGCGCAATTGTTGGCTCAATCAAAGCAGCCGCGTCGAAACGCGTCAATCAAGCTCGAGGTGTTCAGGGTTTAACCATTTGGCAACGCGGGTTTCATGATCGCATTATTCGCAATGAAGCTGAACTTGAGCGAACCAGAAAGTACATTGAGAATAATACTGCAAATTGGGCAACAGACAAAGAAAATAGATAACTCTCGAACGTATACAGGCAAGGCGAGGCACGCCTCGCGCCTAAAATTTGCAACACAAACCAAAGCATGACAGGATGCGGTTATGGGTATTTATATCGTCAACAAGCCACTCGGCAAGACTTCGTTTGACGCGGTGGCGATAGCCCGCAAGCAACTTGACACGAAAAGTGTTGGGCATACGGGCACGCTTGACCCGCTTGCGACTGGGGTGTTGGTGCTTGCCACGGACTCAAGCACCAAACTGGTGCAGTTCATGACCGCAGATTCCAAAGATTATTTGGCGTTCATCAGTTTGGGCGCGAGTACACCGACACTGGACGCTGAAGGTCCGATTCTCGAGCAAGAAGAAGTTCCAGAATTCTCGGGTGAACAAATCAAAACCGCGCTCGAGAAGTCTGTGGGCGCACAACAACAAATGCCGCCGATTTACAGCGCAATTCATGTGGGCGGCGAACGCGCCTACGACCTGGCGCGGGCGGGCAAAGAGGTCAAACTTGAGCCTAGAAACGTCACGATTCACAAACTCGAGCTTCTGAAATTTGGTAAGAATCTTGAGGCTGTGACCGAAGGGATTCCGCATCCGCTACCAACGCCTTTGGGCAATTTTCCAACACTTTTGGTGTTCGCTTCAGTCTCGAGCGGCACGTACCTGCGAAGTTTGGCGCGGGATGTTGGCGAGGCGCTGAACGTTCCCGCGCACTTGTCGGGTTTGATTCGGACTCGGGTTGGAAAGTTTAGACTCGAGCAGGCTCTGGAACTCAAAGATTTACGAACCTCCAGCCCAATTCCTGACTTGGACGCGCTCGAGATGCCACGAACTGAAATTTCAGCCAAACAAGCCAAAGATATTCGAGATGGCAAGAAACTCGAGCACGACGCTGTCGGGTTGGTTGTCTTGACGCTAGCAGGGCAGTTGGTAGCGGTGGTTGAAGGGGACGGGACTAGGTTGAAAGTGGTTCGGGCTTGGCAGTGAACAAAAAATTATTTCAATCGTTTTTTCGATTTTTTCTTGTACGCATCGCCACGTTTGATGATTTCAACAACTTCAATAATCAATGGGTGCTCGTTCACCATGACAAAGACAATTCTGTAATCGCCAACCCGCAGACGGAAGGCTGGTTTCGACGTGCCCTTTAAGCCTTTAACATCCCCAACTTCTGTTTCCAGATAAACCCGCAAAGCCTGGACAATTTTGACTGCAATTTGCTGATCGAGACGCCGTAAATCCTTCAGGGCTGCATTGCTAAATTGAACTGCTTCAATCACTTTATTCCAAGCATCTTCTCGACGTCTTCCAGGCTGATTTTCGTTTCCGATTCGGTTTTTTTGATCCGTTTATTGATTCGTTTTAAATCACTTGGCTCGAGCACTTCAAGGTTTGCATCAAGCACCTCTGCCAAAATAATTTCTAGAGTTTTATTTCGAGTCGAAATACCGCGCAGAACTCGAATTTGGTCGAGTGCTGCGATATTTTTAGCCGAAACTTGAAGCATTGTCATGCTTATATTGTAGGGTAAAATTTGACTTTCGCCAAATTGCTCGAGCTTCAACTTTTGATCTTCTCGAGGTCAAAAAAATCTTTAATAATCGGACTCGAGAGCACCACGCTGGTTCGGGTACTGCCATACATCGAAAAGGTTTGAATCAATTCCTGCAAATGCGCGATGCTGGGCGAGATCACCCTCGAGACAAAACTGCTCTCGCCGGTCACAAAATAACACTCACGGATTTCCTCACGGTTTCGGGCGAACTCGAGCACTTTTTCGTAACGCATCGGGTCGGTTTTGACTTCAATCAGCGCGGTCACACCAAAACCCAGTTTCTCGAGGTTGAGTCGAATGCTCGAGCCAGCAATGATGCCCGCGTCCTCGAGTTTGCGAATGCGTTCGATCACGGTTGGTGTGCTTCTACCGATGCGTCTGGCAAGTTCGGAGTAAGAAATTCTGGCATCGAGTTGAAGCTCGCGCAAAATGGCAATGTCGGCTTCGTCGGGCGTGAGTTGCGAATCGTAAACCATAATTGTATTTTGACTTAAAATTCTGAAAGTCACAAATCGAAAAAGCCTGTCAAAACGTATTCTCGAGTTTGGTTTGTCTTCCTAAAATAAAAGCACCATTTTCAAGGAGGGATATTATGATTGTTGGCATTCCCAAAGAAATCAAAGTCAAAGAAAACCGTGTTTCCATGACCCCAGGTGGCGTTGCGGCGCTTTTGAAACGCGGACATACTGTGCTGGTCGAAACGGGTGCGGGCGTTGGCTCGGGCATCACCGACCTCGAGTATCAAAAAGCGGGTGCGGAAATCGTCTCGAGCGCGACCGAAGCCTGGCACGCCGAGATGGTCGTGAAAGTCAAAGAACCGATTCACGAAGAGTACAAATTCTTGCGCCCAGATTTACTCTTGTTCACCTACCTGCACCTGGCTGCCGATCAAGACTTGACCGAAGCATTAATCTCGAGCGGCACAACGGCTGTGGCTTACGAAACCGTGCAACTCGAGGACGGGTCGCTGCCGCTATTAACGCCAATGTCCGAGGTTGCGGGACGGCTCGCGCCGCAAGTCGGTGCCGCCTGCCTCCTGAAGCCAAACGGTGGGCGCGGCGTGCTGCTCGGCGGTGTTCCCGGGGTGATTCCAGGTCGCGTGGTGATTATTGGCGGCGGTGTGGTCGGCACGAACGCTGCCAAAATTGCGGTCGGCATGGGCGCTCGAGTCATCATCATGGACGTTTCGCACAGGCGTCTGGCGTACCTGGACGATATTTTTGGTGGACGGGTTCAAACCATGGCGAGCAACGAAGCCAACATCCGCGAGGTGATTCAACTGGCAGATTTGGTGGTCGGCGGGGTGCTGATTCCTGGCGCTCGAGCACCGCACTTGCTGACCAAAGACATGCTGCCCACCATGCCCGAAGGCAGTGTGATTGTCGATGTCGCCGTCGATCAGGGCGGCTGCGTCGAAACCATTCACGCTACCACGCACGACGATCCGACGTATGTGGTTGACGGCGTGGTGCATTACGGCGTGGCAAACATGCCAGGGGCGGTTCCGCGCACCAGCACATTTGCGCTGACCAATCAAACCATTGGGTATGCCCTGAAACTGGCAGACCACGGCATCGTGGCTCTTAGACACGATGCGGCGCTTTTGAAAGGTTTGAACACCCGCAACGGCAAATTGACCTACAAAGGCGTGGGCGAAGCCTTGAATCTTTCAGTTACAAACGCGCTCGAGACGCTGTAAACGCCACACCGTAGGGGCGCTGCTTGCTGCGACCTCTCATGCAGCGCCCTCTGATGCTGCGCCCCTACGAAATTCCGTTCGCCGTTAGCTTGATTTCGATTCGGCATTGACCGTTTTCGTATCCTTATCGGCAACTTGCTCGAGCTTCCAAACCCTGTATTTGTCCAAGTCGTTGCGGGTCAGTCGCAAGCACAGGGCAATCACGGCGGCATCGTCGGTCAAGCCCAGAACTGGAATAATGTCGGGGATAAGGTCAAATGGGCTGAGCAGGTAAAGCAGCGCGAACACGGCTGCGGAAATGGTTGCCCAAGGTGCGGCGGTGTACTTGCCAGTCACAACATCGCGGATCATTTCGACCAGCGCGGTCACGTCGCTGATCAGGTCTTTCAGAATGTCTGATCCCAGTATTTTACCGAAAATCAATTGGGCGCTGTCAATCACTTTTTTGGCGTCATCACTGCTGATTCTGGCGGCTTTGGCTTTAAAATTTTCTTCGTTCATGGTTGATTCCTCTCGGGTTTTGAATCTACTTCACTCGAGTTAAAATACGGTGCGAAGATTAAAATCGTTCCTCAAGGTTTCTCGAGCACGTAAAAAGTACGGTCATTCATGCTGGCAAGGTCGGTGGCGACGTAACCGCGTGCAAAATAAGTGGGAAACACTTCACGGTGCGCCAAGCGCCAAGCCCGAGCCACGTCGAGGTTGTCGCGCTTCAAGACTTCGATGTCTCGAGGGACTTCAATCAAGACCGATACACCGTTTAACTCGAGCTTGCTTGGGTTGACACCTAAATTGACGTTGCCATTCACGGCTTCGAGTGCCAGTTCACCTTTGGGTCGGGTGACTGGATGCTCCGCAGATTCGCGGCGCAAATCCCATTCGACCATGAACCGATCTGCGGGCAGTCCGGCGTAAATTCCGCCGCGAATGGCGTACCAATCAGCGTGGTAACTGACGGCTTTCGCGCCGAGTTTGCCAAGGTTCAAACGCGCATTTCTCGAGATCAGTGGGTCAAACGTCCAGGTCATCAGGTCAAAACCAGCTTTGAGCGCTTTGGCACGTTGCAGGAGTTTCAGTTCTCGAGCCAAACCCGTGCCACGGTGCGCGGGAGCGATTGCCAGCAGGTGCGAGTGGTGCAGCAAACGCCCACCGCGAACGGCAGGAAAGCCGAAGGCGAAACCGACGGGCGTACCCGAGTTTTTGGGGAATGCCGCCACCACAATGCCACCAGAATGCACACTGGCAACCATCAACGAGCCTGGTGTCACCTCACGGTCGTCGTAACCCCAAGAGGCTTTCTGGACCTCCTCGAGCAACTCGAGTTCGTTTGGGCTGGTGATGTCGCGCAGTTCGTAACCGTCAAAAAACATGGACAGAGCATAACAAAGAAATAAACAATACGCGTAGGGGCGCATTACCATGCGCCCCTACAGGACTACGATTTCTCGAGTTGAGAGCGAGAATTTGATTTTTGGTTCTGCAATTCTTTGGACCCATTCACTCAAATCTGAAACCTCAAAACGTTAAATTTTGCTGGTTTTCTTGCCCATCATCAAATCTCGAGCTTGATTGGCGAGAACATCGGCACGTTCGTTCAGGGCGTGTCCAACGTGTCCTTTGGTCCATTCCCATTTCACCGTGTGGGTTTTCGTGAGCGCCAGCAACCGCTCCCACAGTTCTCGGTTTTTGACGGGTTGTTTGGCGGCGGTGTTCCAACCATTTTTTTGCCAACCTTTCAACCAATTTTTTTCAAATGCCTGTTGAACATATTTGCTGTCGGTCACGACAACAACCTCGCAGGGTTCTTTGAGCGCCTCGAGTGCGCCGATGGCTGCCATCAGTTCCATGCGGTTGTTGGTGGATTCCAGTTCACCGCCGCTGACCTCCAGGGTTTTGCCTTTAAACTCGAGGATGGCTGCCCAGCCACCTGGTCCTGGGTTGCCGAGGCACGAGCCGTCGGTGTGAATGGTGACTGTTTTTCGGGTGCCCATGGTTGCAAATTGTAACCCAAAGTTCAGGGTTTTTGAGGAGGAATGGCAAGTTTTATTTCAGTGTGCGTTTTGCACATCCAAACTGATTTTTTTGGCGCACAATACTGCTAGCAATACCGGATTCCGTGAGCGTCCCTTGTTGACTTAACCTCCAGAAAACCTGCTGCTCACAAGTAAACCCTCGAGTTTAAAGCTCGAGGGTCTGTTTTAGAGTTTGGCTCGGGCAAGTTTGAGGTAATAGGTTGCCATTTGGTCGTTTGGGTTTAGCTCCAGCGCCCGCAGGCAGGCTTCACTGGCGAGGGCGAATCTTCCAGCCTCGAATCTCGAGCGTCCAAGAAGCGACCAGGCTTTTTGTTTTTGAGGGTTGTAAAAAACGGCTTGCTCGAGGTAGGCAATTGCCTCATTCAGTTTTTTTGCCTCTCGGGCTTTTACGGCAAGTTCAAACTGAACGTTTGCCATCAGTGCCCTTGACGCGCTCGAGCCTTCGGTCAGGTCAAAATAGGCTCTCCAGGCGGTATCGGCTTTCAAAAAAAGTTGAATTCGGGTGAACACCTGCGCCCGCAGCAACAACGATTCAGGTTCTTTGGGCGCGAGTAACACCGCTTTTTCCGTTGCATCGATCACTTTCAGCCAGACCTCGAGTTTCAAGTTTGAAGTTGTTCCTGCGCTGCTCGAGATGGCTTCGGAGTACAGTCTCTGCGCTTGCAGGTACGCCTCGAGTGGCGCACCATTCAACTCGGCTCGAGCCGCGCCAAACACCAAGACACACCCCAAAATTTTTAGTATTCGATCCATGAGGCACTCCGCAACCCTTGTAAGATGTCTCGCATTGTACCTGGTGAGAGCCGCAATTCGTTGCGAATGTTTTCGGCGCTGCGTTCGCCATTCACCAGATCAAAAACGGTTTTGTGCAGGGTCGTGATTTGACTGGTTGACCTCGGCGCATTGCGTCCCACCGGACGTTTTGGCACTTGGCGCGGCACGACCATCACCAGCAACGCCCGAAATTCGGCGGTGGCGTTCAAGGCGGCGGGGGCTTTCAAACCCTCAACCTCGAGAATCCCTTGACTGTGAAGCTCAAAAATGGCGCTGTCAACTGGCATTCCTGGCAGTGCTTTGCGCAAGTCACCGACGGTGATTCCGGTGCGGGCTTTGGACAGGAGCATCATCTCTGGAGCGCCGAGCGATTCGTAAGCCGCGACGTTGTTGCGCACGCGAATTCTGGCGCTGGCTGGCAGGCTGCGCTCTCGGCTGGCTTCGTCCTCGAGCCGTGCGGCTTCAATAAGCACGCCAATGATCGAACCGTTGATGTTGGGTGCAACCTCGAGATAGCCGTCGTAAACGTGACAAAAGGCGTAACGCCAGCGCAGCATTGCCCGCAGCGCCTCGGTGCCGATGCTGACAGTGCCATCTTCAACTTCGGTTTCGGCAAATTTGACATGTCCAGAATTGACAACCACCAGTGCTTTGACTTCATTTGGTCCCTCAACCTCGAGCGTTCCGGTGTGCGCGGTGGCGCTCATGAACTCGAGAAAGGCTGGAAGGTAAGCGCCTCGAACCCGTCCCGATAAAATGGGAGTGCGTGAGTAATCGGGCTTGAGGCTGGACAACACTTCTTAAGTCTACCGAGTAGAAGTTTTGGGCTTGGTCGAAAACGACTTTGTCGAACTCGGATTGCGCTTTGGAAAAGGCGCAGCTTCATCCTTCCCAGGCGCAAGCGGTTAAACTTAAACCATGAACGTGAAATTGCTTTTCTTTGCCAGCCACAAGCGCACGGCTGGAATTTCCGAAACAAGTTTTGAACTTGCCAACGCGGCAACCGTGCGTGAGGCGGCGCGGCTGGTCGAACTGAAATTCAACCTCGAGTTGGCTGGCTCGATGGTGGCGGTCAATGACGAGTACGCCACGCCAGATATGGTGCTCAATCCTGGAGACACCCTGGCTTTTATTCCTCCCGTGGCTGGCGGCGAACCGAGTCCCGATTACTTTCTGGTCACTGGCGAAGCACTGCCGATAACTGACCTTCACGCCAAATTGATTCGACCGGGTTGGGGTGGGCAAGCCATGTTCACGGGCAGCACCCGCACGCCCAACAAGAACCTGGAAATTTTGAGGCTCGAGTACGAGGCGTATCCTGCCCTTTGCCAAAATGTGATGCGCGACCTGGCGCTGGAAGCCAGAACGAGATGGGAATTGGGCGCGGTGGTGCTGGCACACCGCACCGGCATTGTGCTGCCCGGGGAAATTAGCATTTTTGTAGGCGCTGGCAGCGCCCACCGCCGCGCCTGTCTGGATGCCGTGCCGTGGTTGGTGGACGAGGCAAAATCCAGATTGCCCGTCTGGAAACTCGAGGTCGCAGAATCGGGCGAACGCTGGGTGGAGGGTGCGACATCGCAACCAACGCTTTAAATCCAGTAGACATTTTCGAGCGCCACAAGCTGAAATTCAAAACCTTTGAACCAGCCGGCGCGGGGTACGACAATCATGTCTTCATGAGCGAAGATTACGTGCTGCGAATATCGAGGAACACGGTTTTTGCCGACCATGCCAGGGAGGCGCGACTCGCTCAGGGGGCGCTGAAACTTGGGGTGCGAACTGCCGCCTGCGTGGCGTTTGGGCAAGATTATTCGATCTGGAAACGCCTTCCTGGGGTTCGCAGCAACCGTAACACCAGCCCAGAAACGCTTTGGGAATCCTTGCTCAGTGACCTCGAGAAACTTCATGCAAACCCGCTCGAGGTTGCACCCGAGAACCTGCCCGAAGAGTGGATTTCGCACGAGGTTTGGATTGAACGCACGCAAAACACGGCAAACTGGTCTGGCTCGGAGCGCAAAAAACTCGAGACGATCTTGATTGCCAAGCATCCCATAACCCGACACTCGTTCATTCACGGTGACGCCTGGCAGGACAACGTGCTCGAGTTTGAGGGTTGCTACGCGGGTTTGATCGACTGGACCGGCGCGGGTTGGAGCAGCCTGGAGTTTGAATGTTCGAGGCTCGAGCAGCCCGCACTGGACTTGGCGCTGATACGTTGGAAGGCAGACATTGATGTTGAACTGATGCTCAAAATGCGCCTCGAGTTGCTGCTGCGAGTCGGAACGTTGCGCCGCGTGAATTGGGCTGTGGTGCGTGAAATCATGACCAAACTGAGTTAAGCTCTTCCCGCTCGAGTTTCAAATTGGGCATTCAAAACGCAAACCCGTTAGAATCAAACCATCAAAGGAGTTTTTCTTGCCGGTCCGTTTTGTCATCACATCGCTGAAAGGCGGCGTTGGAAAAACCACCACCGCCATTCATTTGGCAGCCGTTTTGTCGGCTCGAGGCAAGACCCTTTTGATCGATGCCGATCCTGCTGGCGGGGCGTTAACCTGGGCATCTCGAGGGACGGGTTTGGGTTTTACCGTGTGCTTGCCCGACGATGCCAAAACCAAGAAGTTTGATTTTGTGGTTGTGGACACCAGGGCGCAACCCAAAGCCAAAACGTTGGACGAATTCAGCCAGAAAGCCGATTTACTGATCGTGCCAACCGCCCCGAACACGCTGTCATTGGCAACCCTCGAAGCCCTGGCGGATGACCTCGAAGATTTGCCATTTCGGGTGCTGGTGACGCTTGCACCACCGCCACCGTCCAAAGATGCGAGTTTGGCGATGGCAAAACTCAAAGCCCTCAACCTGCCGCATTTTGCCAGCACGATCAGGCGTTATGCCGCCTTCGAGAAAGCCGTGGCAAACGGTTTGATCGTCCGTAACGTGCGCGACCCTCGAGCCGCGTTTGCCTGGGCAGATTACCTGGCACTCGGGCAGGAGTTGCTGAAATAAAAATCTCGAGCGCACGTAGATGCGCTCAAGACTTTAAAACTTGAAACTTTAATTAAGGTAGCCGTCGGCTTCTATGACTGCCGCCGCAATTTGACGGCGCAATGCGACCACGTTCACGCTGTCGTGTTTGGTCAGGCGTTTCATGGCTGCCAGATTCAAACGCAGATCGTCGCCCTCGGTGAAGCTCGAGAGGGCTTCGCGTCCCCAGACTGCACATTTTTCGGCGAGGTCATGCACCAGCACTTGGGTCATGGCAATTTGAGTGTCGGCATTTTTCCCAGATGCCATCATTTTTTGGGTGCGCAACAAGGCACTCTCGCCCGCGAAGCTCGAGATGATGATGTCAGCGACTCGAGCCAGAATTTCTTGTTGCTCGCCCAGTTTATTGCTGAATTTCAGCGCCGCCAAACCAGCAACTTGCAATGCCGCTTTTTTCAGACCTTCGACGACTCGGGTTTCTGCTGCAAGAGGCGCATCGTCGGTGTCATCAGAAAAGCTTGGCTCGAGCATTTCGGCTTGCAGTTTTTGCGCGGCTTGCATGAGCGGGATTTCGCCCTTCATGCCCATTTTCAAGAGTTCGCCTGGAATAATCATGCGGTTGATCTCATTGGTGCCTTCAAAAATTCGGTTGATGCGGGCATCGCGGTACGCTCGAGCGACGGGATATTCTTCGCTGAAACCGTAACCGCCAAAAACCTGCACGGCTTGGTCGGTGCAGTACGCCAGAACCTCGGTGCCGTAAACCTTCACGATGCTGGCTTCGACGCGGTAGGTTTCGATGGCTTTGAGTTTTTCGCTCGCGCTTTTGGCGTGGTCAGCAATCTCGTCGATCATACCCGTGACGCGGTAGGTCAAGCTTTCGGCAGCGTAAATCTCGAGGCACATTTCGGCAAGTTTTTCTTGAATCGCGCCAAAGTTGGCAATCGGTTGCCCAAAACTGGTGCGTTCCTTGGCGTATTTGGTGCTGGCGTTCAAGACCGCCTTGCTGCCGCCCACACCGCCCGAACCGAGCTTGTAACGCCCGATGTTTAAGATGTTAAAGGCAATTTTCGCGCCCCAGCCAACCTCGCCCAGCAAATTTTCACTTGGCACGACCACATCCTCGAGAATCAATTGCGTGGTGCTGGAAAGCTTGATTCCGAGTTTGTGCTCCTCTTTGCCCGTGGACACGCCTGGGAAATTGCGTTCGATCAGAAACGCGCTGAACTTTGTACCTTGCGGCGTCATGACCTGACAGAACACCGTGTAAATATCGGCGATGCCACCGTTGGAAATCCACATTTTTGTGCCACTAATCGTGTAACTCGAGCCGTCCTCACTGGGCACGGCACGTGTTTTGGCGGCTTGGGCATCCGAACCCGAACCTGGCTCGGACAGGCAGTACGCGCCGATCAGTTTGCCCGCCGCCATTGCCTCAAGGTACTTGGCTTTTAAAGCGTCTGAGCCAAAGTAAACCAGTGGCAACATGCCAATGCTGGCATGGGCACCGAATGCCACGGCAAAACCGCCCGCCTGAGCCAGTGCCTCACCGACGTAGGTGGCGGTGGTTTTGCTCATGTCCAGACCCCCGTAAGCCTCTGGAACTTCGACCTGGAAGAACCCCTGATCGCCGCACTCGTGCAAAATTTGTTTTAAGAGAGCATTGTCGTGTGCCTCGAGGGTTTCCATGTTGGGCATGACTCGGGTTTTTACAAATTCGTCTACAGCTTGGTAAATGTCTTTCACGTCGCTCGAGAAATCTTCGGGCGTGTGGGTTTGGTCAGGCGGCGTTTGGGAAATCAAAAACATGCCACCTTTTTTGCTGGTCACGGATTCTGGGCGTTCTGCAATCATGATTGCCTCCTCGAATTTCTTGAATACAAATTTATTGAACTGAGTATAACATTTTTTAGTTTGAAAGTGTAGCCTTAATAAAATACAAGCTTCGGCACAAAAAACTGACACCATTCAAGGTACCTGATTCAAGGTACCTGAGCGCTTTACCAGCCATTCGGCGGCGTTCTGCCGTAGGTTGCAATGTCAAGCGTTACTGCAAGACCCTGCCAAGCATGATCGCTGCGCGACAAGCGATCCCGATTGATGGCAGCAATCTGCTTAAATTGACGTAGTGCCATCACGTCATTCATTCCCGAAGTGTCCAAAGCCAAATGCTCATTGAACAAAGACATACGAAAACCTCGAACCAACTCGCTCGAGAAAATGGCGGCGTTCAACTCCGCGTTGCCGAACATCGAATAGCGATGTAGATTCGCCGAACCAATGGTTGCCCAGGTGTCGTCCACCAGCATCAACTTGGAATGAACCCAGACGGGTTTGCGGCGACCGTCATTTCCAAGTCCGGCAATGCCAGCCAACGTAAAATGGTCAAATGCGCCCAAAGACGCACGGCACTCGAGGAAGGCTTGATGATCGGGCGACAGGTCAGTCGCTAAGAGGTCTGGAACGGCTGGCATCAAGATCACGACCTCAACACCACGCCCCAGCACCTCGAGCAATGCCTCAACAATTTCGGGCGTCTCAAGGTACTGGTTTTCGATGTAAATGCTTTGCTGCGCTGAACGAATCAATGCACAATACTGATTGAAGTTACTTGTTTCACCCAAGGCAATATTAAAGGGCTGACCGTTGACTGGCGCTTGCCCATTTGTGTAACGACCAGCGTGAATCGTGCGTTGAATCTGAACGATGGCATCGCCACATTCGAGCGCAAGTCGCCTTGGAAACTCGAGATCATGGTCGGCTCGTGCGCCCCAGCGACCACCCTCAAGATGACGTTCGCTGGCTTCATTCCAACGCTGCACAAAATTGTGATGAACGTCTGCGACTGCGGGTCCAATCAGTTCGATATACACATCGTGATTCTGATTTTCGCCGCGATGCCCTGGCGCAACCATCGAGTTTGGGTTGAGGTTGATCCCGCCAAAGAAAGTCGTCTGCCCAACTTCACCCGCGTCGATCAACCAGGTTTTTTGATGCTGACAAAATCCTGGCTGGGCGCGATCCCAACGAATACCGACTTGAGGTTGAAGCCGCTCGAGCAACTTGAAGTGCTCAGAAGCACCCCAGAAGGCATTGCGTCGATGGGACGCCGTTTCATCGTCGGGTCGCCAGAACATCAGACGCACGTCGAGACCGCGTTTGGCTGCACGGCTCAGTACCTCGAGCATCGTGCCGCGCCCGTCGGGCATTTGAAAGGTTGACCACATGAATGTAACCGTTACGAAAACACTGTGTTGTGCAGTTTCGATGGCCTCACAAACGCGCCTGAAAGCGGGTTCGCCATCAATCAACAGTTGCACCGAATTTCCAACTCGAGTGGGATAAGAACCAGTGTTCACAAACAACGACGGCGTTTGGTCTGGCATCAACCTATTGTACATGGTTGGCAAGCCTGCCCAAATCTCAAGCCAATTCGAGGCTCGAGGCTCAACGATTAACGATCAACTGGTACAGTGGTGTGACGCTTCACAACCCTCGTTGGCACAATCGAACGACAATCCTTAACACTCGAGCCAGCCAACAACGCCAGCAAATTTTTTACACCCTCCGCCGCCATCTCCTGGGCAGGATGGTAAATCGTGGTCAAGCCACCCGCAATAAAATCGGCTCCAAACACATCGTCAAAGCCAATCAAGGACACATCTTCAGGAATTCTAAAGCCCACACGCTGGACATCTCGAGCCACGGCGGCGGCATCGGTGTCGGTTTCGGCAAACACGGCGGTCACAGGATTTTCATTGCGCAACAACCCGAGCAATTTTTGGGTGCTCGAGACGTGCCATTCTGGTTTGGGGTCAATGCCTGCGGCTTTTAAACCCGTCTCATAACCCTGATGCCGCAAGATAAAATGCTCGACGCCAGAATGGATGCCAGAACCAAAAAACGCAATCTTGCGATGTCCCAACTCGAGAAGATGCTGCACCGCCATGACCCCGCCACCGAACTGATCGGCGTCGGCAAAACCCACACCCTCGGGGACAACCTGGGTCCACAGTGCAACCAGTGGCAAACGCGCCGGATCAATCCGATAAATCAAATCGTTCGCCTTCAAAGGATTGCGCCCGATCAGCAAACCATCAATTCGACCATCCAGAAACCGATTCGGCTCGAGGTGCGCCGCCGCGTTCAATTTTGGGTAGACCACAAACGCCTCGAGTTGATGCCGACGCGCCGCATCGGACAGCCCCGCCATGATCGCGCCGTCAAAGGTTCGCCGCACCGAAGCAAAAGCCGACAACCTGAAATCACCCAACTCGAGGTCAACCGAACCCTCGTTTGCCATGACCTCCTCGAGCACCACGCCGATCTGCCCAGTGCGTTGCAGCCTTAAATTTCGGGCGGCAATGTTCGGCACATAACCCAATTCTTTTGCAAGGCGTTGCACGCGCTCAATCGTGCTGGCAGAAACCTGATACGCCGCGCCGTTACCCGTCAAAACTTTGGACGCCGTGCCAGAGCTGACCCCCGCCGCAGCCGCCACATCTTTGATCTTCAAAACCTTCATGCTCGAGTTTAACTTAGGAATTGTGGAGGTCAACAAAAAGACGAAAACCAGATTTGGTTTTCGTCCTGGTGAAAATTAATTTTAACGTTGCTCGGGCGGAATCCAGTGCGCCTCATCGGGTCCAATGTAATTGACCGTTGGGCGCAAAATGCTGTTCTTGCGGGTGTATTCGATGATGCTAGCCATCCAACCCGAAATCCGCGCCAGGGCGAAAACGGGCGTGAAAAACGCTTTGGGAATGCCGAGGTCGCTGTAAACCACGCCAGAATAAAAGTCTACGTTTGGATAGATTCCTTTGGCGGACAATCTGGCGATGACAACCTCTTCAACTTTATTTAAAATCTGATACTGCTTGGATTCGCCGTGCTTGGCAGCGACCACCGCCGCGTACTCTTTTAAGACCCTCGAACGGGGATCAAAAAACTTGTAGACCGCGTGACCCACGCCCATGACTTTTTCCTTGCGCTCGAGCTTCGCGCCGATGAAGGCTTCGGCGTTCTCGACCTCGCCAATATCCTCGAGCATGTCCATGACCGCCTCGTTCGCGCCGCCGTGAAGTGGTCCCTTCAGGCTGCCAATCGCGCTGGTGATGCTCGAGTACATGTCCGAGAGCGTGCTGGCGGTGGCGATGCCGGTGAAGGTGCTGGCGTTCATGCCGTGGTCGGCGTGCAAGACCAGCGCAATGTCAAACAGACGCGCCTGTTCTGGGCTGGGAACCTCATTGTGAAGCATGTACAAGAAATTTGCGGCATGGGTCAAATCGGCGCGTGGCGCGACAGGCTCGAGGTTTTGTTGCAGGCGGTAAAGCGCCGCAATGATCGTGCTCATCTGGGCGATCAGGTTGTAGGTTTTCTCGAGCTTGCCTGCCTCTGTGGTGTTGTCGGCGTCCGCATCAAACATGGCAAGGCTCGAGACGGCGGTGCGCAGCGCGTGCATCGGATGCAAATCTTTGGGGAACATTCGCATCAGTTCGATCAGACCCGCAGGCGCAACGCGGCGCGAACGCAGTGCCGCGTCAAATTCCTCGAGTTCGGATTTGTTGGGCAACCTTGCGTTCAAGAGCAGGAACGAGGTTTCCTCGAAGCTGCTGTTTTCGGCAAGTTCTTGAATCGGGATGCCAACATATTTGAGAATGCCTTTCTCGCCGTCGATAAAAGCGAGTTTGGATTCGGTAAAAACAACGCCTCTTAAACCTTCCAAAACGGGTTGGGTCACAACCAGACTCCTTTACGGCTCGAGCAAGCTTTGCTGCTCTGAGCAAAACACATCCTGTTGCTCTGAGCAAAACACATTCCTGTTGTTTTGGGCAAAACACATCCAGCGCGATTCTACACCCAGAAGCGAACCGCTTGACGTGTCCCTTTAAAGGTTTCACTCGAGGAAGGGTTTTCATGCCAAAGCCGAACGCCGACTGAACGCCGCGAAATTGAGTCCAGGAGGCAAATCAAAGCCTTTGTTTCTTGTACCCTGTTCAAATGAAGCAACGCACAAAAATAATCTTGACCTCGGGTTTGCTGGTCGCCATCTCACTTTTAAGCCTTGGCGGACTGAACCAAACCAGGGCGCAGACGTTGAAACACCAATTGTTCATGGCTTCGGCACTCGAGGGTTCAGATTTCAGAACCGTCACCTTGCCAATTTTTGAGGGACGCGCACTGGGCGAAACGTTTTGGTACGTGGTCACAGAATCTTCAGATCAATTTGATGCCGCAAAACGCCAGGTCAACTTTGCCCCAAAGCTTGGCAACCTGAGAGGCTCGAGCGCCGTTCAACAAGCCAAAATGGTGGACGGCAAATTGGAGGTTTCGGCAAGCGTCGATTTCGGTGCGAGCTGGTTTCTCAATCCAGGCTCGAGCGTCATCCCGCCCGAAAATTACGAACCTGGCAGCGTTGCCCGAGCGCAGTATTCACCGCTCATTCAATTGCCAAATGGCATCATTTTAAACGCCTCGCAGGTCGCCAACCAAACTGGAAAACATGACCGCGTGTTCGAACTCGACACCGTCAACCGTCAAGTCAGCCTGTTTTCCAGTCAGGGGTTTTTTGAGGGTTCAAAGGTTTGGTTCACCTGTCTCGAGGCTTCCGCCGCCATTCCCGCCACGCTCGAGTTTGCCACATGGAGTCCAAACCTCAACCTCGTACCGCGTCCAGGCTCGAGCGACGCCACTTCGAGCCGCAACGGGATCGCCATTTTCATGAATGGGCAAGTGGGATTGGACAACCCAAACCGGCAGGGCTTGCTTTCATTTCTGTACGGTGAAGGCGACCCGCAACACGTGATTGAACACGTGCCTGACAACACCAACCTTGCATCCAATTACAGCCCATTGATGGACGCCCATGTCAGCGTCTGGTCGAGCAAAGCCCTGAATGACCAGACCAACACCTTGCAAACCAGATTCTCGAGATTGCCAAACTTGGCGGCGCAGCACGCGATCACCGCCACCGACGGCACAGCCTGGACAGCCACGGGATTTGTTCAGAACTGCCCAATCATCAGCATCGATCACGTGGCAAATTAGCCTTGCCGCGTTTGCCCTCGAGCCGCGTCCTCCATTGCCTCGCGCAAACGGGCGGCACGTTGCGCCTGCAAGCCCAAACCAATCACGCCCACAACTGCCACAATTCGCATGATCCACAAGGTCAAGCTCGACTCGAGAAACGGCAACCACTGTTGCAGCAGATGATCGCTGTGAATCAGGTCTGCACCGACCCAGGCGATGAGCGCCGCACCGACCAAGGTCAACCACGGCATTCGACTGAAGAGGCTCGAGACAAAATTGGAACCAATCATCAAAAGCGGAATCGAGAGTCCCAGACCGATCAGCAACAAGACCAGATCGCCTTTTGCCGCACCCGCCACCGCCAGCGCATTGTCAAGGCTCATGACCGCATCGGCAATCACGATGGTCCGAATGGCGTTGAAAAATCCGTCTTGAACTTCATGCGCGTCGTCATGTTGCTCTGGAATGTCGGAGAGCAACTTGTAACCAATCCAGAACAGGGTCAAACCACCGAGCGCCGAAAGCAACGGAACTTTAAGTAAAAACGTGGCAAACACCGTGAACAACACGCGCAAAACAATTGCGCCGATGGTTCCAAACAGCACCGCACGCCGCCGCAACGGTTGACGCAGGTGCTGCACCGCCAGACCGATCACCACGGCATTGTCACCAGAAAGCACCAGATCAGACCCGATGATCTGAAGCAGCGCCGTCACTGGGCTGACATCAGCCACGTGAACCTTCAAGAATCCAAACAATAGCGTTCATGACACCACTCTAACCCGAGCACCAAATCACAAAAGTTCCAAAGCTGATATTGGGCAACTAACCCTCGAGTTTGACGAAACCCTTGCCCTCGAGCCTGACCTGATGCACGATACGCAGGTCTTGACTTGAACCATTTTCGGTCGTGGCAGTCAAATTGACATACTTGGCGATTGGCGAATTGATGACTTTTTTCGCCAGCGTCTCCTCGACCTGAAAAATACCGGCGCTGTTGTTCATGCTCACATTGATCTCGATGGGTTTGTGCGTGCCCCTCGAGATCACCACCTGATCCACCGCCAACGCGCCAACACTGTGAATGTCCACCTTGCCAAGCGCAAACGCCTTGCGCCCGCGACCTTTGGTAATGTCCGTGCCGTCGGCAACCGCCGTGATGCCACCCTCGAGCGTCAAGGGCGCTGGATTGAGGTCGTGGCAGTTGATCGAGTGCAATATAAAACCACGTATTTTGGTGCGCAGCGCGACATCGGCATAAATTGGGGTCAGCAGACGCTCGAGAATCGGCATGGCAAGCATGACGCCAAACGCCTCGTGGGCATTGCGGTGCACCTGATTGCCAATGTCATGCAACATCGTGCCGATCAGCACCACCAGGTAAGTGTCGTCAATGTCGCCTGTACCAGACTCGAGCACATCGCCGCGCACCCCAGTCTCCAGGAGCAACTCGAGAATCGCCAAACTTGCCGCGCCCGTCACCCAAGAATGCACCCGCCCGTGATCGTTGTAACCCAGCTTGCGCACCGTGATGTAATTTGCCATGTCCCAATTTGCCAATGCCTCACTGTCGTGCGACAACGCCTCGTATGCGGCAAGCGCTTTCGGGAAACGCAGCAAATCCGTGCGAATGGCACGGTCTGCCTCCTCGATCAATTTTGCCCTTGGCGTGGCGAATTCCACACCCTTGGTTCCTGGCGTGGTGAACTGTGAACCCTCGGTGCGCTCCAAGCTGGCTTCTCGCCCAGCGGTCATGTCCAGCTTTAAACGCTGCGAATTGTTGTGCTTTTGCGTCATGCAAGTCACTCCTCAGCCAATTTGTCGGGATGAAAATGAAATAAATCCCTGAATCGCTTTTATCAGAATACTGCCGCCGACTTCAAAAAAACGCACATGACGGATTTTCACGCAGGCAAAACCAATTATAGAGCATGATGATGTGATGCCACGCCCCTCAAAACCAGACCAAGCCACCCGAATAACCCAGGCTCGGGTTTCATTGATGCCTAAAAATACAAACATGCCAAACTGGACGATTCATGGTTGAACCAACCCTCAAACTCTGGCTGGTGCGACACGGCGAAACCACCTGGAATACGGAGCGCCGCGCCCAGGGACACCTCGACGTGCCACTCTCGAGCCTCGGGCGCGATCAAGCCACCATGCTGGCGCACCGTTTGCGCGGCACCAGTTTTGACGCCATTTACAGCTCTGACCTGTCCCGCGCCCTCGAGACTGCCAGAATCGTCAACAGCACCCTTGGCGGACGCAGCCAAGTGCTGGCGGACGCACGTTGGCGCGAACAAATGCTTGGCGCGTTGCAAGGCTTGAGCACAAACGAGGTCGCCGCGATGCTCCAAGCCAGGGGCGCCACCCGACCCGTGACGGTCACAGAACGATACCCCGACGCAGAATCTCGAGCGGAGCTGATGGAACGCGTCAAGTTGGGATTGCAAGAGCTGATTCGCCGTCACCCAGACGGACGGGTGATCGTGTTCTCGCACGGCGGCAGCATTCGCGCCGCCACCAGCGTACTGCTGGGCGATCTAGACCAAAAACTCAATTTTGGCGGACTGGAAAACACCAGCATCACCCGATTCAGAATCTTGAGCAACCAAGACAGCACGCTGCGCGGCACGATGCTGGCATACAACGACTCGGCGCATTTGGAGCACAATTACAGCTCGGGTTTCCGCGCCGAAAACAACGAAGCTTAGTCCTGTTGTTTGTCAGGTTCTACACTTTTTTCCGCTTCGCTTCTTGACCCAAAAATGCACCTTGCGGGCTGGGTCGCTTCAAAAAGTTTCGATCCTCTTACAACAGGACTTTTACCCTGCTCGCTTCTTGGTTCTAAGTCGCACCTTCGGGCAGAACCGCTTCGCTCGGAAAGTGTTTCACACTTTCGGGTTTTTCTTATAGTGCTAGGCTAAAGCCATGTACGCCAAAGACATCATCGCCCTTGACAACCTCGAGTTGCTGCCGAGGGTGATTCACGACTCTGACGAGGTCAACCCGGGCTGGTCAGGACTCGACCTCGAGCTGCCAGGACCCTTATGGGCGGAAGTTCCAGCCAACTGGACTGGACGCATCACCAGCCGCCGCGAGGATGCCCTGGGATCAATCTGGCTTGCACCGCCCGTCAAAATGAAATTGCTCGTGCCCATGATGCGCGAGGCTCGAGATTTGGGCGCAATCGCTGCCGGCGTGGACTTCAGCGCCCTCGCCGCCGACCTCGAGACGCGCCCGCGCAGCGCCGGTGAACTCTCGGAACTCAAGGACGCCTGCGGACTGCCGTTCGTCGTCGCCGGACTGCTCGACCCTCGAGACGCCGAACGCTCCGCCGAAGCCGGCGCAGACGCCATCATCGCCAGCTCGAGTTTGAGTGCCTGGCTCGGCGGTCCAAGTCTGGTTGCCCTCGTGCCAGACTTGCGCGACGCCGTTGGTGACATCCTGTTGTTTGCCAAAGGCGCAGTTCGCAACGGTGCGGACGTGCTGCGGTACCTCGCGCTCGGCGTCGATGCCGTCGTGCTGCCAGGCGCGTTAAACCCGCACCAGATGCTCGAGGAACTGTCTCGAGCCATGCGCGTCACGGGCTGCAACACGCTGGATGAAATCAGTTACGACCTGATTTTTGAACCAACTTTTGATTGAGGGGATAGACTACAAGGCATGAAACAACAACTAAAAAATCTCGAGAATTTAAACGAAATTCGAGTCACCAGTGCGCCACCCTCTCTTGACCATAAACTTGCACCTAACGGGCATGGTCGCTCATCCCCGACCCTTCTTGCCCCTTACGGCAGCACCTGTCTTGATGCCAAACATGCACCTAACGGGCGGCATCGCTTCGGGCTTGGGGCGCTTCTCCCGCATGGTGGAATAAAAGAAGTTTTGGCTGAATTATTTTTGAATGACTTTTCACTTTCAAGGACAAACCCATGATCGCGTTTCTCGAGGGCTTGGTTTCGGTGACCCGAGAAACCAGTGCCATCATCAGCGTGGGCGGTGTGGGACTCGAGGTGTTCTGCCCAAGAAGCACCTTGGAGCGTTGCACGGTTGGCAAACCCATTCGGCTCGAGACGTACCTTTTGGTGCGCGAAGATGCTTTAAGTTTATTTGGTTTTGCCGATGCCGACTCGCTCGAGGTGTTCAAATTGCTGTTGCTGGTTTCTGGCGTAGGACCAAAACTGGCGCTTGCAGCCTTGAGCACGTACTCCTCGAGTGTGCTGGTTGGCGCGGTCTTGAGCGAAGATGACAAGTTGCTCTCGAGCATTTCGGGCGTGGGCAAGAAAACGGCAGAACGCATTGTGCTCGAGTTGAAAAACCGAGTTCCAGCGCATCTCAGTGTGACGCAAAAAGGACAGAAAACGCCCGCCATTTCGGACGCTGGCGCGTACCGTGACGCGGTGGAGGCACTTGTTGCGCTCGGCTACCGTGAGGCGCAAGTGCGCGGGGCAGTATCCAATTTGCTCGAGGCAGAACCAGACTCGAGCGCGGAGAATTTGATTCGCAAGGCATTGTCGAAATTGCGGTAAGGCTCGAGATACCTTGATAAACAGACTCGAAAGAAAAGTCCTGATGTTTCTGAAAATCAGGTTTTTGAATGGTCGTCAACACCTCGAGCGAGCGCTTTTGCAACCGCATCGGCATCGTAAACACACCCGCCCCAGACACCACCACTGGCATTTTGCAGCGCCGCCCAAAGTTTGGTGTCATCTGGCAGCAATGGGTGCGGCGACAAATCCTCTCGGACGGCTCGAGCCTCCAGAATTCTTGCACCCTCAATCGCATCAACTCGAGATTCAGGCGTTCCAACAAAATTGATTGTGCCCGTCAAATTGCGGGTGTCAATCACAATCTCGAGCAAATCGCCGTCACGAATTTTACCGATGGTGCCGCCAGCCAAAGCCTCTGGGCTGACGTGACCGATGCACGCCCCAGTGCTGACGCCGGAGAACCTGGCGTCGGTGATGACCGCCACCTCTTTACCCCAGTCCAGGTGTTTTAAGGCGCTGGTGACTTGATAGGTTTCTTCCATGCCCGTGCCCAGTGGACCGCCGCAAATCAAAACGATCACATCGCCTGGCTTCACTGGCTCGAGCTTGCGTCCCTTGATGGCGTTGATTGCGTCTCGTTCCCGCGTGAAGACTCGAGCCTTGCCGAGTTTTCGGTACACCCCGTCGATACCGATCACACTGGGGTCTATCGCGGTGCTTTTCACCACACTGCCAGACGGCGCAACATTGCCCGTTGGAAACGTGACGGTGCTGGTGATGCCTCGAGCTTTGGCGCTTTTGGGCGTCATGATGACGTCGTTTGGGTCAACGCCGTCTTGAGCGAGCAGCGTTTCGCGCAAACTTTTACGGCGCTCAGACCTCTCCCACCACTCGAGGTTCGCACCCAAAGTTTCACCTGTCACCGTCAACGCCTCGAGTTTGAGTAAACCCAGTTCGCGCAAGTGCAACATGACTTCGGGCACGCCGCCCGCCACAAAAACTTGCACCGTGGTGTGGTTTTTTGGACCGTTGGGCAGCGCATCAACAATTCTTGGCACCCGAGCGTTTAGTGCAATCCAGTCTTGCACCGTCGGGCGCTCAAGTTTTGCGGCGTGGGCAATGGCTGGAATGTGCAAGAGCATGTTGGTCGAACCACCGAACGCCGCATGAACCACCATCGCATTGTGAATCGAATCTGGCGTCAAAATATCGCGGGTGGTCAAGCTTTTCTCGAGCAACCCAAGCGCCGCCCTGGCACTCGCACGCGCCAACTCGAGCCAGATTTCCTGACCGCTCGGCGCGAGCGCGGCATGGGGCACGGTCAACCCGAGCGCTTCCGCCACGACCTGCGAACTGGCAGCCGTTCCCAAAAATTGGCAACCGCCACCCGCCGTGGCGCACGCCCTGCACCCCAACTCGCTGGCTTCCTCGAGCGTAATCTGGTGATTGGCGTAACGCACACCAATCGTCTGAATTTTCCCCGCGTCCTCACCATTTTTGGGCGGCAGCGTCACGCCTCCTGGCACAATCACCGTTGGAAGCTCGAGCGAACCCGCCAGCGCCATCATCATGGCTGGCAAGCCCTTGTCGCAGGTGGCAATGCCAATCACGGCTTGACGGGTCGGCAGGCTGCGAATCAGCCGCCTGAACACAATTGAGGCATCGTTGCGGTACGGCAAACTGTCCATCATGCCCGTCGTGCCCTGCGTCCGACCATCGCACGGATCGGACACGTACCCCGCGAACGGCAACGCACCGCTCGAGCGTAGGGTTTCGGCGGCGGCGCGGGTCAGCAAACCGACCTCCCAATGCCCGGTGTGATAACCCAGCGCAATCGGGCTGCCATCCTCGGCACGCATTCCGCCCTGGGTGGAAAGCAACAAGACTTGCGCCCCGAGCATGTTCTCTGGTTTCCAACCCATGCCCGCGTTCTGGCTAAGCCCAAACAAATCACCACTTGGCGACTCGAGCAACATCTCGTGTGTCAGTGGAAGTTTGCCCTGCATTCCTGGCGCTTTGGTTTTGACCCTCAGCATTTCGGGCGTGGTTTGCAGCAGTTTTTCGAGGTTAGACATGGATTTAGTTTAAGCGTAGAAGGTTGGTGTTGTTGCTCGAGATTCGTTTTTTGAAGCAACACGATAAAACTTGAAATAACTTGTGTCTCTCGAGGTGTAAATAAAGCTCCCTTCTCTCGATGTTGAGAGAAGGGTTGGGGATGAGAGCAGAAAGAACTTGCGCTGCTTTCTTTACAACTCTGGGTAATCTTTTCGGTGCGTCGCGTCCCAAAACACGCCCCAATCAGGCTTTCGCCCGTCAATATCTTCAAACCCGTACTCGCGCATCAACACCCAACTCGAGAGCACCCGCCCGTGAAACCGTGCTCGAGTTTCGTCGCAAGCCAGTGCCGCAATGCCACGTCCAATAAACCTGGGGCTTTCGGATTGTGTGGCGAAGGTCTTATCTTCGGCGTTCTGCCAAGTGTCGGCTGTGACGTTCATGTGCTCGAGCATTTCTTCAGACCGCAAAAACCCTGGGGTGATCGCGCAAACCGTCACACCGTGGTCACGCAGTTCAAAGGCATGGGCTTTGGCAAGTCTGTTGATGGCATTTTTGATGAAGTCGTAAATCAGGTTCCCTCGGTAATAGCCGTACTCGCCGTCGGTAATCTCGAGCAGGAGTGCATTGTCAGTTTTTAAGAGCAATGACGCGGCGTATTTTGATGTGATGATGTGGGTATAAATGCTGCGTTCAATCAGTTTGAAAGCTTGTTCAAGCTCGAGTTCCCAGAATTTCTTTCCCCACTGCACCAGCTTTTCGCCGCCCCAAATGTCATTGACCAGAATGTCAAGCCGTCCCTGCTCGAGGTTGATACGGTCACACAAGGCTTTGACTTCCTGTTCCTGACTGTGGTCGGTGCGCACGGCAATACCAACTCCGCCAAGGCTGGTGACGAGTGCTGCTGTCTCCTCTATCGTCTCTGGTCTGTTGAGGTCTGAAGGCTTGCCGCTTGAGCTTCGACCAGAACAGTACACGGTTGCGCCTGCCGCGCCAAGTTCTGCGGCAATACCTCGCCCTGCGCCGCGCGTTGCCCCTGCGACCAAGGCAATTTTTCCCTCGAGTTTTTTCATGGTTTCCTCCAAAATCAGTTCATTGCCCAGCCGTTGTCCACCACCAAATTCTGTCCTGTGATGGCTCGAGCGTCCTGTGAGGCGAAGAACAAGATGGCGTTCGCCACGTCGCTGGGTTGTACACGGGTTTGCAGGCATTGGTTTGCCATAACCAGCGCCTCGTCTCGAGGGGTGACGACGGCGGCTTCGGATTCGGTCTGCACCGCGCCTGGCGAGATGGCATTGACGCGAATGTTGTGCCGTCCCAGTTCCCTGGCAAGTGAACGCGTGAAGCCAACAACACCGCCTTTGGAGGAAATGTAGTGCGTCATTTCGGTGTGTGCACCCAGCAAAAACACGATGCTAGCGAGGTTAATGATGACTCCAGAATCTTGGGCTTTCATGATCGGCGTGACTGCTTTGCAGCACAGGAACATACTGCGCAAGTTGGTGCCGTGTGTTTTGTCCCAAGCCTCGAGTGTCAGGTCATCCCAGGCAATTCTTGGAAAGACTCCAGCATTGTTCACCAGCACATCCACCCGTCCAAACTCGAGTTTTACGGTTTCGATCATGGATTGAACACTGTTCGGGTTGCTAACATCGGTTGGAATACTGATCGCAAAACCGTTGGCGACACGAATCTCATGGGCGACAGTCGAGCACAAGTCTGGACTGAGTTCTGCCAGTACGACTTTTGCACCCTCGAGCGCAAAGGCGAGGGCGGTGGCACGTCCGATGCCTGTGCCTGCGCCTGTGACGATGACAACAGAATCTTGAAATCGAGGTTTGTTCATGTACTTTACTGTAACTTTTTTGGGCGGCAAACTCGAGATCATCAATTAAAAATGCTTAAACTAAACCAATGACAGACGCCTTGCTCGAGTTGGAAACCCTGGTATCAATGGCGGCGCTCGAGTCTCATGCGCGGCTGTCGGATGTTCAAGCGCTGCACAATGTTGCCAAGATTTGGTTGGATGCCAGGGATTGGTGCGTGATTGCGGCAAGGTTTGTGCTCGGTGCTGGCAACGCGCCAGAACCTCGAGGGTCACGGGTTGAACTGGAACTGGCGATGAATGAAATGTTAAGCCTGATGACTTTTGAAGGGTTAGGCTTGAGCCGCACCAGCGAACTCATCAATGTAACCAATGGCGTGCTCACCAAACTCGAGGATGCACGGCGGGCGAAAGTGCATAATTTGGAATTGGAGTTGACAACTTTTTCCCTGGTCGAGTCGGTGAAGGCGGTGATGTTTGGTCGAAATTTGAACATTGCCGAGCGTTCTGGGTTGCGTGGTTTGTATCAACGGGAGCGTTTGTTACAGCAAGTTTAAAAGTCACTACTTCAGTAACAACATAATCTCGAGGTTCTGTTTTACACTGTTCGCATGTGGAATCCAAATCAATACCAGAAATTCTCGAGCGAACGCGACCGACCTTTTTTTGACCTGCTGGCAAGGATCGAAAAATCTGATGCGAAAAATGTTGCCGACCTTGGTTGCGGTACTGGAAGCCTGACCGCGAAACTGCTCGAGAAATTTCTTAAAGCGCATGTGGTCGGTGTGGACTCGAGCGCCCAGATGCTCGAGAAATCCAGTGCGCGTCAAAACCCAAGGCTCGAGTTTGTGCTGGCAGATTTGAGCACGTGGCAACCCGAAAAACCGCTCGATGTGATTGTCTCCAATGCGGCGCTGCAATGGCTCGAAGATCACGAAACACTGATTCCAAACTTGGCGAACTGGCTCGAGGCTGACGGGATTTTGGCGGTGCAAATGCCAATCAATTTCGAGCAACCCAGCCACACGATTTTACAAGATCTGACCGAGAGCGCCACTTGGAAACCACATTTGAGGGCATTCTCGAGCAAACCTCGCGCACCAAAATCAGCCGCCTGGTACATCCAAACGCTCGCAAGCCTCGGGTTTAAAGTGGACGCCTGGGAAACCACGTACCACCATGTTTTGCACGGCGAGAACGTGGTGCTCGAGTGGGTCAAGGGAACAGCGTTGCGACCCATTTTGAAGGCACTCGAGCCTGACTTGCATTCTCAATTTCTCGAGGAGCTTGGGCGACAGTATCTCGAGGTGTACCCAAAGCAGGCATTTGGAACGTTGTTCTCTTTTAACCGACTGTTTTTTGTGGCAAGCAAAACTTCATGATTTCAAAGCTGCATCACGTACAGATCACCATTCCAGGTGATGGTGAAGTTGTGGCTCGAGAATTTTATCTGGAACTCTTGGGGTTAATCGAGATTCCCAAACCAGATTCCCTGAAAGCTCGAGGTGGCTTTTGGCTGTCTTTGGCGGGTCAAGGAATTCATGTCTCCTGCGAGGATGGTACCGACCGTTTGGCGACGAAAGCGCACCTTGCCTACGAGGTGACCGATTTCGGGTTTTGGCGTTTGAGATTCAAAAATGCGGGTTTTGAAGTGCTGGATGGTATTCCAATTCCTGGTTTTGAACGCTTTGAAACCCGCGACCCGTTTGGCAATCGGCTCGAGTTGATTGCCAAAATTTGATTTGAAGCTTCGGTTTTACGCGTGTCACAGTGATGCTCGTCCAGTTCGCAAGCAACTCGCACGGTCAGCCCTGCCGTTGGACTCAGCTTTGCAGGCGGCAGCCTCCCAATCATAGGCAACCATAAGTTGCTGAGTGTTCCAACCATGCTTGACTCGTGTCAACACCGCACATCTGGCATGTGGGCTGCCAGATTGCATCACATGAGGTACGGGACGGAAATGCTGATAGGCTGGCTGTCCAACACTGCCGGGATTGACCACCAAACGCCCATCTGAAAGCAATACGGTTCTGGCAACATGCGAGTGCCCACAAAAAATCACTTTGTTTGGCACATCACCAAGGTTGGCAGCAATGGTGGCATCTGCTTCAAGAAAAACGCCCGTTATGTCGATGCGCTCAAGCAAACAAGGTTCGTCATCTGATGGCGTACCATGAACCAAGAGCACCCCGTTGACCTCTCGTATTTTTGGGAGTGAAGCAAGATACTCGAGTTGTGCGTGTGACAAACTGGTTTTTACAAACCCGATGGTGGCGTCATCGATCAGGTTTTCAGGGGTATTCACCAAGATTCGGTCGGTGTTGCCACGAATACTTGGGATGTTTTCGGCTTGCAGCAACTCGAGGCTCTCTCCAGCCACTCCCGGTTTTGAGCGCTTTGAAACTTGAGACCCTTGTGACGACAGGTTGGAATTGATTGCCAAAAAACGAATCATGGCTTTTGGGTATTTGTTATTCACTTTTAAAACCTCGATTTGACCTCAGTACAATAATTTCGTAAACGTTTACAGGACATGTTATGATGGTAAGGTCTGACGTTCGTAACCCAGAAGCCCCGCGAAAACGGAAGCGCTTCCATATTGTTGCAGAACCACAGTCTTGGAGGTCAAACATGCAATCCATCGGTACCATTACCGTCACACCCAAACTCCCAACAGCCATTGCTCGGCTGACAGAACTTGCCCAAAACCTTTACTGGTCATGGAACCCCGCCGCCAGAGATTTGTTCCGCGAGATTAATTTTGAGGTTTTCACCCTCAGTCATCACTCGCCCATGCGGGTGCTGCTCGAGTCTCAACAGGCAGATTTGGAACGCGTCGCTCTGGATAAAAGTTACCTCGAGAGCTATAAAACCGTGATGGGCGATTTTGATGCGTATCTGAAACGCAAAGACACCTGGTTTAAAGCGCAGTATCCCAAATTTCAGGGCAGCATCGCCTATTTTTCGATGGAATTTGGCTTGCACGAAAGCCTGCAAATTTACTCTGGCGGTCTGGGTGTGCTGGCGGGCGACCACTGCAAAAGCGCCTCCGATCTGGACTTGCCGTTTGCCGCAATGGGCTTGATGTACCGCGAGGGCAGCTTCCACCAAAACCTCAACAAGGACGGCTGGCAGGAAGAATGGTACGAAACCATTGTGCCCCAAAGAATTGGCGCGATCCTCGAGACGGACGGCACTGGCGCAGCCATCAAGATCGGCGTTGAAATCAGCGAACGTCAGGTGTTCGTGCAAATCTGGCGCTTGCAAATCGGAAGGATTCCACTGTATTTGCTCGACGCCGCGATTCCAGAAAATTCTGAACTTGACCAAAAACTGACCGCACGCCTTTACGGGGCTGGCGGCGAATTCCGCGTCGCCCAAGAACTCTTGCTCGGCGTTGGCGGCGTTCGCGCCCTGCGTGCCTTGAACATTGCCCCAAGCGTCTTTCACATGAACGAGGGTCACGCCGCATTCCTCGGACTCGAGCGCATCCGCGAGTTCATGCTAAATGGCTTAAGTCGCCTCGAGGCGCTCGAAGTGGTTGCCGCCAGTGGGATTTTTACCACCCACACGCCAGTCCCAGCCGGCAACGATGCGTTCGCGCTCGAGATGATCGACAAAAAACTCGGCAATTACTGGCTGAACGCCCTGCAAATCAGCCGCGACGAGATGATGGCGCTCGCCATGCACCAACAACCCTGGGGCGCAAGTTTTAGCATGACCGTGCTGGCACTGCGCTGCTCGAGGTACGCCAACGGCGTGAGTGAACTGCACGGCGAGGTTTCGCGCGGCATGTGGAATTTCCTGTGGGCGGGCGCAGAGGTCCAAGAGGTGCCAATCACCCACGTCACCAACGGCGTTCACACGCGCACCTTTTTGGCTGGCGAACTTGCGGAACTCTACGACGCGCATTTCAAGAAAAACTGGGACGACACCCTCGAGAAACCCGAGAGTTGGCTGGTGGACAAAATCCCAGATTCTAAATTGTGGGACGCAAGATTGGAACTCAAAAAGAAACTGATTCGCTTCACCCGCAGCCGACTGCAACGCCAGAACGAACGCAACAACGTCGGCTCGAGTTCGGTGGTGTTAAATGAAAACGCTTTGACCATCGGTTTTGCCCGTCGTTTTGCCACCTACAAACGCGCCACACTGTTGTTCCGTGACCTCGAGCGTTTGAAGCGCATTGTCAACGATCCAGACCGTCCCGTGCAATTTATTTTTGCCGGCAAAGCCCACCCCGCCGACAACCCGGGCAAAGAATTTATTCAGGCACTCTGGCAATTTTCCCAAGACCCCGAATTGCGCGGCAAGGTCGTGTTTCTCGAGGATTACGACATGAACGTTGCACGGCACCTGGTTCAGGGCAGCGACATCTGGCTCAACAACCCGCGCCGTCCACTCGAGGCTTCGGGCACCAGTGGCGAGAAAGCCAGTCTGAATGGCTGCATCAACTTTTCAATTCTCGACGGTTGGTGGCGCGAGGCGAGTGACGGCACCAACGGTTGGAACATTGGATCGGAACGCGAATTTGGCGAGGACGAAGCCAGCCTCCGCGCCCAAGACGATGCCGACTCACAAAGCCTGTACGACATCCTCGAGTTTGAAATTGCGCCGCTCTATTACGGCGAAAAAACTGGCAACCCAGGCTGGCTCAAGGTGGTCAGAAACGCCATCCGCACCGTCGGACCAAAATTCAGTATGCAGCGCCAAGTCCAGGACTACACCAACGACCTGTACGCCAAAGCCCAAATCAACGGCGCTCGAGTCTCGGACAATGATTTCAAAACCGCCAAAGAGCTGGCAGCCTGGAAAGCCAGCACGCGTTCCGCCTGGAACAACGTGCGCCTGGAAGCCACGCTCGAGCAACCAGATCACCTGCTGACCCCAGGTGCCACAGTCAATGTCAGCGCTCGGGTTTTCGCTGGCGACCTCGACCCGAAAAGCTTGCGCATCGAAGCGATTCTCGAGAATGGCACGGTCATTTCGACGCACAGCAATTTAAGCTTGAAACAGCAAAACGATGACGGCTGGCTCGAGTACACGGGCAGCGTCGTCACGTCCGAAGCTGGAAATTTCAAAGTTGGCGTTCGTGCCGTACCATACATTGAAGATTTGACCAATGCGCTCGAGCTTGGATTGATACGCTGGGCTTAAAAAATTGATTTTTCAATCAAACGGGGGCTGAAATTCTTGTCTTTCAGTCCCCGTTTTGATGCCTCAACGTGTCACGGAATATCTCGAGCAAAACTCAACGTTTGAGAGTTCATTCTCAACTCGAGCGTGTTTGCATCAAGTTTTACAATGTTGGCGTTCAATACAGCTTGTTTCACTTGCTTGCCGCCAGCAATCGTGTACAACTCGAGCTTCAGGGTTTTATCTCGCAAAGTGTACTGTCCTTGCAGTGGTGGTTTTTGCAGTTGCGAAACAATGATCACTCCATTTGCAAATCGAACTTGCCTCCAACCCATCGTGGCAGAATTATTCCAAGCGCCTTGAAGCAGAGGCTCGAGATTTTCGGCTTTGTTGCAAGCCATCAAAGCGATTGCGGCGACCACTGCGAACAATATTTTAAACATGTGTTCCCTTTTCCAAACTTATTTTGCAGCCGCATTCTAACGCACGGTTATCGATAATTCGTGTTTTGCAACTCGAGCAAGACCCGAGATTTAACGCCGTCACCAAAGAACGCCAGACCAGCATTGACCACGCACAAACCGAGCGTGCCAAGCCAAAACCACGGCTCACCAACACTTTTTAAGCGTGCCGCCTCGAGCGTGAGCGACAAACCAAAACCCACCAGCGTCAAACCGAGCGGCGAGAAAACCAACCATTTTGTGCGCAAGTTCATGGCTTCAGATTACTTTGTTTCTCTCGAGCATCGCGGCGTTGAAAGCTGCCGATTGTCCTTTGGGAATACTGAGGCTGACAAATTTCTCGCCTTGAAACATTTTTGCCAAATACAAAATCTGCCCGACATGCCCAGGGTAATGTGCCAGTTGGCGTTGAACCACCGCGATCACCGAATGCGATTCGCCACGAATCAACACCGACCTGCCAAAATCTGAAGGTTTAAGATTCTCGAGCGCCGCAAACAAACACGCCCAACCCGACTCCCACAACTCGAGAATTACAGCTCGAGATAAATCTTCAGTCTCAAATTCCGCATCGCGGTCACGGTTTTGGCTTTCACCGTCCGCATCAAAAAGATGCTGCCACCTCGAGATCATGTTGCCGTGCAGGTGCTTGACAATAACGGCAATGCTGTTCGAGTTTGGTGCGGGCGAAACGTTGAGTTGCTCGTCTGAAACTTGCGCCATCGCCACATCACCGTATTTTTTGTACTTCTTGAATTCGGCAAGACTCGAGTTTAGAAAATCCGCAAACAACTCATCGGTGGTCATGCGTTCATACTACAAAACTGGATTGGTTCTTCGGTTGGCGCAAATACCAAAATAATCTATTCCTCGAGCCAGACTGCAAATGCTCGAGTCAACACGGGCATGATCGCGTAAGTCATGGTGCAAACCACAATGAAAGCATTTAAAACCAGTAGCTCGAGTTGCGGTATTAATGGGCGCAAAACTGGTGCGATGAAGTAATTGATGGTGATGCTGAGCGGCAACAATCCAAGCAGCGTCACCAAAATCATTTTCCAACGTGGCGGGTTGCGCAAGGTCACAGACCCCGCAGGCGTAAACCAAAACTCGAGTCCAGGCGTGAATTGCTCAATGGGTTTGCCCAGCGTTAAAGGTTTGACCTGCTCGAGCCAGTGCTTGCGCTCTTTGGATTTGTGCCAGGTGCGGTAATCGGCTTCACTGGCGAAACGAAAAATCACCAGGTATTGATTGTTGCCGCCCGCCACGGGACGCACCACGCCAACGCCCAGATGCCCGGGAAAACCGATGGCTGTCTCGGTGATGTCATGCACCCAAGCTTCAAAAGCCGCCTCGAGTCCAGGTTTGACATTGCGAGCCACGGCGAACGTGACTGGTCTTGAATTCGTGCCAGCCGCAGTCATGGTTTGATTTTACTCGAGTTGGGTGTTTTAAAGGGTCGGCAAGCGCACATCTGGCAGGTCAACCAGTTCAAAACCAAATGGGTTTATGTCGGTCACCAGAGGGTTTTTGGCAACATAGACGGCGCTCGAAGTCCAGATTGTCAAGACGCCTTGCAGGGAAAAGTCAATCACGTCTTCGCCGTTTGGGACAATCACGGGCGTTTGCGTCACGTCACTCGAGCTGATTCCCGATCCTCCTTGGTTCTCGCCGTAGTTCGTGGTCGCCACGGTCAGCCACAAGCCACCATCGTCGAACAAGGTGTACATTCCGTTGCTGACGGTACTGCTCGAGGAATTGATGATTCTGGTGACTGTGTAACTCTCGAAGCGTTTTGCAGGCAAACGGTGAACCAATTTACCGCCCTGGTAAACGCGTCCATCGGCATTTTGCGATCCGCCACCCGCGCCCGCCCCTTTAAAGCTGCCGTCTGCGGCTGTTGAAACGGTAATCTTGCGGATGTTCTGATCTGGCTGTGCCACACCCGATTGAATGTAGTCAAAAGTAGTCGTGTCCTGAATACGCCCATCCATCTTTAAAAACGTGCGTGACACCATCGTTTGCTGAGTGCCACCGCCAACAAATGACGCCCGACCATTGACCCGCACCGAAGCAATATCGCTTGCGTCTGGCTCGAGTGTCGCTCCACCAGCTTTGAGATTCCAAACGCGTCCGTCCGTGGCGAGGGCAAGCATTCCGAATTCGTCTATTGCCATGTCAAGCACGCCACCTTCGATCTGGTTAAACAACGTTGCCGCCTTTCCTGACTTCCAAGTCCAAACTTGTCCGTCCAAGGTAGCGGCATAACCAACAAAGCCGGTCAGATTCGCGTTGAATGCCCCAACAGTCCGAGCGTTGTTGATTCCTGCAACTTGACTCGAAACGCCGTTCTCGCGCTGCCAGACCGTGCCATCTTTTTTGATCCAGGTGATGACGCCCGCCGCGCCAGCCACCGTATTGGCGCGTCCCAAGCCTCGAATCAATGACACGCTTGCAGCCGCCTCAACATCAACCTCGAGCGACAAGGTGACACCCTCTGATTTGAGTTGCACGGTTTGCTTGCCGAGCGGGGCGCTGGACAAAACGGTGACGTACAAATGCCCGCGCACGTTCTTGGGATTTGGTCTTAACTTGGCGTATTGCACCTCGAGTCCGGCAGATGGCACGGTGCTGACGGTGGCGTCGAAAACGCCATCGGCGATCACACCAACCACGACGCTCGAGCCGCGTTGGAGGCTGACGCTTTGCGTGCTCAGGCTTGGGGATACTCCACCGAGCTGTCCGCAAGAACTGAAGATGAACGTGAGAAGCGCTATGATTGTAGATTTTTTCATGGATTGACTCCTAAAGTATCAGGCGATAAACGAGGAATTGCGCGGCGTTTCCATTGCCACCGCACGTACCCTGGCAGCCGTAAAAGTAGACGCTGCCGTCGGGAGAGAAAGCTGAATTGTAGGCGTCGGTTTTCACGGGTCCACCAAGCGTTCCATCACCATTGGACACACTCGAGGCTGCCAAAACCCATTTTGGATTGCCTTTTGAAACCGCGATGATGTCGTACTGCCTGTAATCCGAGCCTAAAATGGAACTGAATCCTGCTACCGCGTAGTACCTGCCGTCTTTGCCAAAGCCCAAATACTTGATGATCGGACCCGATTCAGAAATTTTCCCCCAAAGCTCGAGTTGACCCGATGCGTTCACGTGCATCAAATCGCGTTTGTTTGCGGAATCGACGGTCTTGTAACGTTCACCATTCCAGTCAAAAATACTGGCGTCGGGTTGCGGCAACACCGATGCTTTCGCGCCCTCGAGCAGCATCAGGTTTGAACTCGAGGTGTTCAGATATGTTCGTCCTGTGAAGTCGTGCTTGATCTCAAATGATTGATTGGCAACTTGCGTGGGTTGTTCATTCAGCGCCGTCCAAGAACTCGAGCCTTTCAACTTGACAAAATACACGTTCGGATTGCTGGCAGTCGTTCGGGCGTACACATCACCGTTCTTGGCGGCGTAGACGTACTCGAGCCTCTTGGAGCGCGACTCTGGCAGCAGTGTCCACTGCGTCGAGCCGACGGCTCGAGCGTAAATCCCGTAATCCGAGACGTACTCTGTGCCGTCGTCACCCACGACGTACCTGGCGTTGAAACTGCCTGGGGTGTCCACCTGGGCGAAAAAGTTGAGATTTGGGTCGTAACGAATCGAACCAAGCTTTTGATCGTAACCATAAATCGAACCGTCTAGCGGAAATCCGAACCCTCCCGCGAAACCAAGACTCTGCCCAACGCCGTACCAGTGGTAACTCCCCTCATTGAACGCACCCAAGTTGCAGGATGTAAACAGCAGACAACCGACGAACATCGACACCAAGAATTTGTGTGACTTCATGAAACTCCTTTGCACTGTTCAAATCTTATTCGATGCCTGTAACACTTGGCGTAACAATCCGTCTCGAGGATTCCAAGCGTTAGTGGCTCGAGTGTACTTTGATCGCAATTGGCAAACATTTTCACTTCGGAAAACAGTGTTTGAAACCGTTCAGATGTCCAAGATTTTAAGCATTCAAATCTCGAGCGTTCTTAACGACACGTTCCAGCACCCGAGTCGGAAAAAGTTTTTCCAGGTTCGGGCAAGAATTCAAACTTGTAACCCGATGTGGCAAGCTCGAGTTTCAAAACGCCGTAGGTGTCTGAATTGAAGATGAGGCTGTTTGGTTTTGTCACGCCCAAATGGTAATGGCTGATCCCGCCAGAACCGACAATGATTTCGGTTGTGCCGCCCTGGTCTGCCTGTCCTGCCGCGTTCATCGGTGCAAACCGCTCAAAAGTGTGCTCGTGACCGTTCAACACCAGTTCGACATGATTTTCGGCAACCGCTTTCCAGATGTCTTGCATAAAATCGGCGTTGCCGTGTTCCACGCCGCTCGAGAATCGGGGATGATGCCACATGACAATCTGGCAAGTGCCAGAACTGGTTTTCAGGTCGTTGCGCAACCATTTTTCTTGACTCGAGCCTGTCTGACAGCCGCCCACCGCCCAACAATTGCTGTTGACCACCACGATATGCCACGCCCCGAAATTGTACGAGTAATAACCTTTGCTCGAGTCGCCCGCTTTTGCGCCGTAATAACCGTAATATCCCGTGGCATTGGTCGTGTTGTAATCGTGGTTGCCTGGAACGGGGCGGGTTCTGGCTTTAAAGCTGCCCCAACTTGGGTTGTAACAATCCGCAAATTCTGCACTTGTGCCATTGGGGTAAACGTTGTCACCCAAAGTAAAAACACTCGAACCTGGGTTTTGGGTCAGCACGCCGGTCACCAATTTGGCGGTTTGTTCGTCGCCAGAACTGTTGCAACCCGCAATGTCGCCAGCGCCAACCAGCACGGCGGTCTGCGGGGCAGTAAGTCCATCGCAGGCGAGGAGCGCGGCACAAAAAAGAAATGCAACAGTCAGCTTCATATTGACTCGAGCTTACCTCGGGATAGACTGCAATACATGATTGACATTACCCGAGCGATTCACAACGCCGCGCCAAACTGGATTGGCGACACGCCAGTGAATTACCAAACGCCAGTCAAAATCTCGGGTGGCGCAACTGCCAACATTGGCAGCATCAGCATGAGTACCCACACGGGAACGCACGTCGATGCGCCGTGGCATTACGATGACGCTGGAATCAAACTTCACGAGGTTCCGCTCGAAACTTGGGTTGGAACCTGCCTGGTGCTGAACGCATTTGGAGTCTCGAGTTTGACCCCAGATTTGCTCGAGGGACAGGATTTGACGGGCGTGAGCAAGGTGATTTTCAAGACTGGACAGCCGAATGCTTGGCAAGAGTTCCCCAGAATTTGGACGATCACCGACCCAAGCTTGCCACCGTTTCTTGCCGCTCGCGGTGTGAATTTGATCGGCACGGACGCACCCAGTGCCGATGCGCTCGAGAGCAAAGACTTGCCTGGGCACAAGGCGCTGGCACAATCTGGCGTCTGCATCCTCGAGAGTTTGGCGCTCGAGCATGTGCAGCCTGGAAAGTACCGTTTGATTTGTTTGCCACTCAATTTGATTGGTGCGGATGGTGCACCTGCCAGGGTGATTCTCGAGGGATTATAATTTTTTTGGAGGTTTATCATGATCGATAACCCAATTTCGCAACTCGAGGTTGAAGACTTGCCAGAGTTGTTTGGTGATGATGATTTTGCGGCTCAAGACGCGTCGTTGGAGGCAATCGCCAGGTTACAAAGCAAAGGGCTTGATATTTTTTATTTCGTTGCGTATTTGAAAGTTCATGCTTTGGAAAAACCAAACGGTGATCGTTTTGAAATTCGGTTCACGGGTAAACCAAAAGCCGATTTTGATATTGTGCGCGAATTGAGTCGTTTGAATGCAGGTTAAGACACCGCATTCTTGATCCTGATGCCATCGCTCGAGATTTAAACCCTATTGATACGTCCAGATCAGCCATTCAAGCTGCTCGAATCGTGCTGGGAAGTCAACAGGATTATCTCAAATTGGGACAAAATTTTACGCTCGAAATCAAGCTTTCGAGCAAGGGCAATCTCGAGTTGATGCAGACTGCAAAAAGTCTGAGCTGGGTTGTTAGACCTTGCATATGTTGGTTTGGACGTTGTTCAAAGAAACATTCAACGCGTAAAACAAAGGGTTCAACACGGTCGGCACGAAGTTCCGCTCAAGGACATTAAACGGCGTTTTGAACGTTCAATGGTCAATCTTCCGCACGCAGCCAAAATTGCAGATGTGTTTGCGGTATATGACAATTCTGGACTCGAGATGCGGGTATTACACGTCAAAAACCATCAAATTCGGCGCTACGCGTCTTCCAACGGCAAATCCTGGTGGGATGTCGCGCTCGCGCCTTATCTCAAAACCCTCGAATCTCGAGCTTGATGCCACTTTTGTTCGGTGCTGTTATTTTGATCAAAACACTTGAGTTCTGGATAACGTTGGAATAACGCCTGGACTTTAAGATGATGCTCGAGCCAAGATTTGAGGAGGATTCAAATGTCCAGCAAAGCCATTTTCGTTTTGGGAGTATTTCTTTGCGGTGTGTTGACCGCCTGTCCCCCAGCGCCAAAAGCCAAACCCAGCATCGTTGCGTTTACAGCCAGTCCGAGCAGCATCGCGCCAGGAGGGTCGAGCGTCCTGACCTGGAACGTGACCGATGCCAGCAGCGTCAGCATTGACCAGGGCGTGGGCGATGTCACCGGCAAGTCCAGCATCGGTGTGCAACCAAAGGCAAGTGTCAGCTACACCCTGAGTGCCACAAATGAAAGCGGTTCGAGTCAAGCCAGCACGAGCCTCACGGTTGATGCCAACACCCCGAGCAGCCCCTCGAGTGCAGATTTGATCGATGCGGCGCTGGCAAAAGGTGATTTGCAACCAGAGCAAGCCACCGAGTACAAGTTGTTCGCCGATTTTGGTGACCCGCGTTTGCCTGCCAAGTTTCAGGGCGGCACAGAATCGCTCGAGTCTTCGGGCGTGGAAGCTGCCATCAAGTCGTATGCCAGTTTGAGCGCTGCCGCGCAAGATATTGTTGCCCCGTTTTTGACCCCGCCCGCCTATCAGGGCAGTTGGCTTTGGAATCGCTCGCATCCAGCCATCAAATCGCGCTCGGGCAGCAGGGCATCAGGCTCAGAGGGTGGTACACCGCCGTACTGTGTGGCTGGCGTCGATCCCGCCTGGGATTCGATTGAGGGGACTCACGCCAAAGTCTGGTACGCCCATGACCGCGCCAGCATCGACGCCCCTCGAGCCAAATTGATCGCGTCAGAAATTGACAGCACGATCTGGACCGCCTTGATAGGAAGGGTGCACATGATTCCGCCCAAGGATGACAGCTTGACGCCGTGCAGTGGTGGCAATGGCAAGCTCGACATTTACCTGGCGGACATGCGGTTTTACGGGCAGAACGTCAGCGATTTGGCTGAAACCGACAAGAAATACCCAGCGGATCGTTTTGCCAGCGTTTACCTTCTGATCGACAACAAAATTTTGTCCAACGACGATTTGATCGCCACCACGGCGCACGAATTCATGCACGCCAGCCAATGGGCGTACAACACCGCAGCAGCCCACTGGGATTACGGTTGGTTGATCGAAGCCAGCGCCACCTGGGCGACCCAAGCCGTCTACCCAAACTCCAACCTCGAGCGTCGAAGTCCACCAGGGGCACTCGAGTTGTTCGCGTTCAACCCACAGCTCTCGCTGGAGGATCAGACCAGCCACCGCGATTACGGCGCGTACTTGTTTCCATTTTTTGTTGGTAAAACCGAAGCTGAAACCAAGGTCGCTGCCATTTGGGAAAACACCACCAGCACCAGCGAATCGCTTCTTGCTGTGGACAAGGCGCTGTCGGGAGGACTGACCGAACAATTTCCAAAATTCGCCCGCCGCCTGTGGAATGGCGAGTGGAACTCGAGCGCCAACGGTGAGAAATCGTTTGCGGCGTGGGATCAATTGGGCATCCGTCCGTTTAACGAACAAACCGATTTTAACAAGGTCAAGCACGAAATTGGTGCGCTGTCTCCAGATAAAATCGAGAACCTTGAACTGCCCGCCAAACTCGAGCGTCTGTCGAGTGCCTATTTTGACCTTAAATTCTCGAGCGACACGGCTCGCACGGTGGCTTTTTACAACGGCGCGAATTTCAAAGTCAGCCGAGAAAACATGAAGGACTTGGGCGAACCATATGCCCTGCCGGACGGTGAAACTTTCGTCGCCAGCGACGCGGCGCAACCCAACGGTCTGGTCACACAGGCGCTGGTCAAAATTGGCGGGGTGTGGCAGGCATATGAGGACTGGTCAAAAGATGCCGTGAAGGTTTTTTGCCGCGACAAGCCCAGCGAACAGCTCGATGAAATCGTGTTGATCGTCAGCAATCCAACTGGAGGTCCGGTCAACGTGGACGGCTTGGGACCAAAAATGTACGCCTCGAACATGGGTTGCGCCAAACTGCCGAGCGGCGGCATGACCGCCAAAAGCCGTCCGAGCGCCATGTTGGAGCACGAGGAAATCGCAGTCCAAAATTTTAGCGCCACCGGGCAGGGAGGGGCTGCGAGCGACGCGACGGGCAAAAAACACTTTTTTATCGGCTACACCTTTCTTGCGAGCACCGGCTCTGCCAGCATCACGGTTTCTGGCGATGCTGGCGATGGATGCAGTTTTCAGGGCAGCTCGAGCGGCAATGTTCCGAGCACGGGTGGTCTGCTGGTCTATTCGGGCATCCTGAGCGGCAAGGCTTACCGGGCTTACACTTTTGCTGGCGTGTCGTTGGTCAACAAGCCCTATCAAGTCAAAGAGGTCAACTGCCCGCCCGACAGCACCGTTCCCGCCCCTCAAGATGTCCAGGCTTTCACCTGGATGCCAGTTTACGACCCATTCTCGCAGGGGTGGCAACAGGTGGGTGGCGACGGGCTGACGATGGACGGCTCGAGTCTAAACTCGGACGAGAATTACACCTGGAAGTATCAATTGGTGCTTGGGAAGTGATCCGCAAAATTCGTGTGCGGTCTGGATGAGGCTTTCACCTTAAACGGCACACGAATTCTCGAATAAAAACCCGAGCGTTCTCAAGCGTGTCAGAATGCGCGGGTGCTAATTTACCAAATTCCAGGATCGCTCGAGACCCTTGATCACCTCACGCCTGCCCTGTGGGAGGCTGGGGCGCAGGGACTCGAGGAGCGTGACGGGCAGGTGCTGGTCTATTTTGAATCTCGGCTCGAGTTACCGTTTGCTGGCACGTGGCTCGAGGCGGACGACACCGATTGGATCGCGCAGTACCGTGCAAGTTTGAAACCGGTCACGATTGGAAAAGTCATCATCAATCCCGGTTGGGATTTGAGCCTCAAGGCGACCAGCGACAAGATCGTGATTGATCTCGAGCCTGGTTTTGCCTTTGGCACGGGTCAGCACGAGACGACGCGCATGGCGATTTTAGCGTTGCAAGATCACAATCTCGAGCATAAACGGGTGCTCGATGTCGGTTCGGGCAGTGGGATTCTGGCGCTGGTGGCAGCGAAACTTGGGGCGCAGGTTCTGGCTGTGGACAACGACGCAAGCACCGTGCCTGTGGCTCGAGACAACGCCGCGAAAAACAATGTTGATGCCGAATTTGTGGGTGGCATCCTCGAGACGGTGCTGCCTCGAGCGCCATTTGATGTGCTGGTCGCAAATTTGTTTGCCGAGTTGCACGACCTGTTGATGTCTCAGTACAAGGTTGCACTCGAGCCTGGAGGCTTGCTGCTGATGACGGGCATCATGGCGGGAACGGGTCAAGCCGATGCGGGCGAGCAGGTGACCTGGGACACCTCGAGCGGACGCGAGACGATGGTGATGGAGGCGCTAGACCGTGAAAGGTTTGAATTTGTGCGGCGCGTTCAAGATGGCGATTGGGTCTTGCTCGAGGCGCGAAAGTCAGTCTGATCTCAGGTTGGGGCGGTAGACTTTAAACATGCGTAAGTTCCTGGCTGTTTTGGTCTCAATCGTCACACTGGCAAGCTTTTCAATCGCGCAAGCGCCAAGTCCGGCGCAGTATCTGATCGACGAGGCGTTAACAACGCTCGAGGAACGCTATTTTGGCTTTGCACAAATTGACTTCAATGCTTTAAATCAAAATGCCAGTGCCAGGCTCGAGCTTGCCTGCAAAGACGTTTTGCCGTGTCCATTTTCTGTTGGCGAAACAACGCTAGATAGTGTCCTCTCGAGCGTCGCTGACGGGCATACCTTTCGGTTAACGCCGATTGCCTGGGCGCAATTTGTGGCTAATTCGGACAATGCGCCGCTGCCGATGGTTGGTCTGAAGTTTGCGCCCTTGCCCGATGCCAGCGCCCTGGTGGTGACGCGGCTTCTCGAGGGCAGTCCTGCCAAACTGGCGGGAATCGAGCGCGGCGATCTGGTCTGGGCGGTGGGTGGCGTTTCACTCGAGCAATTCAAATCCGCCAGCGAAGCCGTCAACGCCATCACCAAACTCGAGTTTGACAAGCAGACCATCGCGCTCGAGGTTTCGCATCTTGGCAATGAGCATAAAACCGTGAAGCTTGAGCCTGCCGAATTAAAACCGTGGTTGCCAAGTTATGAATTAAGGTCTGACGGCGTGGCGATCATCACTTTTTATCAGTACCTGACTGGTGGTTTGATTGCCTCGAGCGTTCACAAATTTGTCAAGCAAGCCCAAGCCGCCAAAGCCAAAGCCATTATTCTGGACGTGCGCGGTTCTGGTGGCGGCAGCGGCTATGAGAGTGTGGCGGCGGCTGGAGCCTTCGTTGAGCCTGTCGGCACGCAGTTTGAAAGTGTTCGAGGCAAAGGCAAGATCGTCTATCAAAATGGCGAAATTGCCAACAGCGGTTTTAAAATTGTCGATCCCGCAAATTGGACGCAACCTGTGGTGGTGCTGACCAATCACATCTCGAGAAGCGCCGCCGAGTACATGGCGTTTTTCTTGCAGGAAACGCAGCGTGCCAAGGTGATTGGCGAGTCTACGGCAGGTGTGCTCAACACCAGCACCTCGATTTTCCCGTTACCAGGAGGCTCGAGCCTTGCCGTGACCAGCGGACGCTCGAGCAATTTGGCGGGAGTGCCCCACCCTGAACGCGTGACTCCCGATGTGGTCATGACGGACGACATGGCAGCGTTGTCGCAAGGTCGTGATCTGATTCTGTTGAGGGCGCTCGAGATGCTGAAATGAGGTCGCATCGGGCATTTGTAGCCAAGCTCGAGCCTGAAGCCAAATTAACGGGTGCTGAGGCGGCGCATTTGCGGGTTTTACGGGCTGACGTCGGCGATACCATCACGCTGTTCGACGGCGCGGGACTCGAGGCGGACGCAAAAATATTGGCGCTCGAGGATTTTACAATCACATTGCGAGTTGGGGAATCTCGGGTCGTCAACCTCGAGCCGCCACAAGAAATTACCCTTGCCATCGCGCTTTTAAAAGGTGACAAACTTGCCGAGGTCGTGCGTGGCGCGACAGAATTGGGCGTAATGAGGTTTCAGTTGCTTGTTACCGAACACAGCGACCTCAAAGAAATCGGTGCGCAAAAACTCGAGCGTTTGCAGCGGGTGGCACTCGAAGCCAGCAAGCAATGCCGCCGCGCTGTCACCCCGCTCGTCCTCTCCCCCATCAAACTCAAAAACCTCGAGCCTGTCACTTGCGGCTTGGTGGCGCATCCTGGTTCGAGTTTGAAACCGCGAGAAGCCTATGATTGGGCTGTGCCGATAACGATTGCGACTGGTTGTGAGGGTGGTTTCTCGGGTTCTGAAATACAATGGCTCGAGACCCGAGGTTTTGTTCGGGTTGGATTGGGACCGAGGATTTTACGCGCAGAAACCGCGCCGATAGCGATTCTTGGCGCGTTGACCGCAGGCGAAGGTTTTTAGCTGACCGCTCATCCTCAACGAATCTTCACCTAGTTCACAAACACATACCCAGAAACCTTGATATAACTACACTCAAGTTTTAGCCGCTTTCAAGAAGGAGCAACCATGCCTCGAGCACCGCGCAAGAAAAAAACCGACGATTCTATAGTCAACGTTCAAACACCCAAACCAAAAAACAAAAACCCGAGCGCCGACACGCTAAGGGCTCCAGTCTGTCCAGTCTTGGGCAGCGTGATTTATCCTGGCATCATGCAGTCGGTGGCGGCGGGACGCCCGATCAGCGTCAACGCGATTCAGGCGGCGGTGGACGGCGCAAAAACCATTTTGATCGTCTCGCAGCGCGACAAGGACATCGAAAATCCTGGCGCGGGCGATTTGTTTGTGATCGGCACGCTCTGCAATATTTTGAGAATGCGCAAAAATCCTGACGGCACGGTGGAGACGCTGGTGCAAGCCCAAAGCCGCGTGCGCGTGCTGAGGTATCATTTTGGCGTCGAGTACATTGAAGCCGAACTCGAGGTTCTCGAGGACACCCACGTCGAAGAAATTGAGACGCAAGCTTTAAAACGCGAGCTTGATCGGCGCTTTAACGATGTTCTGAAAAACGGCAAAAACCTGCCCGTGGACACGGTCGGTTTTATCGTCGGACTCGAGCATCCCGGGCAGTTTGCCGACAACATTGCGTTCAACCTGGATTTAAAACTCGATGACCGTCAGGGAATTCTCGAGGCGCTCGACGTGCGTGATCGTTTGAAGCGGGTGTTGGTGCTCTTGGACAGCGAACTCGAGCTGGGCGAGATGCAAAAACGCATTCAGGGGCAGGTCAAGGACGAGATCGACAAGAACCAACGCGAGTATTTCTTGCGCGAGCAGATGAAGGCGATTCAAAAGGAATTGCGCGGCGAGGAGGACGGCGAGGACGAGGTTGAATTGTTCCGTTCCAAGATTGCGGCGCTCGGTCTGGTCGAGGAGGTGCAGCGCGAGGTTGACCGTGAGATCAACCGCATGGCGAGAATGCACCCCGACAGCGCCGAAGCCAGCGTGATTCGGACCTACCTGACCTGGATCACCGAACTGCCGTGGAACGCCAGAAGTGACGATCAACTCGAGTTGAGTGATGCGACCAAAATCTTGGACGAGGATCATTTTGGACTCGAGAAAGTCAAAGACCGCATCCTCGAGTTTTTGGCGGTGCGTCAACTGCGCAAATCCCGTGCCGCCAAGGGCGAACTCGAGGCGAGTGAGGTCAACAAGGGTCCGATTCTGGTGTTCGTTGGACCGCCTGGCGTGGGCAAGACCAGCATTGCCAAAAGCATTGCCAAGTCCTTGGGGCGCAAGTACGTGCGCATTTCGTTGGGCGGCGCTCGAGACGAGGCGGACATTCGCGGGCATCGGCGCACCTACATTGGCGCGTTGCCTGGGCGGATCATTCAGGGTTTAAAAACGGCGGGCACGAAAAATCCTGTCTTCTTGCTCGATGAAATTGACAAGCTCGGCAGTTCTTATCAGGGCGACCCGAGCAGTGCGCTGCTCGAGGTGCTCGACCCAGCGCAAAACTCGACGTTTGTCGATCATTACCTCGGCGTGCCGTTTGATCTCTCCGAGGTCATGTTCATCGCCACCGCCAATTACCCAGAGCAAATTCCCGCGCCGCTCCTGGACCGCATGGAATTTATCGAGTTTAACTCCTATATCGAATCCGAAAAACTCGAGATTGCCAAGAAATACCTGATGCCGCGTCAGACGCTCGAGAATGGGTTGAAAGACAACCAGATTTTGGTGACCGATGCCGCGCTGCAAAAACTGATTCAGAATTACACCCGCGAGGCTGGCGTGCGCAACCTCGAGCGCGAGATTGGGACGTTATTGCGCAAAGCGGCACGCAAGGTTGCGACGGGTGACATCAAACGCGTGCGAATCGGCGAGAATGACTTGGAAAAATTTATTGGACCGTCCCGACATCAGATTGAGGTTGAGGGCAAGGAAGACATGGTTGGCGTCAGCACCGGCATGTTCTACACGCCAGTCGGCGGCGATATCTTGTTCGTCGAAACCAGCGTCATGCCAGGTCGCGGTCTGGTCTTGACGGGGCAACTCGGCGACGTGATGAAAGAGAGCGCTCGGGCGGCCTTAAGTTACGCCAAGAAAAACGCCGCAAGGTTTAACATTCCAGCCTCGCACATCGATGAATCCGAAATTCATGTTCATATTCCTGCGGGGGCAATCCCCAAGGAAGGACCGAGTGCGGGCGTGGCGCTGACCACAAGCCTCATCAGCGCCCTGACGAACGTTCCAGCCCGCCACGATGTCAGCATGACCGGCGAGATCACCTTGACGGGGCGTGTGCTGCCAATTGGCGGACTGAAAGAAAAAGTTTTGGGCGCACGACGCGCGGGCATCAAGCACGTGATCTTGCCCAAAGCCAACGAGGCAGACCTGCAAGAAATTCCGGCGCACCTGCGGCGAAACATGGGCTTTCACGCCGTCGAAAACCTCGATCAGGCGCTCGAGATTGCGCTGGTTGGAGGGTTGAAAGCGCTTGAGCGAACGGTCATCAGCGACATCAAACCAAAGACGCCCCGCAAAACTAAATCCCAAGCGCCAAGCACACGGGCATAAAAACGGTGGGTAACAAAAAAGGCGCAGTGATCTGCGCCTTTTTATTTTGTTGGATGCGATTCAAAACTGGATAACTCGAGCAGCAATTGAAACAAACTCTTGCGAATGGTTTTGGTTTGCAACTCCAGACTGACGGGTTCTAGGGTTTCAAAGTAAAACCGTCCGTTGGTCGAGTCGTTGGCGTGGACGCAAAGGCGCAGCACGGCTTCCTCGCCAATTCGACCCTGGTGCTCTGAATGAATCGGGCGTCCCTGGACGAAGAAAATAAAACTGTTTTGATCGCCCAGTTGAATCCGCAATTTGCCGGTGCTGCCCGATTTCGCCAACCACTGCAACAGGTTGAGTAAATCCGCATCATCGAGCGACCCCCCGATGGACGGCTCGCGGATGCTGCTCATGGACACCTCAAAATTGACCTGACGCATGACCTCCTCGACCAGACGCTTGGCAATCAAACTGATTTCACTGACCGTGCTCGAGAGGGGCAGCACAATGTCGTTGTTGTTTGTTTCCAGACCCTCGGGCTTTTGGTCTGCCAGCAAAATAAACGCGGTGGCTTTTAATGCCGGATCGCCTCGAACAATCTCGTGCAAATCCGCGCCGCTCAAGTCTGGCAACTCGAGGTCGCTGACCACCACATCGGGTTGTGACCGCTCCAGAATGCTGGTGGCGTACATGGCGCTGGGCGCAATTTCGGCTTGAAAGCCTTCAAACTGCATGTCGAGCATCAAAGCTCTGGCACGAGCAATGTCGCTCGAGACGATCATGGCTTTCACGCAGTGGCTTTCATGCGCTGGCTCCGGCGATGACGGGTGCTCGAGGGCTAAGGCTCTCATGGTGTTGACGGGCAGTCTCGAGAAAGCGCCGCAATTGATTTTCATCGAGCGGCTTGTTGAAATATTCGCTGACACCCAGGCGCATGGCAAAGTCGCGGTGTTTGTCGCTGGTGCGGGTGGTCAACATGGCGACTGGCACTGTCGCATAATTTGATCGGCGGCGCAACTCGGAGAGCAATTCAAAACCATTGACGCGCGGCATTTCCAGGTCGGTGATGACCGCCATGAAGTCTTGATTGGCGAGCACGTTGATCGCGTCTTGACCATCGGCGGCGGTGGTCACCTCGTAACCCATGCGGCGAATGATCTGCGAGACCACGCGGCGCACACTGAGGGAATCATCGACCAGCAAAACATGCGGCAAGGAACGGTCAATCGGCGTAACGTCTTTGACCAAGGTACTGCGCTCGAGTCGTTCCAAACCGGTTGGGTCGAGCAGAATCACCGCCTCGCCGTCCGTGCCGACCATCGCGCCAGAAACGTGTTTGATGGCGCTGAACGGTTCCTCGAGCGCACGAACCAGGGCTTGCTCTAAACCCAGAAAACGGTCGGCCTTGAGCGCAATGCGTCCATCGTTCGTCTCGAGCACCACGATTGAAATGCGTTTTTCGATCAGGTCCGATTTTGGCAAGCCGAGCAATTCGCAGAGGTCTAAGAGGTCGAGGCGCTCACCCTGAAAGTCGTACTTGGCTTGTTTGGGATTGCTGGCTTCAAATCGCAACTCGCTGACCAGAACGCTGCGCAGGGCGCGAACCGCCTCGCCAGGCAGGGCGTAACGCTCACCCGCCGTCTCGAGCATCAGAACGTCGGAGATAATCATGGTGGCGGGAATCCGCAAGCTGATGCGCGTGCCAAAACCTGGCTCGGTCTGAATCGAGACTTCACCTTTGAGCTTGCGGACGCTCGAGTACACGATGTCCATGCCGACACCGCGACCCGCACGGTCAGAAACCGTGCTGGCGGTGGACAGCCCTGGCAGAAAGATAAGCTCGAGTGCCTCCTCGTTGGAGAGTTTGATGACATCCTCGGCGCGGCGCAAGCCCCTGGCGACGGCGGTCTGTTTGATCACGCCAACGTCCATGCCATTGCCGTCGTCCTGAATGTCGATCACCAGATAATTGCCGCGACGTGTCGCGGAAACCCGAATCGAACCCGCTATCGGCTTGCCACGCTTAAGGCGTCCCTCACGCGATTCGATTCCGTGAACGGCGGCGTTGTTCATGAGGTGAATCAGTGAATCTGCCAGACCGTCGAGCACCAGATTGTCCACCTCGACATTTTCGCCGAACAGCTCGAGGTTGATCGACTTGCCGAGTTCGTTTGCGGTCTGCCGAATCTGACGGCGCAATCGCTGGTAAAACCGACCCATTGAAACCATGCGCAAACGCCCAGCCTCGAGCCGCAAGTTGCGGGTGGTGCGCTCAAAACTGGTGGTTTCGCGCTTGAAGTTGAGCGAAAGCTTCTGGAATTGCTCGCCAATCTCGCCCAAGTCCGCCGTCAACTCCGAAATCCCTCGAGACATCAGGGACAGGTCATCGTAACGGTCAAACTCGAGTTCGGAGAAGGCGCTTTGAATGTCGGACGTGACATCGCCTTCAAGTCCTGATTGTTCGGACTTGACCGATTCGGGGTTTGGAGCTTGTGAAGAGACACCCATCGCATTGGGGTCGGTGGTCTGCAACCTCGAATCGCCGTAACGCAATGAAAATTCGGTGGCGGCTTGCAACAGACGCATCCTCGAGCTTTCAAGTTGTGACGACAGCTCGACAAATTCGCTGCTCATGCGGTCAAGTCGCGCACGGGTCAGCAGGACCTCACCAGAAATGTTCATGACCGATTCCAAACGGTTGATGCCGACCCGAATCGTGGCGATTGGAGCGGTGGGTTCTTTGACTGGTTCAGCAGCGACCGGCAACATCGGCGGCAAGTTCGATTCGATAAAATCATCGTTGGTGGCATCAATAATAGATTCCACGCCCAGCAACTCATCGAGCTGCCCCTGGGTGTCGCGCATCGATTGCTCGAGTTTGGTGTCACGCCCCTCGGCGGTGTGCAGCATCATGCTTAACGTGTCCGAGCCTTGCACGATGGCTTGGGCAATCGGGTCTGACCAGGCGGTATCACCGTCGCGGACTTTGACCAGAATGTCCTCCAGGCGGTGCGCCAACTTGCCAACGGGCTGGCAGCCCACGCTGTACGCCGCGCCTTTGATGGTGTGCATGGCGCGAAACACGGTGTTGACCGTGTCGCTCGGGTTGAGCGGGTCAAAACGCTCAATTGCGGCTGGCACGCTTTCAAGATGCTCGAGCACCTCGGGCGCAAAATACTCCCAGACCTCCGGATTTTGGGCAAAATACTCGCGCAATTCTTGGGGCATGGATTTGCGAACTGGCATTCGTTGCGCACGGGTGAAATCGGGAACGAGTGCCAAGTCTCGAGCGTTTGCCAGCTCTTCGGGCGACTTGCGGGTGAAATTGCTGGTGCCCGCCTTCAAGAGTCGCGCCAGTAATTCTGGTCCGCCCAGACGCGCCAGTTCCAGCCCGACCTCGCCCTCGTCGCCGCGCTGGGAGATTCGTTCCAGGGACTCGGCAAAAATCGCGCCGCAGGTCTGGGCAAATTGATTGCACAAATCTTGTTGGGAGCTTGTAAACTCACTTGCACTTTCAAAAACACGCTCGAGCAAACCCGCCAAGTTTGCGATTTCGGGAAATTGGTACATGCCCGCCGAACCCTTCAGGCGGTGCGCGGCAACCACCAACTTGCGAGACTGCACGGGATCGGGCAGCAATTCGTTGGTGCGTTCCAAGACCGAAACCGTGTCCCAGGCTTCGGTCAGGAACATCTCGAGCATTTCTGTTGTGGGTGTGGTCATCATGTTGAGACTTTCCTCATGCCGGCAATTGGAATCTCGAGAGGCTCTTGTTCAATTGCTCTGCCAGAGCACGCAGGGTTTCTGCGGTGTTCTGACCTTCCAGGCTGGCGCTCTGGGTTTGCATGGCGCTGGAACTGATGCTGGCGACAGCTTCACGTACTTTTTCGACGCTTCTGGCGTGGTTTTGGGCTTCACTCGAGATACTTGAAGCCTCTGTCGCCGACCTTGTTGCCAGTTTCGCAATTTGGGTCAACTGCACACCCGCCTGAGCGGCAACGCTGTAACCCTGTTCCACCTGACCCGCACTGCCCTGCACGCGTTCCACCATGTTCTGAATATCAGATTGCACGGCTTTGACGATGTTTGCCACCGCCTGCGCCGAACGCGCCGAGTCATCCGCAAGTTTACGAACGCTGTCCGCCACCGCCGCAAAGCGCAAACCCGCCGTGCCCGCCCCTGCCGCCTCGAGCGAAGCGCCGAGCGCCAGCAAATTCGTTTGACTCGAGATGCGTGAAATGGTACGCACAATCTCGCTGATCTCAGATGATCGCAGCGCCAATGTGCTCATACCGGTGGTCAAACTGCGCACCTGATCTCGAATGTTGCCAAGCTCAGTCTGCGTGGCGCTCACCGCTGCCTGACCTGACTGCGAAGCCAGCAGGGTTTGCTGCGCGACCAGCGCGGTTTCCTGCGCACGGGTCGCCAGACCGCGAATCGCATTCGTGACCTCGAGCACCTGGGTGTTGGTTGTTTCTGCGGTATCCGACTGGGTTTGGGCGTTGCTGACAATGCCCGAAGAGGTCTTTGTCATTGAGGTTGCCGACGAACCCACCTGAACGGCGGCGCGTTGCACGTCTTTGAGGAGATAACCGAATTCGTCGGTCATCAAATTGATTGCATCGACCACGTTACCCAGAGCGTCCTCGGAGACTTTGCCACGCTGGGTCAAGTCGCCGCCCGCAATGTTCATGGCAACATCCAAAAATTCTGAAACGTTTTGCTGGAGTGCCAGACCGCGTTGACGCTCGTCTTCCTGGCGACCGATGAACTCACGAAGTTGGGTGACCGAAGTTCCCAGAGCCTTTGAGACAACACTGATCTCGTCGCGCCCTGGCAAATCAGCCACCGCAGTAAAGTTACCCTCACGCAGGGACTGCGCCTGGGTCTCGAGACTGCTCAGACGCGAGGTGATCGAACGGGAAATAACAAATGCCAAGACCAAACCCAGCACCACACTGACCAGCAGGCTCAAACCAATTTGAAGCAGGGTGTTTTGAAAAATCGATTGCGAAACCTCGGTCGAAATTCCTGCGACCTCCGAAGCGGTGCCCAGCAGGGCTTGCAAACCGGCGCGAGATTCGCCAGAGCGCCTGATGGCACCGTCCGCCAGTTGAGAAATGGGTTTGCCCTTCTTGACCGTCTCGAGGAACGCTTTGATGTCAAGATTGGCATTGTCATAGACAGCCGACAAAGACCCCAAGGCAGATTGCTCGGTTTGCACGGTGTCCTCACCAACACGAGACATGATGTTTGGTCGTCTGCTGATCTGCCAGACGTCTTGGTACTGTTTGATCACATCTTTGATCAGAATGTCATTGTTGTTGATCTGTTCAATGTACGTGTTTTTTTGTGCCGTCTCGAGCGTGGCATTCTCTAGCACCAACAAAGCGCGTTGGGTATCGGCAAAAGCGGTGTTTGCCTGGTTTAATTGGTCAATGCTCGGTAACGTGACTTCAGAAACATTGGTCAACTGGTTCTTGAGATTGTTAAAACCGATAAAAACCGAGATGGCGGTGATCAAAAATCCCAACCCCAGAGCCGCCACAATCAACCCAAGCTTGGGTTGCAACCGCAAGTTGTCCAGCCAATTGGCGGTTTGTCTCGGACCCAACGTCGAGGTCTGGGCTAAACTTGCCGACACCCTTTGTTTTTCTGACGCATCTTTACCGCTTTTTATACGCTGCATACAAAAACCTCTTTTTTGCTGCCTCTCCAATTTGAAACGCACCGTTTTAAAACGTAGTGTTTTAAAATGTAGTGTGCAACTTCAACGAGATTCTTGCAGTGAGATTGCGGGCACCAAAACAAACTCGAGCTTAGGCGATCTGTTGAGGCTGGAAATCTTCACTCGCATTTGGGATCACGGCATTTGCCAAGAGCGGCACCACCACCGTGACAAGCGCGAACAGCAAGAACAAATCGAGCGAAAGCACACCATCTGTTACTGTTGCGAGAGAGTTTTTTGCCTGTTCTGAAACATCAAATTGACTTGCCAGCATACCTGTATAGTGCATCAAAGGAACCGCCAAACCGACCACCACCGTGACCAAAACGTTGCGAAACGGCAAATTTGCCCAGAGGTTGTTGTTCAGTAACCACAAACCTACCGACGACAACAGGACGGCGACCAACGCGGACACGCCGACCATTGGCAGGTTCAAAATCATTTCTGCGCCCGAGCGCAGGGAAAACATTCCGGTATAGTGCATCGCGCCTACACCAGCGCCGAGCAACGTGCCGCCAAAGACAATACGAGCAAGGCTGGTTTGTTGAACGCCGACAATACCAAACGCCAGCCAAGCGGCAATAAAAATAAACACGATGGACAATGCCGTAATCGGCAGGTTGTAGGCGACCAAAACCGGCAACCTCAAGGCTGCCATGCCGACAAAGTGCATGGTCCAAACGCCGAAACCGAACGACAATGCCCCAGCCAGTTGCCACTGGATGCGGTGGCTTGGATCGGTTCTCATGCGGTTGAGACAGGTCAGCGCCGAACTCGAGGCGACGATGGCAACCAAAAACGAGAACAAAACGAGAATTGGATCGTAATTGTTGTGCAGGTGGGTCATAAAATTACTCCTTTTACCAGACGAGAATGAATTTACGAGGGCAACTGGAAGCGCGAGAGTGACTGCGAGAGGCGTTCGGAGAGTTGCACGAGGGCTTGCGCGGAATCTTGCCCCTGCTTGGATTCTTGTTCTGTTTGATTTGCCGTGCCCGCCATCGATTGCACCGCCCTCGCCACGTTGTTGATCTGGTCGAGTTGATTGCGGGTGCTGCTGGCGATGGTCTGGGCAAAGTTGGCGCTCTGGGCGGTCAACAACGAGATTTCTTGAAGGCGTACACCTGCGCCGGTAGCGATTTCATAACCCAACTCCACCTCTCGAGCGCCAACGTCCACGCCGACCACCGCCGCCTGGGTTTCGGTTTGAATGGCACGCACCAGACTGGTCACACGGCTGGTGGCACGTTCGGCTTCCTCGGAGAGTTTACGAACCTCATCGGCGACCGTCGCAAATCGCGCTCCAGCCTCACCCGCACTCGAGGCTTCGACGGTGGCGTTCAGTGCCAGAAGGTTGGTTTGGGCGGCAATGCCCGAAATGGTTTCGACAATTTCCGAAATCTCGAGCGAACGGTTTGAGAGCGATTTCATACCGCGTGAAATGTTTTGCACCTCGCGCCTGATGTTTTGAATACCAATCAAGGTGTCCGCCACGGCTTTTTGCCCCGCCTGACCCGCCTGCAATGCCTCTTGCGCCGTCTGCGCGGCGACCTCTGCCGCTTCAGACATTTGACGCATGTTGGTGGTCACTTCCAGGGTTTGTGCCTGCGCCGAGGTCGAGATTTTGGATTGTTCTTGCGCCTCAAAGGCAATGCTGGTCGAGACTTGAGACAAGTTGCTCGCGCCAAGGTTGACCTCGGAACTGACATTTTGCACGTCTTTCAAGAGATAGCCAATCTCTTCGGTCATCAAATTGATCGCGTCAACCACGTTGCCAAGCGCATCTTCGGTGACCCGACCTTTTTTGGTCAAATCGCCGCCGGAAATATCCATTGCCACCTGCAAGAAGTCAGACACGTTTTCTTGAAGTTTCACGCCCTTTTGAAGCTCGAGTTCACGCGCCACCTGCAATTCTTGCAATTGACCCAAGGACGTGTTGAACGCAGTGGCGACCGTGCCGATTTCATCCTGACCAACGACATTGACCCGCACACCGAAATTGCCGTTGCGCAACGTGTTGGCGGCATTCTCGAGCTTTGCCAGACGCAACCTGGTCGATGTCGCCACCGTCAGTGCCAGCATCAGACCGAGCATCAAGGTCAGTCCGGTCAGCAACAAGTTGATCAAATTTGTTGAATTGAAAGAACGAATTGCATCGTCATTTGAAATACTGGCAAAAGCTTTGTTAACATCAATCAAAGCTGAAAATTGGTCGCTCATGCGGTTGAATTGATTGATCAATTCAGATTTAAGGTTTCGGTTTGAAACATTGGCATTCACCGAATCAAGATATTTAGACAATTTGATCAATATCTCACTGTAATCTTTGTTCAGCGTCTCGAGGGTTGCAACCTCGGTTTTTTGCTTGTCAAGCGCCCCAGCCGAAGCCAGCGTTGCCGTAAATTGAGAACTGGTTGTTGTGACCCACTCTTTGTTGTACCTGTCGAGGGTATCTTGAATAATTTTTTGATCGATGTTGATGTCAGCAATAATTTTTGACTTTACGGCTTGAGAATCAATAGAGCTTTCCAACGTTTCCAGATTTTGCTCGGTGATCAAAACATTCTTACGGGCATCGGTGAGGCTGACAATGGGAATAAGCATGAAATTGTAAATATTGTCAATGTGGTAACGCATGGTTTTCAGACCACTCGAGTTCACAAGCGCAATCACGACGGTTCCAACAAACAAGACCAGAACAATCACGGCAATCTTGTACAAGAACGGCAGGTTGTCCAAAAAACCAACTCGAGCACCAACGGACTGTGCCACCGATTGACGCGCCCTATTTTCATACAATTTGGGGGTTTGCTGCATGTTATCTCCTCGAGAAACCAAAACTTAGGCTCAATTGGGCAATTGGAAACGTTGCAAAGATTGCGTCAATTGCTCTGAAAGCTTCACCAAACCCTGCGCCGAAACCTGCCCCTGCTGTGAATCGTTGGCGGTTTGACTTGCCGTCCCCGCAATGTCTTGCACGGCTTGTGCCACGTTGTTGATCTGACCCACCTGAATACGGCTGCTGGCGGCAATGTTTTCGGCGAACGCCGCCGATTGAGCGGTCAGCACCGAAATTTCTTGCAGACGCTCACCCGCACCGGTCGCAATGCGGTACCCCTCCTCCACCTCTCGGGTTCCGTTCTCGACACCAACCACCGCCGCCTGAACCTCGAGCTGAATGGTTTTGATCAAACCTGTGATTGACAATGTGGCTCTGGCGGCGTTCTCTGCAAGGTTGCGAACCTCATCGGCAACAATCGCAAACCGTGCACCGGCATCGCCCGCACCCGATGCCTCGATGGCGGCGTTCAAAGCGATCAAATTGGTTTGCCTGGTGATCTGCGAGATCGTATCGACAATCTCTGAAATCTCGAGCGAACGGTCGGAGAGCGATTTGATGCCCTTGGAAATATTTTGCACCTCACGGCGAATGCCCTGCATCCCCTCCAGGGTTTGCAACACCGCCTGTTGACCCGCCTGTGAAGCCTCGAGCGCCTTGGTTGCCGAAACTGATGCCTTTTGCGCGTCGTCGGACATTTGAACCATCGAGGTGGTGACCTGGGCGGTTTGTGTTTGGGCTTGACGCGCAATTTCGGTTTGGTTCTGCGCACCGATCACAATGCCCATGGACACCTGGGTCACGCTGTTCGCGCCCTGATTGACCTTGGTGGTCGCGTCTTGCACGTCTTTCAAGAGATACCCAATCTCTTCGGTCATCAGGTTGATCGCGTCAACCACGTTGCCCAGAACGTCCTCGGTGACCCGACCTTTTTTGGTCAGATCGCCGCCGGAGATGTCCATAGCCACGTTCAAAAACTCGCCGATGTTGGATTGCAACTGCATACTGCGCTGGCGTTCCTCATCTTGACGACCCAAGAACTCCCGAAGTTGCAAGATCGAGTTGTTGAACGACCCCGCCAGCGTACCCAACTCGTCTCGAGAGCGCACCGGAATGAGCTGTGACAGATCGCCAGCACCAAACTTTTGCACCACCGCACCCATGTCGTTTAACGGCGTGGTGATTGAATTGATCACAATGCCCGTAAAAAGCAGCGCCAGCAAGAAAAGACCGATCAACAACAACAAGTTCGCCAAACCAGAGCGCTGCAAGTTGAGCGTGCGTTGCAAGATGTTTTTTTGCAGGGTCTGAATCCCAAAATTTGACATGTTTTCGTAAGCGACAATGGTCTTGGCAAACGAAGCATAGTATTCCTTGGGCGCTCTGGCAAAACTCAAACTTTCAATCAAATCGAACTGAGCCGCACGCAAACCCGAAGTGGAACCCAAAACGAGCGGTTGCAAAAGCGCCTCCAACTCAGGACGCAACGATGGATTTGCCAGGGCAATGTCTTCAATCAAACGAGAAACATTGGCAAAACCTTGTTTTGAACGGTCAAAATAACCCGCCAAAGTGGTCCGTTGATTGGGTGTGCCACCACGCGCCTGCAACAAATTGGAGCCGAAAGTCCGCAAGGTGCTGAACGCTTCAATCGTTGTCGGAATTTGATTCACCAGCAGGTCTTGAATCGACAAGGAATCCAGTTGATTCTCGAGCGTCAAACCCGAATTTCGAGCCAAGCGACCAAAAATCGGCATGAAACGCGTCTCAATAAAATCTGTTTGCACCTCGAAGGTTCGCGTTGTTTTCATGGTGGGGATTTCGCCCGCAACGGCAACCCAGGCGGTTTTCAATTCAGTTAAAGATTCTGCCAGACCAAACTCATTTTGGGTTTGGGTGTTCTGGTCAATCAACCGATCAATCTCGAGCGCGATTTGATCAGACTTTGGTTTCATGGCAGACATGTCCTTGCCCTCGGCAGCCAACAAACCGGACTCGGCACGGTGCGTGACCAACAACGCGAACATGTTGGACAAATCCCCAAGCACCACCACGCCTTTGGATTCCTGGGTCAAAACGCTGGTCGATTCGTTTTGGCGTTGCAGGGTTTGCACCACAAAGAACAACAATGGCAATGCCAGAAGCAGCACGATCAATGCCAATTTTATTGGCACTCGCAAATTGGCAAAATTAAATTCGCCTCTTGGCGCTTTAAGCTCAATCGTCGCTCGGGTATCAGTGTCGATCAGCGCAGACTTTTCGGCACGTGGGCGACCGGGTTTGATTGCATCCATCAGGAACTCCTTTACAAGACTCAGGCTTGAGCCAACTCGCGTCCATCAATTCGTGCCGCCAGGGATTGCACCAATTTGGCGACATCCAAAACAACCACAACCTGCCCCGCCACCAAGACCTGCCCCAGGGTCAACGCCAAAAAACGCGCATCGAGCACAGGCTCGAGTTGCGAGGGTACATGGTCAAAACCAATCACGTTATCGATCACAAATGCCATGTGCTTGGATTCAAATTCAATTTGCACGGCAAGTTTTGCCTCGCCGGTACCGGTTCTAAGCCCCAACGTATTTTCGATTCGCACCAGCGGGAAAATTTGTCCACGCACCGCAAACAAGCCCAGCAGGTCTGTCGGCGCTCGAGGGACACGGGTGATGGTTTGAAGCGTGTGAATCTGACGGGTGTACTGACCAGGTACGGCAAACAAAACATTGTTCAGCTCGAACAAACAAGCTCGAGCCTGGGCTTTTGTTTTGCTGGCGGCGCTGTTCATTTGGTTGTTAAGTTCCTGACCACGCCCAGCAAGGCGTCGGAAGTGTAGGGTTTGGTCAGGTAATCGTTCGCCCCTTGACGTTTGCCCCATTCGATATCGGTCGGTTCTTGCTTGGATGACAAGATGCAAACCGGAATGTTTTTGGTGGTCTCGTCGCGCCGCAATTTGCGCAAAATCTCGTAACCGTTGCGGGTTGGCATGACCACATCGAGAAAGATCAAATCTGGCTGCTCACTGCTTGCCAGAGCCTCGACGCCGTCACCATTGACGCATGAAATAGCCTGATGCCCACCGGCGCTGAGTACGGATTCCACAAGTTTTAACTCTGCCAGCGAATCATCACAAACGATTATTTTAGCCATGTTTATTCTCCCTCTTCATTTCGTGACATACCGCCACAAGTTGTCTTGAAAAACTTCCTACCACACTGAACTTAGCACCCGAAAGACAATCGAGACGTGGAAAATGACCAATGAAAAACATGATTGGCTCACACTTTCAAGATCAATTATTGTTCGCTGCTGATGTAAACGTTTCCATTTAAAAAGTAAACTCGAGAACACAAACCAAAGTCTGACTTTGAGCTTTTAATTTGAGATTTCGGTCAAGCGTTCAGGGCAACAAAAAGGGTTCGCTACCCTCAAGTAACGAACCCAAAAACTCGAGTTTGAATTTAATTCAGCAACTCAAAAATACCAGCCGCGCCCTGCCCACCGCCGACGCACATGGTGACCATGCCGTAACGCCCGCCGCGCCGCCGAAGCTCGTGAAGCAATGTTGCCGTCAGTTTCGCGCCCGTCGCCCCGAGCGGATGCCCGAGCGCAATTGCGCCGCCGTTGACATTCAGTTTCTCGAGCGGAATGCCCACCGTGCGAGCCACCGCCAATGCCTGCGCCGCGAACGCCTCGTTCAGTTCAAACAAATCAATGTCTGAAAGCTCGAGTCCCGCGAGTTTGAGGGCTTTGGGAATGGCTGCCACCGGACCGATACCCATGATTTCTGGATCAACGCCCACCGCCGCGAACGAGATAAACCGCGCCATCGGCTTCAAGCCCAACTCCTCAGCTTTGCTTGCGCTCATGATGACACTCGCCGCCGCGCCGTCCGAGTACGGACTCGAGTTGCCCGCCGTGACGCTGCCACCCTCACGGAAGGCAGGTCGCAACTTGCCCAGACCCTCAAGCGAGGTTTCGCGCCTGAGGAGTTCGTCGGTGTCAAACTGAATTGTTTCCGAAATCAATTTCGTCCCTTTGAGTTTGTCCACCCGCACAGGCACACTGACAATCTCATCCTTAAACTTTCCAGCATCTATCGCCGCCGCCGCTCGAGCGTGAGATTCCACAGAAAAAGCATCCTGATCGGCTCGAGACACCCCGTACTTGTCCGCCACGTTCTCGGCGGTGTGACCCATGCCGATGTACGCCCCAGGACGCGAATCCACCAGTTGCGCATTCGCTGAAAAATGAAAACCTGACATGGGAACCATGCTCATGCTTTCCGCACCACCCGCAATCAGCACGTCATTCATGCCCGAGCGCACCGCCTGCGCCGCCATCGCAATGGTCTGCAAGCCAGACGCGCAAAACCGATTGATCGTTACACCCGCCACCGAGTCCGGCAACCCAGCCTGCAAGCTCGAGAGACGCGCAAAGTTAAGCCCTTGCGAACCTTCGGGCATGGCGCAACCCAGGTAGACATCCTCGACCAGAGACGCATCAATGCCAGCTCGAGCGACAGATTCTTTTAAAACCAATGCCGCCAAATCATCGGCTCGAGTATTGGTGAGCGTGCCTTTTTGCCCACGACCTACGGGCGTGCGAACGGTGGATACGATTACGGCTTCATTCATCTCGAGACTCCTCTTTAGATAATCCATCTGGCAATTTCATTAATCCCATATATGTTGGTTGCATTCGAGCTTCATCAAAAAAATCACTAATGTCTTTATCGTGCGGGTTTAAAAAAAACATATTCATATCGTCGATCAAAATTTGAGCAATGGCGTGAATACTTTGAGTGCAATCAATTATCGAACTAGATTTTTTTACGGGCAAATTAAAACGAAGAGTTTGATACGGCTCTTCTGGAAACGAAAAGGTTGAATGCCCAATCACGTGCCAAAAATCGTTCCAAATTAAGTGTATTGACCAACCAATCCTACCAATTGCACCACAATCTAAATAAAAACCATGATTTAGCTCGTAAGTATTTTCCAGATTTGGAAACTGACTGAAATCCGTATAGTTAGACCATGAAAGATGGTAATTTTCTTTAGATTTAATATTTTTAGCAAGAAGCAAACCTTGATTGCGAAAATCAAAAAATGCTTGTAGTAGTAATTTTGTTTGATTTGAATTTTCATCCATAATTTTTTAATTTACCCAGTTCTACATAGAGGCTGTAGACTGTAAATCAATCTCTAACAGCCATCTCGAGCGCTTCAACAATCAAAAGATCACGTGAGTTTTCAACCGTATGCGTCACTTCTATGCAAAACAGCCGAAATGACGATCACTCGAGCTTTGGTATCGACTTCGTACAAAATGCGGTAATCTCCAACCCGAATTCGGTATTCTGAACGATCTTGCAACTTTTTGAACCCTTGCGGAAACGGATCAAATGCTAAATTTCTTAGGGCTTCAATGATGCGCTCGAGAATGACATTTGGCAATGCTCGCATTTCTTTGCGAACGCGGTTTGGAAGTTCAACCTGAAATTCGCCCCTCAAGCTTCAACTCCTCCGCAAAAGCCTCGAGTGATATGGAATTTTCATGGTTTAGTCTACGTTCAGCAATAATTCGTGCATCACGGGCATCCTCGAGTTCTTCCAAGATCGCTTCGTACTCCTCGAGAGACAAAAGAACATTCGTTCTTCCCGCTTCATCAACAATCGTTTTGGGTGGATTTGTTGGCATCATATAATCCTCCTGGATTCTCGAGCATTCGTATTTTCACCCTTTGATAAATTTAATTCCGTAACGGTTTACCAGTCTTCAACGTGTGGGCAATACGTTCTTGGGTTTTCTTCTTGCCCGTCAAGGTCAAAAACGCTTCCCGCTCGAGGTCGAGAAGGTATTGGGTGCTGACTTGCATGGTGCGGTTGGCATTGCCGCCGCACAAGATTTTTGCCAGGTGTCTTGCCAGTTCGGCGTCGTATTCGGACGCCTGTTTTGAGAGTTTGAGCGCATCAATCCCGACCATCAAATTCGCGTATGCCGCCTCGCCCAGCGCGGGAATGTCAACTCGAGGTTGGGGTTGAATGTAATTGGGTGCCAACTCGAGCACTTTTTGTTTGGCGTCGCTAATCAGGCGGTCACGGTTCATGGTGATGCCGTCCGAGTTTCGCAAGTATCCCAAAGCTCGAGCCTCCAGGGCGCTGGTGCTGGTTTTGGCGAGGGCGATTTGCTCGAAGGCTTTGCGAATGGCGATGAACGCATCCTCGCCTGGCAGAAGTTGATCGGTGAATCGCGTGACCATTTCGGTGGTGCCGCCGCCGGCGGGAATCAGCCCAACACCCATTTCGACCAAGCCCATGTAGGTTTCCGCGTGGGCTTGCACGTGATCGGCGTAAAGGCTCATTTCTGTGCCGCCGCCCAAGGCGAGGCTGAACGGCGCGGAAACGGTTGGGAACGGACTGAAGCGCATACTGGTGGTCATTTTTTGGAACAACCGAATGCCCTGGTCGATCTCGTCAAACTCGCCAGATTGGGCTTGCATCAATAAAACCGCCAGGTTTGCGCCAGCGCTGAAATGCTCGCCCTGATTGCCGACAACCAAGCCCACAAATTGCTCTGGAATTGTTTTCATGGCGAACTGCATCATGCGAATGGCATCCTCACCCAAGCTGTTCATTTTGGAATGAAACTCGAGCAGCGCGACGCCATCGCCAAGGTCAATCAGGCTTGCGCCTTGCATGGTTTTGACGATTCTCGAGCTGTCTTTTTTAAGGTCTTTGAGGATGATGATGCCGTCTTTGGCGCTCGAGCCACCGTCGTAAAATTTCTTGCCAGATGCAAGTTGATCGCTTAAGAGTTTGGGAATCTCGAGATTCAGCGCTTTGATGCCTGCAATCACGTTCTCGATTCCGAGTGCGTCGCATAAGTCAAACGCACCGATTTCCCAGGCGAACCCCCATTTCAGGGCGTTGTCCACCTCGACCACGGTGTCGGCACAGGCGGGAATGTTACTGGCGGCGAACCAGATCAGCCCGTAGGTGCTACGCCTTACCAGATCGCCGGCAGCGCCCTCGAGTTTGAGCATGGCTCGAATGCGGTCGATCAAGGGCAAACCGCGAATTGGCTCGAGTTCGGGCAGACGAACTTTGCCTTTGTCTTCGTACTGAAAAGTTTCGTAATTGAGAGTTAAAATAACGCTTTTGCCATCCGCGCCCTTGATGCGTTTGAAAAATCCCTCGCCCGTTTTTTCGCCCAAACGACCCAGGCTAACAAGTTTCTCGAGAATTGGAGCTGGTGTGTAATCGAATTCGGTGGCGGCATCAAGGTTTTTGGCGACCATCAAACCAATGTCCAAACCGCTTAAATCATTGGTTCGCATCGTGGCGCTCGAGGCGTGACCGATGATCGGTCCCATCAAGGCATCGACCACGTCGGGCGCAAGCCCAAGGTTGACGGCATCGCGGGTGATCTGACCCATGCCCCAGACGCCGATGCGGTTGGCAATAAATCCTGGCACGTCTTTGGCGACGACCACACCTTTGCCCAGCACCTTGTCGCCAAATTCGGAGATGGCTTTGATAACCGCAGGATCGGTATCTTCAGTCGGAATCACCTCGAGCAGTTTGAGGTAACGCGGTGGGTTAAAAAAGTGCGTGCCGACAAAACGTTTTTTGAACTCGGGCGAACGCCCTTCAATCTGGTCTTTCATCGGAATGCCGCTCGAGTTGGAACTGAGAATCGTGTGCGCTCCAGCGACGGTTTCGACTTTTGCCCAGAATTCGCGTTTGACATCCAGACGCTCCAAGATGGCTTCAAACACCCAGTCCACGTCTTTTAATTTGCGCAGATCGTCTTCAACGTTGCCCAGCGTAATCAGTTTGGCGGCAGCAGGGTGCATGAACGCGGCAGGTTTGGCTTTTAAGGCTCGCTCGAGTCCGGCTTTGGCAATTTCGTTGCGGTCTTTTGCGCCGTCTTTGAGGATGTCGAGCAGCAAAACAGGAATTCCAGCATTGGCGAGGTGCGCGGCAACGGCAGCGCCCATGGTTCCAGAACCGACAACGGCAGCTTTTCTAATCTTCATGGTGCTCCTAGGATACTCGAGAACAAGATTTTTGAACTTGGTCTAAGTTTACGCTCGAGATACGGTTTGTGCAAACATCACACGCTCCAGACCTCGGGTTTATTCAACTCGAGGTGGATTGTGTAGAGGATTTACGCCAGTTTTTGATGACTGTTATCACAAAATGGCTTGTTGTTTGATCGTCCACAGGTTCAGAGGATCGCGCGGGTGCCAAACATCGTTTCGCCGCCTGCATTCGTGAACGACAGATCGCCCCGCACCTCGAGTTGACCGTCTTGAAGGAGACGAAAGGTTGTGGGCGTTGCTGGGATTTCAGGCACACCGTTCGCATTTTCAAATTGCAATGCCCCCGACGGACAACGGCTGATGACTTCCATCAATTCTTGGGCGCTGGCGTGATCGGCTCGAATCCAGGGACGCGCTGTGACATCGAACACTTCAGGCAAACCACGCACACATTCGGCGGCGTGAATGCAGCGACTCGAGTCAAAAAACACGGTGATTTCTGGACTGGTATTGGCTTTGCCAGCTTTCACATCATCACCTCAAGATTTAACTGACCATGTACAAAAATCGTTCTGGCACAAGGTCACGGTACTCTGGATGACGACGAATGTACACCGCCACAAATGGGCACATGGGCACAATGCTGTAGTGGTTGACTCGAGCTTCATCGAGCACAAATTTGATCAAAGAACTGCCCACACCCTGTCCCTCAAGCTTCTGTGGGACTTGGGTATGATTGAGGATCAAGACGTTTGAACTCGAATGGTATTCGAGCACCGCCAGTTCGTCTTGAATTCGAGCTTCAAAACGATTTAAATCTTTGTTATCGATAATCTCGAGGTTGGAGACTGAAACCACAACACTCCTGATTTTTTTTGAGGCACGTGATTTTACTCCCGCACCCCTTGGATGTTTCCAATACACATTTCATCCTGGGTGCTTTCGCCCCAGACGATATAACGCGGTTTTTCTTGGACGCCGTTGATCCAGGGCTGATTGGCTGAGCTGTTGTCGTAGGTGCAGGTAATCCGCAGGGTGTCGCCCTTAAAAATCTTGAAGGGTTTCTCAAAATAAAACGCGCTCTGCCAGTGAAAATCCCAGTGCGGAATGTCCAGTGCGACGATGCGTTTTTCTGGATTGTTCGGGTTGATCTCGAGCTTGACACTCAAACCCCTGGTGTGCATGTGTCCCTGGGCGCCAATCGCCAGCAGGTCTCTGCTGACTGGAAAATCACAATGCGTCACGACTTTATTTGAATTTACACCGTTGACTGGTAAGTCGTGTTTGCAAACCGTTGCCATCAAACCGCTCTGCAAAACTTTGGTCAACCACGGCTCTTGGTATTTGCTGACCGTTTTGTACGCCGCATCGCGGTTGCAAGGGTCGCTCGAGTCGGTTGGATACGTTCCAGCACAAGGAATTTCGACGCTGGCGGCAGCGCCCGCCATGCCCAAACGTTTGAGGGTTGCACCCTCTGGGGAAAGGTAAAACTGGGCGGTGGTGCGGTCTTTGAGCACCTTATCGGCTTTGGCAGCCAGCAGGTTGTAATGCACCTGCATCACCAGTTGTGTGCCAGGTTTGAGCAAAATGCCCGTGCCCTCGGGGAACTGAATCGCGCTCGAGCCTGGAACCCATGAACCCGCGTAACCCAGCACATCCTCGGCTTTGGTGGTATCGCCCGTCTTGGCGGCGTCGCTTGCCGCGTCACGCAGTGCCTGATTGCCGACGTTTGGACCGCCAAAGCAAGTCCAGCCACCTCGAGCGTCACTGTCCGCCTCGCGTTGTTTGGCTTCCTGAATGGTTACGCCCTGAATCGAGAACAAAATCACGTGATGCACCACGCTCGGGTCGCCAGGCACAATGTTGTAACCCGTGATGTAGCGCGGTTTCTCGAGTTTTGGGTCAATCAGAAAGCAACGGTATTCGTCGGTCAGGTTGCGGTCTGGCGAAAAATCGCGTCCGGTGTCCACGCTTAAATCGGGTTTGGCTTGAACCGCTTTTGCGACCACCGGCGCGGCATCCTCGAGCTTCCCAAGGGGCGAACCCGCCCACTGCCAGTTTGCCAGAATCGCAATCTCTTCGTCGGTCAGCACCCGAGCGTCTTTAAACGCTGGACTCTCCCCTGCTGGCAACCACGGCGGCATTCTTTTGCTTTGCACCGCCAACTGAACGGCTCGAGCGTGGGAGGTAGAGGTTTCAGAATCGGTCAAACTGAACGGCGCGATGCCGCCATCGGTGTGACAACCCGTGCATTTTGCCTCGAGAATCGGACGGACGTGACCGTAGTAGGTGGGAATGTAGGGCAGCACTGGCGGCAAACTGGCGTTCAAATTGCCCTGCCAGGCGCTGTGCGAATGCGCTGACATTGGGCGGGTTTCGCCAACACTGATAAGTCGAACGCCCGCCATCGCCCCGCCAAGCAATGCCAAACCGAGTCCCGTCACCACCAGCAGTCGAGCGTTGGGTTTCATGGCAAAACGATAGCAAAGATTTGTGAATTCAAGGTCATTTGAAACCACAATCTCGAGCTGGGTTCGTTTCAGTCACTTTGAAAATTTCAAACTCCAAGGCGTCACTTCGGAGAACTTGATTCTCGGGTCACAATTCGGGTTAAACTCCTTCATCGCGCTTGTGGCAGCCGACGGTTCGATTCCGCTTGGCTAGCCGCCGACATTTGAAGTCGCTCGGGTGCGAGGGTGTCAGTATGAACAATTTATCAGCGTTGGTCTTGATGACCGATTTTGGACTTCGTGATGGCGCGGTGGCAGCCATGAAGGGCGTGGCTCGAGGGGTCAACACAACTTTGGACGTGGTTGATCTGACCCACGAGATTCCGGCGTTCAACATTCTCGAGGGTGGGTACAGGTTGCGGCAAACCGCGCCGTACTGGTCGGCTGGCACGGTCTTCGTGATCGTGGTTGACCCTGGCGTTGGCACGAACCGCAAAAGTGTGGCGGCAAAAGATACGGGTGGGAGGATTTACGTTTGTCCAGACAATGGTCTGCTGACGCTGATCGAGGACGAATTCGGTCCGCTCGAAACGTTTGAAATTGACGAGATCATGCACCGCCTTCCAGGCTCGAGCGAGAGTTACACTTTTCTGGGACGCGATTTGTACGCTTTTGTAGGGGCAAAACTGGCGTCTGGCTTGCTCGAGTTTGGCAAGATTGGCGAAACACTGCCCAAAATCACCCGACTCGAGATTGAAGCCCCGACACGGGTTGAGAACGTTATACGCGGCGTGATTCCGGTGCTGGACATTCAATTTGGCAACGTCTGGACGAATATTCCAAAGCATTTATTGGACGACTTGGGTGTCAAACTGGGCGATCACCTCGAGGTGCGGGTCTTCAAACACCATCAACAGGTTTATCAAGAAACCCTGCCTTACGTGCCAAGTTTTGGGCATGTGAAATTGGGCGAGCGCCTGGTGTACGTCAACAGCCTCCTGAACGCCAGCCTCGGCATGAATTGCTCGAGTTTTGCGGGTCATTTTGGCGTCTCGAGCGGCGAGGGTTGGAGTGTCGAATTGCGAACGGTTGCGCCTTAAAACCAGATGCTAGACTGCCATTATGAACATCAAATTGGAGCTTGAGGCGTTACAACCCAGCATGGTCGCCATGCGTCGTGATTTTCACAGCCATCCAGAACTTGGTTTTCAAGAGTTTCGCACCAGCAAAATTCTGGGCGATCACCTCGAGCAACTTGGCTTTGAAGTCGAACGCAATGTCGGCATCACGGGCATCATTGGATATTTGAGGGGCGGAAAACCAGGCAAAACCGTGATGATTCGCGCCGACATCGACGCGCTGCCAATTTTTGAGACCACTGGCGCAAGCTATGCCTCGAGCACCCCTGGGGTGATGCACGCCTGCGGTCACGATGGTCATGCGACCATTGCCGCGCATGTCGCCACAGTCTTTGCAAAGAACCGAAATGAACTTTCAGGAACGTTCAAATTTGTTTTTCAACCCGCCGAGGAGGTCGTGGGCGGCGCAAGCGCGATGCTCGAGCAGAAAACCGATTTGATGGACGACGTGGACGCGGTGGTGGGCTTGCACCTCTGGAATGACAAACCCGTCGGTTGGGTCGGCGTTCGGGCAGGGGCGGTCATGGCAGCAGCCGACAGTTTCACGATCACGATTAAAGGCAAGGGCGGACATGCCGCATCGCCGCACCAAGCGATTGATCCCGTGGTGGTCGCCGCACACTTGATCACCGCGCTGCAAACCCTGGTCAGCCGTGAAACCAACCCGACCAACACCGCCGTGGTCACGATTGCCAGCCTCAAAGCGGGCGAGGGCGCGAGCAACATCATTCCCGAAAGCGCCGAATTGCGCGGCACACTGCGCACCTTCGAAAGCGAGTTGCGCTCGAGGTTGACAGACCGCATTAAAGAAATGACCGTGACCCTCTCGAGTGCGTTCGGTGCAACGGGTAGCATTGATTGGGTCGATGGTCCACCGCCAGTGGTCAACGATTCCAGCCTGACCAGTCTTTTTGAACAGGTCGCTCGAGACGTGAACGGTAGCGTCAGCACCGCCGATCAGACGATGGGCGGAGAGGATGTCGCCGAATTTCTGGCACGAAAACCAGGCGTGTTCTTTTTTGTGGGTTCAAACGATGCCGCCACCGGACGCGACAAAGCCCACCATCACCCAGGTTTTGACTTCGATGACGAACGCGCCCTGCCGCTTGCCGCAGAATTGTTGGCAAAAACCGCACTCGAGTTTTCAAAAATCTGAACTTGACAGGTGATGCTCGAGCCGATAATCTTCTGAGGTTCGAGCCGACCGCCGAAGTAGCTCAGGGGTAGAGCAACTGATTCGTAATCAGTTTTAACTCTAAATCTCAAATAATCCCGTTTAGAACAACATTCAATCATTCAGTCTTATCTCTATGACTATCTGATTGTTTTCATTTTCGTACTTTAAGCCTGAATCTTGTTTTTTGTCAACTCTAAGTTTTGTGTTCTTTTTTACCTCTTAATTTAGTGTTTAAACTTGAATCACCTGATTCTCTTCTTGGTGTTCTTAAATTAGCTTTAATCTGTTTAGGGTATCTGAACTCCCGAAAAAGATTGTAAGGGTCTTCTCGAGCATCCTACGAGACGTAGCACAGGCTTAGGTATTCAGGTATAATCTATCACATGCCTAGATTGAAACTTTCAGATTTCCTGCTCGAGTTCCTAGAAAAAGAATCTTCAAAGGGTACAATGATTGTTTATCGAACTTTGGGTATTCAAATCAGGGAAGCAATCAAAAATGGAGAACTGAAAAACATCTTGCCTGATGGATATTTCTCAGTTTCAGATGGAAAACCAGTAAAAATAGAACAGCCTCGGAAAGATAACAAAGGGTTAATACAAGATTTCGTAATAATGGATTTAGTGTCTATACAAGAGTGGTTCACTTTAGAAAAGCATTCTATGAATAACGGATTCTTGAATCAAACTAAAAAGAAGAAGATAAGCAAGAACTTAGAAGAATTAGATGATAAAGAATTTGAAGAAGCATTCAAAGAGTACCAAGAGAAACTAAATAGAATTCCTAAACCAAGAGTAAAAAGGAATAACGATTAGTTTGTCGGAGATACTTTTGAATACAGACGTGTAATCTTTCTATTTGTCCTATAAATTACCTGTGCTGAACGTTTCCTTTTCATCTTCCGAAGTTCAATAATCCTTCCTGCAATTACCTCATAATCTGATTTTATTTCTTCATAGTTGATTCTAAATTCACCTTTCTTCACAGGTGATAAGATTCCTTTTTTAAGATACTGAATGGTTTTTACATAACTTTCTTCTGTAATCTTAAATTCAGATTTTAAGTTTTCACTGGTTTGTTTCTGACAAAGAATATGTGCATGAATACCTGTTTGTACTCCGTATTCAAGAGTTGCAATGTAAGACCCTTGAATGATTTTATCTAAGATTCCAATAAGTGCATTGTATTTTCTCTTATCATAAAGATTTTCTAATTTAGCTCTTTCAGGGTTTATATCTTTGAGGTTTAGAACATAAGAATAAAGACTTTCTGTTTTATTCTTGAAATTTGTGAATCTCGAGCTTTCTGATAATGCTTTCTTTGCCGTAAAATTACTCTTGTTCCTTACGGCATCATGAAGATAGTAACCAATAATCTCACCTGTAGATTTATCAACTCTTTGGTATTTTTCATTGTTAAAAAGTTCTTGAAGGTCTTTTCTTTTTTGCGGATTTACTAGAAAATCTTCGGTAAATATGGTACAATTAGTCATAAGTAAAGCAGTCTCCATAACGTGTGGTAGCGTGAAAGTGGTGATTTTTTGAAGAGTTAGTTTTTAAGTGAGAACCTAGAAACTAACTCTTTTTATGTTTTGCCGAAAAGTATGTGAATTCTCGAGAAACTATCTAATCTTTTGATTCCTTAGTTTCAGTTTTTACGAGTATCCAATTTCCATGTTTATCAATTTCATAGGTAGAAGTAGTATCTACACCACCATCTTTGTAAACTTTCTTAACTTGTGTTCCTGTCTTTGTTTGCTTGGTTTCAAATTCTGTAATTGCCATATTATGTTTACCTTTTCCTTAAATTTGTATTCTCTCTTAATTTGCTAACTTTTCTTTAATTTTGTACTTCTCAATAATTTGTGTTGCAATCTCAATAATTTCAACTTGATTAAATTGATATTGTAATTCTTTAGATTCTCTATAACATTTTAAGTACAATGCTCTTTCACTTGTCTTATACCCCCTAACTTTAAAATAGATTTCTGCTAGTGTTTCCCAGTCAAAACCACAATTTGCCAAAATATATAATTCATAGTTACTTATACTAATCACCTATTCCTTTATTTCTTAGATGTATTATCTCATATTAGATTGAACATCTCAAGTTTTCCTTTCTTCTTAGAGGATTCTACACCCTAATCATTAGAGTTTTCAGTTCAATTTTAAGCATCAAAAATTAAATCCAGGCTCACTAACACCTAGATTTAATTAAATAAGATTTTAAGGCTATCAGGATTGACGTACCCAGGGGTTATTTCTTCCTGAGTAACCAACCCTATTTTTGAAGTTGGGTTTTATTTACTTGAAACACTTTAAGTATTTTGCTGCTTTGGTAAGTCCAGTTAACTTGAAAGTGTAATCATTGTCAGAACCTGGAATTCCTGGTGCAACATTTACTCGGATTTTTAACAATTTGCCTTTTAGTGCCTGTTTATAGAATGATTTGAGACTTTCATCTGGCATAAAAATTGCCCGATAAGAGGATGCCATCCCCCAATTTTCTTTTACTGGTTTATTTGAATCTATTTTCCAGATTACAGGAAGTTCAGAATAAGAGGAACTAAAAAAAGTATCAATGTGATAATAAATTGCAGCACCATCAATATCACATCTAATAATAAGTTCTTTGCCATCAGAAGAAAGAGTTTGACCGAGATTATTTCCTGAAGTTGCTGTAGTAGAAGCTGTTACAGTTTGACCAGAAATTGAATCGTTTTCTATTTCTACAGTCCATATTCCTATTTTAAGCGCATTTGCTAGAATAATACTTGAAATTCCAGCAATAAATCCAATTACTAAAATTACTTTCCTCATAAATTCTCCCCTATGGCATAGCTATTAGTGTAAACGATATTACAGTAAAATTAATATTCAAACTAACTAGCTGTCATACAAAGAATATTTGAAAATCCTACAAAAAACATATAATCCTTTCCTACAAGTGAAATATATCCAGTATATTGTTGTTGGTCATTTTTCAAATATCCACGACTTATAAAAAAAGTATTTATTTTATCCAAAGCCTTATCAATTGATGATACTTTTATCGAAACTGCATCTCCACATCTATCATCTTTTACTTTAATTAAAGTACCTTTAATTTCTTTTAGTAATTTCAACGTTAAAGGGTCGTTTGGAAACTTTTGTGCAAATGCTAAAGAACAAAAAATTAAAAATACACTAATTGGTAATATAACTTTCTTCATCTAAACCTCTTTTAATTCATTCAAGAATTCCACAAAATAAAATCCCGAGACTCTAAAACTTTCGTATTGGTGATGCTCTTATATGAATCTCCTTTAAATCCTCAGAATCTAAAACAGCATACTTATTACTCATATGAAGAGTTGTATGACCTAAGATTCTCGAGAGACTAAAAACATCTCCTGAATTCTTTATAAACTGTACAGCCATACCCCTACGAAAACAATGTAATGACTTATGTTCTAAATTTGCACGTAAAAATAATCTTTGAATCATCAATCTTAAAGAATTATAATTAAGTGATGTTTCTTTATCTACTAAAAAGATTTCAGCAAGATAAGTCTTTTCTCGTTCATTTGAAATATAATTTTGGATTCTTTTAACCGTAACTCGAGAGATAGGAATTACTCTTTCTTTATTCCCTTTACCTAAAACTTTCAACATCCCTTTATCTTTGAATAAATTAGAAACCTGTAAACCTGTTAACTCAGAAGCTCTAAGTCCAGTATCAAATAAAAGTCCAACAATTGCTTGGTTACGTAAAGGATTTTTTCCTAAACGGGCTTGAATCATCAACGTTTCATACTCTTCAAATTTCACGTGAGGCATGTTTAATTGAGGTTGTTTAAGAAGTTTAAATTTTGTGAATGGGTTCTTTTGAAGAAACTCTTCTTTAACTAAAAATCCACAAAATGCCCGAACACCACGTAAATAAGCATTCACACCTCCAATTGACATTCGTGCTTGTAATTCAATTGAAAATGTTTTCAAGTGATTTGATTGAATATCTTGAGGTTCAAGTATTCCGTTTTTTGTTGTGAATACCTGAAATCTTCTTAGAGTATCCTCATAAAAATCATGTGTCCTAGGGGATAAACCTCTAAATTTTACATCTGAAAGAAATTCGTTTATGAAATCTTGAATTGCCATGAAATCCCTCAAAACTTTCTGACCACCTGATTAAACTTATGTGACAAGTTGATTTCAATTTAGAACTGGAATCTCGAGTTAAACATCTTGACAGCAAATCTTTAAGCCTATAATCTGCTAGACGGATTCAATTAACCTTTGAGGTTAACTTAGTTTGCCGAAGTAGCTCAGGGGTAGAGCAACTGATTCGTAATCAGTAGGTCAGCGGTTCAATTCCGCTTTTCGGCTCCAAAAGAAAACCCCGTTCATCACGGGGTTTTTGTCGTTTCTCGAGTTCTTAATGTTACGTCAAAAACATCAGTTACTCAGAAAACGTAAACTACACCATGCCACTCGTTTTCCTGGTTCTTGGTCTGATCGTCTTTCAAATCGTTATTCGAGTTTGGCTTCGACTCTCCCCGCAAGCCATTCCTTTCGGCTGGTCTTGGTTGCTCGAGAATCCGTGGCGCAAACAGTACCGTAACCCGAAGCGCACAGCCGACCAATGCCTGATTAAGCCCTCCGACACCGTGCTCGAGATTGGTTGCGGTTCTGGTCTGTTCACCCGTGCGCTCGCCGGCAGGTGCAAGCATTTGATCGTACAAGACATTGAACCGCGCTATTTGGCGCAAACCAGAAGTAAAACCGAAGACTTGCCTCACCTCGAGTTTCTTGCCGTCGATGTCTGCGAACTCGAGCTTTACGGGGTTGCCGATGTGATCGTTTTGATTTCGGTGCTGCCAGAGATTCGAATGCCCGTCAAAGCCCTGGAGCAGTGTTTGAAAGCCTTAAAACCTGGTGGGCATATCGTCATTTCGCAAGAATTGTTTGAGCCAGAATACGTGACTTCACAACAGACTGATGCCTGGGCAAAGGCGGCGGGTTTGAAGGCGATTGGTCGAGAAGGCAACACGTGGGTGTACTTGAACCGTTACGCGCGTTTCTGAATTTGCTCGAGCTTCAAGAAACCTTAACGCGCCCTGGGTAAACTATCCAAACACGGAGGTTCGCATCATGTTCAGTCGTACTTTTAAAACCGTCGCTCGAGTTTCAACCCTGCTGCTCGGGTTTTCCACGTTTGTTTTCGCTCAAACGGCGGGCAGCTCGAGTTTGAATGACCCTATTTTTGCGTTCATGGGCAATGGTGGTTATGACGCGCAGGATTACGATATTGCCCTAAAAATCAGTTCAGATCATCAGACGGAACAGGGTGCAACCACCATGACGGCGGTGGCGACCCAAGACCTCAGTGGTTTTAATCTCGATTTTGGTTCGATGACCGTGACAAGTGTGATTGTGAACGGTGACATGGCAGGTTTTGCGCAAGCCGATCCAGAGTTGAGCATCACGCCCACAAAGGCAATTCTAAAAGGTGAAAACTTTAAAGTCAGTGTGACGTATGCGGGCAAGCCAGGTTCGGTGGCGGTCAACACCAGCGCTTTCGGCGGGGCAAATTTCTGGATGGCATCTTTAAATCAGTTGACCGTGCTGTCCGAACCCAGCGCCATGTTCGCCTGGAGTCCAGTAAATGATCATCCAAGCGACAAAGCCACTTTTTCTTTTCATTTAAATGCCCCCAGCAAGGAGCAAGCCATCACCAACGGCGTATTGATCTCAAGGGTTGAGAACAACGACGGCACGGCAACCAGCAATTACCGAATTGACACGCCGACTTCAACTTATTTTGTGGTGCTGGCAATAGGTGAATTCAAGCTTGTAGATCAGGGGAAAGTCGGCAAGGTTCGGGTTCGTCATTATCTGTCGCCCAGAACATCGAACGTCATGAGATCGGCGGTGCTCGAGACACCAAAAATTATCTCGTTTCTGGAAGATAAACTTGGCGCGTACCCGTTTTCTGAGGTTGGCGTGCTGACTGTTGACAATCAACTCGGCTTTGCGCTCGAGACGCAATCGTTGGTGACTTTACCAGTCTCTTGGAGCAATGACCTGGAATCAAACGTTGAAACTGTGGCGCACGAATTGGCACATCAATGGTTTGGGGCTGATGTGACGTTCAAATCGCACAAGGACATCTTCGTGCATGAGGGTTTCGCCGAGTATTTCGGTTGGTTGTACTCCAATTTCAATGCCAACGACAAGGATGCAACCTTAAAGGCAGAGATCGAAAAAGATTATCCCAATCTTGCCGTTGGAAGTGCGGTGCTTCAAGTCAGCAAATATCAGTTGCTTCAACGCTTGCGAGGCAGCCGTTACGGCAATGCGATTTTGGTTGGAGATACGCTCGAGCGGGCACTTGGGTTGATGTTTGAAGGCACTTTGCCACAACAGTTTCACGACGAGGTCACGGCAAAATTTCCAAAAGGTGCGACCATCCTTCAAATCTCAGATTTGGTTTCTCGCTGGAATTTCACTTCGGTTCGATTGGGTACGCCCTCACGCATCGAACTGATTCGCTTGACGGGCGGTATTTTGCCCAATACACCTGCCTCGGGCATCTATACTCCGCCAGGAACGCTGAAAATCGGTGACGATCTTTTCAACGATGGCGTGTACCTGCGGGGCGCGATGACGCTTCATGCGCTGCGTTTAAAAGTTGGTGACGAAAAATTCTTTGGACTCCTTCGCGCCTACCTCGAGAAATACAAGTTCAGCAACGCCAGCGTTGAGGATTTTGTAAACCTCACCTTGGAACTTGCCGGAACTGATGCCAAGACGCTGCTCGAGCATTGGTTGTTCGATGTGCAGTGCCCAGACTTTCCGGAGCTTGGCTTGTACGCCAAAGATTTTAAACTTGGTATCATTTTTTAACTTTGGTTGTGCCAAAAAGACTCAAATCTTGGGTTTTGTGCCCTTCGCAAATATATTTGCGATTTAAACTCGAGTACAAAAAATCTGAGGTTGATCGACCATCAATGCCAGATTGTGCTCGAGCTTCTTACTTTTCATGTCTCGTGTGCTACCCTACCCGCGTGCCTGATCTCGAGCGAGGGTCGTTCGAGCATTTTTTGAACCAATGCCAAAACGTGGTGTTTGGTATCTCTCGAGGGGGAAGTCCTTGTCAAAAACCTTAATTATTGTGGAATCACCTGCCAAGGCGAAAACCATCTCAAAATTTCTGGGTGCGGGTTACATAGTCGAGTCGAGCTTCGGGCATATTCGTGATTTGCCACGCAATGCCGATGAAGTCCCCGCCAAGTTCAAAGGCGAACCCTGGGCGCGACTGGGCATTGATGTCAACAATGATTTTGCACCCTTGTATGTGGTCAATGCCGACAAACGCCAGCAGGTTGCCAAACTCAAGGCACTCTTGAAAGACTCGAGCGAGGTGATTCTGGCGACAGACGAGGACCGCGAGGGTGAAGCCATCGCCTGGCATTTGCTGGACGAACTCAAACCCAAAGTGCCGATCAAGCGCATGGTCTTTCATGAAATCACCAAAGAAGCCATTCTGAACGCCATCAAAAACCCCAGGTCGGTGGACGAAAATTTGGTTCAAGCCCAAGAGACGCGTCGGGCGCTTGACCGCTTGTACGGTTTTGAGGTTTCGCCAGTCTTGTGGAAGAAAGTCAAACCGCAACTCTCGGCAGGACGCGTGCAGAGTGTGGCAACGCGCTTGTTGGTCGAACGCGAGCGTGAACGCATGGGTTTCACGCCCGCCAGTTGGTGGGACATTGATGCCAAGTTTGAAACCCTGAAACACGAAGAATTCCCTGCCAGCCTGATCGAACTCGAGGGGAAGCGCCTTGCTTTGGGCAAAGACTTTAATCCCAAAGGCGAATTTGTCGGCGGCGACAAAATTGTGCGCCTCAATGAACTCGAGGCTCGAGCGCTGGCGGTCGGTTTGAAGGGTGCAAATTTTAAGGTTTTAAGCACCGAAGAAAAACCGTTCACGCAGCGTCCGTATGCACCGTTCATCACCAGCACCCTACAACAGGAGGGTGGGCGCAAGCTGAACTTTACTGCCCAGCGCACCATGAGAACCGCGCAGCGACTTTACGAGGGCGGCTACATCACGTACATGCGTACCGACAGCACCAGCCTCTCCAAAGAGGCACTCAACGCGGCTCGAGAACAGGTGCGTGACCTTTACGGCGAGAGCTTCCTGCATCCAACGCCGCGAACTTACGAGAAAAAAGTTAAAAACGCCCAGGAGGCACACGAAGCCATTCGACCTGCCGGCGAGAAATTTCGCACGCCACAAGCATTAAAAGGCGAGCTGGGCGAGGACGAATGGAAAGTCTACGACCTGATCTGGAAACGCACCGTGGCATCGCAGATGGCAGATGCTCGAGGGCGCAGGCTGTCCGTCAGAATCGGGGCGAACGCCAGCGATGGTCGCGCAACGGTCTTTGCCGCATCGGGCAAAACCATCGACTTTGCAGGCTTTTTACGGGCTTACGTCGAGGGTTCAGACGATCCCGAAGCCGCACTCGAGGACCGTGAAATCAATTTGCCAGCTTTGGCGCAAAATGACCGTGTGACGGACAAGACGCTCGAACCGAAGGGTCACAGCACCCAAGCCCCCGCCAGGTTCACGGAGGCATCCTTGGTGCAGGCACTCGAGGAAAAAGGCATCGGACGCCCGAGCACGTATGCCAGCATTATTCAAACAATCCAAGACCGTGGTTACGTCTTCAAACGCGGCACGGCTTTGATTCCGACCTTCATCGCCTTTTCGGTGGTCACGCTGCTCGAGAAGCACTTCACCAAACTGGTCGATTACAGCTTCACCGCCAAACTCGAGGATGACCTTGACGGCATCGCCAACGGCGAGCAAAAACGCAGTCCGTACCTGAACAACTTTTATTTCGCTGCCAAAGATGGTTTAAAACCCATGATTGCCGAAAACCTCGAGAGCATCGACCCTCGAGCCATCGCCACCATTTTTATACCGCGCCTCGAGGGCAGCGGTATTGAAGTTCGGGTTGGACGCTACGGCAGTTTCATGCAGCGCGGCGACCAAAAAGGCAACATTCCAGAGGACTTCCCACCAGATGACCTCACACTCGAGAAGGCAGAGGAACTGCTGACCCAAAAATCCAATGAACGCGAGTTGGGACTTGACCCGCACTCTGGCATGACGGTCAGCGCCAAATCGGGACGCTTTGGACCTTACGTCAGCCTCGGCAACCCTGGCGAGGTCGGTGTCAGAAATGCCAGCCTCTTCCCGAACGACAAAATTGAAGAGATCACGCTCGAGCACGCCTTAAAGCTTCTTTCATTGCCCCGTTACGTCGGTGTTTCCCAAGGCGAGGAAGTCTGGGCGTTCAACGGCAAATTTGGACCGTACATCAAACGCGGCGGACAAGAGGACAAGGGTGACTCGAGAACCATTTCCAGTCACGAAGAGTTGTTCAGCATCACGCCAGAGCAAGCCGAAGCGGTGTTCGCCCAACCCAAAACCAGGGGTCGCGCCGCGCCCAAACCACCCGCCAAAGTCTTCGAGTTTGAAGACCGCAAACCCATCGAACTGCGCGACGGACGTTTTGGACCGTACCTGTCCGACGGTGAGATGAACGCCTGGTTACGGGCAGGCGACCGCCCAGACGACCTTGACGCGGACCGCGCTCGAGATATTTTTAACGAACGCGCCAAGCTGCCAAAAGGCAAACCCGTCAAAAAGACCGCCACGACCAAGACGGCGGCAACCAGCAAAACAAAAACCAGCACTACAAAAACCGCGACCCGAGCCAAAACCACGACTAAAAAAGCCCCAACTCGAGCCACGAAAAAAGTCAGCAAACCCAAAGTTGTCAAAGCGCCAGTTGAAAAACCCGCCTGGACTGAACTTGAGCCTTTCGCGCAAACCTTTGACCCGACCACCGCGCAACTTTTAAAACTGGTCAACGGTCAAGGGGTGAAAATGGCGGAAGCTGCCACGCAACTGCGCATCACGCCCGAAGACGCCATGAGCCGATTCAGGGCATCGAACTTTAAGTTGTACAACCTGTACCGTAAATCTCGAGCCGCCAGCGTTTGAGGTGATTTAAGCTCGAGAATCGAAATGGTCAGCATTGTGAAAGGTGCTGACCATTATCTTTTGCTTGATTTCTCTACAACTTGAACAGCATTTTCAACCCCTGCTCGAGCGTCGCGGGTTTGCGCCCAAGCAGTTGCTCGAGGTCTGGGCTGATCTCGTCCTCTTGCCCATTTTTGATGTCGGTCATAAACCCAACGACCCGCCCCGCCACGATCTCGGGTACGCCGCGCTCGAGCATTTTTGCCGCGAAGGCTGCCGGGTCTGCGGGCGTGTATTTCACTTCACGATTTGAGAGTTTGGTCAATGCTGCCGCAACGTCTTCAAAAGAATATGCTTTGCTTCCCGTCAGTTTGTAAATCGTTTGATTCCAAGCTCCTGCCAACAAAGCGTTGGCGATTGCCTCGCCCATGTCGCTGCGCAGGGCAAAGGCAACCTGACCTTGACCTGCGGGCAGCGAAATGCCCGTCTCGAGCACTTTTTCGCCGACAAAGTTCGAAATCGTGTCCATGTACAAGACGTTGCGAAAGATGGCATGGGACAGTCCGCTGTCTTTGATGGCATCCTCGGTTTGAAAATGTCCCAGCATCAGCTTGTTCGCCGTGTTGCTGGCGTCTTTCAGGGTTCGACTGGTGTAGGCGATGCCCTGGACGCCAACTTTTTTCGCGGCGTTCACAACGTTTTGGTGCTGTTGAACGCGGCGGTCCTCGTTCGTGCCAGCAATCAGCAAAACCCGTTCAACGCCCTGCATGGCTTGCTCGAGTAACACTGAATCATCGTAGTGACCCACGCGGATGTTGATGCCCAAGTCTTTAAGGTCGGCGGCTTTGGTTTCATCACGTACCAAAGCGGCGATATTGTCGGCTGGGGCGTTTTTTAAGAGTTGATGAATAACGGTTTTGCCCAACTGTCCGGTTGCGCCTGTGACTAAGATCATGTTTGCTCCTGTTTGCATCTTGCGTTGTGAGATGGCGTTGTCGTTCTTTTGAACAACTGAAATGGTTTGTTTACAGTGATAACAATAAACATGAACCATTGATATGTCAAGCTGTTAACCTTTTGATGTTAGCATTGATAAATGACCTCAAACGCACCATCCACGCCTCGAGAAAGAATCATCCAAGCTGCACTCAGTTTGCTCGAGGCTGGAGGGGTCGAAGCTGTGTCCACCCGTGCGGTGAGCGCCGCCGCCGATGTTCAACCACCAACGATTTACCGTCATTTCGGTGACATGCAGGGTTTACTGAACGAGGTTGCCAGCGCCGGTTTTACAGCCTACCTCGAGTCCAAGACGAAGCGCACAAGGTTGAGCGACCCGGTACAAGAACTGCGCGACGGCTGGAATTTGCATCTGGATTTCGGGCTGACCCACCCGCATCTTTACAAGCTCATGTACGGCGTGCTGACCGACAATTCCCGCTCCCGTGCCGCCCTGGAAAGTTTTGGACTCCTGCACAACGTACTTCGGCGGGTGGCTGAAGCAGGACGATTGACGGTGGATGTTAACCGTGCTGCGGTCATGATTCACGGCGCAGCTTTGGGAACAACCTTGAGCTTGCTGAATTCCCAGGTGAAAGATACCAAACTCTCAGACCTAATGCTCGAGTCTGTCTTGAACACGATTCTTACCTCTGAATCAAAACCTGCCAACACCTCCAGCCAATCGCCGGTGACCACACACGCTGTCTCGCTGATCGCGTTGTTACCTGAACTCGAGTCCACGTTCAGTGCGGCGGAACGAAAACTTCTGGTGGAATGGCTGCACCGCTTGATGTGAGGGTTCAATTTGACAGTTCAATTAGACAGCGCAATTTCTCGAGATCCCCGAACTGTTCTCTTGAACACCACAAAACCCGCCGCAGCCTGTACAATGCCTGCTTGTGAGCAAGGGACGTGTTCTGGCAGCCATGAGCGGAGGGGTGGACTCGAGCGTGAGTGCCGCGCTCTTGCGTGATGATGGGTATGAAGTCATTGGCGCGATGATGCGGTTCTGGCCCGATGCAAAACGTGTGGACACCTTTGATTCTTGCTGCTCGCCCGATGCGGCGTATGAGGCAAGGCGCGTGGCGGACTCGCTGGGCATTCCATTTTATCTGCTCGATTACCGAGACGTGTTTGAAAAAAACATCATTGAACCGTTCGTCAACGAGTACAAAGAGGGGCGCACCCCCAACCCGTGTGTGCTGTGCAATTCCAAAGTCAAGTTCGATCACCTGGTGAAAAAAGCCAAAATGCTGGGTTGCGATTTTGTTGCCACCGGGCATTTCGTGCGCCGTATTGACACGCCAAAAGGTCCAGAATTTCACCGTGGCAACGACCCAAAAAAAGACCAAACCTACTTCTTGTGGGGAACACCGCGCGAATCGCTCGAGAAAGTCTTGTTTCCAGTCGGGCATCTCGAGAAACCCGCCGTGCGCGAATTGGCGCGGGGTTACGGCTTGATTACGGCTGAAAAACCCGAAAGTCAGGACATCTGCTTTGTGCCAGGCACCATTGCAGAGTTCTTGTCCGAACGCATCAAGCCTCAAATGGGCGCGGTGGTGGACCCCCAAGGAAACGTTGTGGGCGAGCATGAAGGCACACAGTTTTACACGATAGGGCAGAAAAAAGGCATGAAACTTTTTCATTCGCACCTCGAGCGATACGTGATTGCGCTCGACACCGAAAAAAACCAGGTGATTGTCGGAACAAAAGCCGAATGCAACACGCAGACGCTCGAGGTGCGGGGCGTGAATTACTTGGTAGACGTGGCGAGCTTGCCAACCAGAGTCATGGCGCAAGTGCGTTACCGTCAACTGCCAAGCAGTGCCACATTGGTTCAAGCCGATGACAGCAGCTTTCAACTCGAGTTTGACGACCCGCAATTTGCGGTTACCGCAGGGCAAAGCGCTGTGATTTATGATGGCTCGAGGTTGTTGGGTGGTGGGTTTATTCGTGAACGGGTTTTGAGTATTCCGAGTATGCAATTTCGAGAAAACATATCAATTTGAAGCTCGAGTGATAGGATTTTGACATGAGCAAAATTGCCCAACTCGAGCAAGAAATACAAGCCTTAACGCCCGAGGAATTGCTCGAGTTTCGAGGGTGGTTTAAAGAATTTGAAGCCAAGCTTTGGGATGAAGAGTTTGAGCGTGATGTTAAAGCAGGTCGGCTTGATGCGCTTGCTGAACAAGCGATTCGGGATTTTCAAGCAGGGCAATTTAGAAAATTGTGAATCACTTCACCACACGAAGTTTCTGGTCGAATTACGAAGCCTTGCAAAAAACCATACAAACCCTTACAGATAAGAATTTTGAATTGCTCAAGCAAAATCCTCGGCATCCATCATTGCATTTTAAGAAAGTGGGTCGTTACTGGTCTGCTCGAGTGGCTGACGATCACCGTGTTGTAGCCGTTGAAATTGAACACGGTTTACTGTGGTTTTGGATTGGTCTACACGATGAATACGAACGAATCATTCGGCAATAGAAAATATGTAACCTCGAGAAACCCTTGCTGTTCAACGTCCAAAACCGTACAATCTTCCAGCGCGGGTCTGTAGCTCAATCGGTTAGAGCAGCGGTCTCATAAACCGTTGGTTTCGGGTTCAAGTCCCGACGGACCCACCAAAAGAAAACCCCGCACTTGACGGGGTTTTTGCATTTCAGGTTTTCTCCAGTTTTGCTCTTTTCAGCGACCGTGTGCAACGCCGTGTGCAACGGGTCGTTAATTCAGGGATGAAACCCCAACAACTCGAGGCTTCACGGGGTCGGGGAATAGATCAATTACAAACTGACGCTTTTCAGACTCGAGCACATGGCGGTACACGCGGTAGGTGATTGCAATGTCAGCATGTCCAAGGGTCTTGGATACCACCTCAACAGGGACGCCCCTGCGAAGCATCAATGTGCCAGCCGTGTGTCTAAGGTCGTGCGGTGTCAGGTGCGGCAAGGCTTCACCATCTTTGATTAACGCTTCGATACCTTGTCGAATCGTGGTCTTGAAGACCCTGTGACCTCGAGCAATCCCGCGCCCGTCAAGTTCGCTGTAAAACTTCCAACTTGACCACTTCACAATATCCTCGAGAGCACACTTGAGGTTATCGGGATGAGTCCAGTCACCTGTTTTTGTGGTGAAGACCGCGCCCGTATCTTGCCAAGCATCTTGTGCCGTGTCCCGTTCCTTTTGTTGCTTTTCCTGATGAAGTGTGAGCAGCACTTTAAGGCTTGCTGGTATCAGAATGTCACGGCTCGAATGGTCGGTCTTGGTGAGTTCTCCTCGAGTGACCTTACGCTGATGATTGACAGAGGTGTGACGAATTCGAATCAAGCTTTTCTCGAGGTCAACGTCTTGCCAACGCAAGCCCATAACTTCAGATTTGCGAAGTCCAAGAGAGACGGCTGTAAAGACTGCCACCCAAAGCCGACACAAGCCAACTTCGTACAACCCCGTACCCACTTCATACAATCTTACCGCCTGGTCAAAGTCAAGCGCCATGTGAGGCTGTTCTGTGCGGTGCTTCTTGATCGGTTTCACGGCTTCGGCGGGTGACACGTAAAGGATTTGATCGGTCACGGCTTCCCGAAGCACGGTTTTGAGGCGTGTTCTGACATGCCCTACGGTTCGGCTCGAGTAGAGCTTGCCCGTTTCGACAAGCTTCCCGCCCTTCTTGCGTTTGGTGCTGCTGTTTGCCAGTTTGGTGAGAGCGTTCTTAATGTCCACGGGCTTTAAATCCTTCAAGCGCCTCTTACCAAGCATTGGCATGATGAGGTTCAGTTCATGCTTGTACATCTCTCGAGTCACTTCTCGGACATCCATGTGCTCGAGCCATCGATCAGCGTACTCGGATAGAGTCACCTGGTCAGGGCTTGCCAGAATCCCGCGTATGTGATCGCTTTTCACTTGGGTGAGGGCATCTTCTGCTTGTTCTTTAGACTCTGCAATGCCACTTGCCAGGGTATCCCCATCAGCGTCACGGAATTGCCATCTGAACCGATTGCTTTTGTACTTACTGATGGAGCCACGTCCGTTACCCCGTTTGTCACTGACGACTTGCTTTTTCTTAGGTCGTGCCATCGCGTATCTCCTCGAGAACATCCTCAATATGTACAGCACGCTTAAGAATATGCTCGAGTCCACTTAATAACTTGGCAAGTGTATCGAATTGCACACCGTCCATCTTGTCGTTCGTGATGGCGTACAGCGTGGTTTTAGAGATACCACTGGCTTTCCACACGGCATAAACGGTGGTGTGGTGTTGTTCCAAGAATCTTCTCAGTTGCCATTTCACAATCATGTCTCCATTCTGTGGGTCTTTAACACATACTGGTTATAGCAAGAGTATTTACTATAAACAGACTATAGGCTATGATTTAGGCTCGAGTCAAGCCTTTTGCACCCCGCTCAACCCGCCATAAGCCTAAAGAAAGCGATAGCATCATGGCAAAGCATTTATCGTTAAATAATCGTTACCAACTTTTTATCAATATGCAAATGAAAAGAGGAACATCAATTATGTATCTCGAAGATTTTCAAACCGTCAATCCCGATCAACAGAAAGAATTACTGCTAGACGAACTATTCACCCGCTCGATACACCACAGAAACAGTCAAGCTTTTCTCGAAACAATCAATTTTCTCAGTCGTTTCCGCAGTCAGAAACCCTACAACGCTTACCTGTTACAAGTTCAGAACCCTCGAGTCAGCTTTGTCAAAACAGCATCTCAGTGGGGAAAAGAATTTGGACGTAACATCAGACCAGATGCCAAGCCCTTACTTGTACTGTTCCCATTTGCACCATTACACGTCGTTTACGATCTTTTCGATACCGAAGGGCAAGAATCGCCCGAAGAACTGCTCGAGCATGTTCACCTTCACCACCGCAGCCACGAAACCGCACCTGTATGGATGACTCAGAACCTTGTACAGAGTGCTCGAAATCATGGCATTCTGGTTTGCACACGCCCTATGCACACCCTTCATCATGGAACGGCACGCACCATGACCGCACTTGACCATTCTGAACTCGAGCAAGGTCGTTTCCTGGACGTGATTGAGGATCATAAAAGCGCACCGCTTTTCGAGGGACAACGTGTAAAAGTCGAGAACCCGAAACAACTTCGATACATCATCGAACTCAATGATCGTCTAGAGAGTTCTCGCACATTTGGTACGCTGATTCACGAACTTGCACACGTTTTGCTTGGGCATCTTGGGGCTGTCGAAGACGAAAGTCCAGTAGACACATGGAAAAACCGCAATAATGTCCTTGTTCATCACGTTCGCAGTGCCGAATTTGAAGCCGAATGTGTTGCGTACATCGTCTGCATGAGGCTGGGACTCGAGCCAGACAGTTGGTATTACTTGGCGGGTTATTTAGAAAACAATGGAGAGATTCCAAGCATAAGTTTTGACATGGTGCTCACCGTGAGCGGCAAGATTGAAACTTGGCTCGAGCAGGTTGCCTTTGCAAAAAAACACAAGCAACTGAAAATACGCAAAAATCAACAAAAGTCAACGGTTTAAAAATAATCTAAGTAAATTGTCGTATTGAACTACGTTGTATGGCGCTTACAGCATGGCACTTCCATTCGTTAAGGTTAGGGCATGAAACGAGTGGTCGCAGGTCAAAAAATTCAAAACTGGCACCGACCACTCGGCAAGCACGAACCTCGAGCTTCGTACTTACGCACGCGCTTCGCTGATCCCGATATTCAATCGCAATCAAAGCAGTTTGTTGATGTAAATATGTTGTACACGAGATGTTTTGATGTTGCACCATCAGGTTTGTCTTTTGGTCGTTATTGGGAAAGTCCGTTTTATCAACCGTCCCATGTTGATGATCGTGACCCTTTGCGAAATACCAACGTATTTGAAGTTTGGAATGGTCAGTGGTCTTCGAACAGTCAAACACTGGAAGTTTCTCGGGAGGTGTACTGTCCAATCCAAGGGCAGAATGCGGCTGAAGCACGTAAAGCCTTCCTGCAAGCACCTGGAGCGCAAACTCAGTACCGTATTGACATCTTGCTTGACTGGTTTCAAAAACGCCGCAGCACAACATTCTTACGCGATTTGGTCATTCCAGAATCCGAAGTCATCTCGAGCGAAGTTATGCCACTCGAGGAACGCCTTGCTGATTTCGTAGATGGTTTGCTCTATCTTGCAGATCAAAATATTCCAACCAATCAATTGCCCGCACTGTTGTTTTCGGGGTGCGATTTTGACGCAATCTCATTCGTGGCACGGCACATCAAAAATCCGTACTTGAAAACCGCTTCATGCTTGTTCGCACCATTCTGGGTTCGTAACCCATTCACTTGTGACTCGAGTTTGGACGAGCTTGCGTTTGTTAAAGCTTTGTTTGGCGTGTATGAAGCCCCCGAATTCTTGTTGCTTCAAGACTGGGCATCAAACAGCAAGCACACCCTCAAATGGTTTGTTTGGTTTATCCTGCTGACCCAAGGCGGGAGCTTGCAGCGAGCGGCTGGCTTGTTCGATTGGTGGATTCCCAAACGAACTCAAGCTCACCTGGCGCAATGCCATCAGAACACTCGAGCTTCACACGCCATGTTTGGCATGTGGCTGCCCAGCCTTGGCGCGACAGCCACCGATTGCCAGCGTATTTTGCGCGATCATCGTTTTGAAGTTGATCCAAGTGACGGCTTGGACACGCCGCACATTCAACACTTTTTACTACCAGCGTTTCAATGGTTGATCCGACACGCTCAAGGAATCAGCGACCTCGAGTACCGTCAAATCCTCGACTGGATGTACCACCTTCGCACCGAAACCGAACTCGAGCATCCCGTGTTTTGCTTGCGGGGATTGAACCTGCGTTCGGCACTGCATTACAGTTTCGAGTACGCCCAAAACATTGGTAAGTCTTATGGTCGGTTTGTTTGGTCAAAGCACGGTTGGGATTTCAGCTTTACCGACGAGCACGGCAGCACGTGGGAGGTGTTGGAACTCTCGAGCAGTGAGGAACTGGCGGCTGAAGGCACAGTCATGCGGCATTGCGTGGCTGGGTACGCAGGGCGATGCGTTAGGGGCATATCGGCAATCTTTTCGATACGTAAGAATGGTAGGCAGGAAATCACGGTTGAGATCAATCCAGTGACCTTACAGGTGGTGCAAGCTCGAGGGTTTCAGAATCGTGCTGCGAATGTTGAAGAGAGTGCCGTATTAAAGCAATGGTTACATCATGTTCTTGCTCAATCCTCGAGTGAAGTACCATCACCTCGAATCGAATCGTAAATTTCTCGAGCCAGAATCGGTAATGCCAAACCTTGAAAGTCTGGGTCGCCCATGTAGCGCGTCACAATGTCATCATTTAATTGCATTCTGTCCAGCATGAGCGACTCGAGCAGGCGCTTTACGCCAAGTTGAAAACGGTCCAGCTCGTTTGCCCAGGCGCTGGAGACAATTTGATCGTTTTTGATGGCTTGCGCCTTGATTTGCGCGAAGAACAACCTGTCCGCATCGTCAAACGCTGTGCCAAACCTCGAGTTAAGCGTTTCAATGATCTCCGAGAGCGGGGCTTTCTTTTCCTCGAGCGCTCCCGTTCCGACTGCGGTAGGGCTACGAACCCCTTCGGATTCGCCCTCGTTCAAGTCGATTGCGCCAGATGAAACCCGTTCTAAACGGTAGAATTGCAGCGCAACATCGTCACCAAGAGCTACTGGCGTATTGAATTCGTTTACGGGCAGTTGAGGCAGCAATACCCGAGCGAAACTGTACAGCTTTTCGTGGTCTTCGTCGGCGTAAGGGATGATCTGACTTAGGAAAGCGTAAAGCGTCACAAACGCACTTAAAGCCTCTCGAAACTCGAGTCTTGCTTCTGTCTCGAGGGCTACAAAACGATCTAGTGCTGGGCGGGTCAATCCCATGAGGTGAGCGTGATCGGCTGGGGTTTGAATGATAAGAGGCTTGTAAAAAATCTTGGTGAACGCCTCGATTTCTGAATTGAAGTACACATTTGCGCTGTCCAGTTCAAATTTAAGTGCCTCGAGCCTTGCAGGGTCACTGACTTCCTGCAAGTGTGTTTTATCAAAGTACGGTTTGAACGCGCCGTAAATATCTTCCTCTTGGTTGATGAAATCGAGTACGAACGTGTCGTCTTTGCCTGGAATTTTGCGGTTGAGTCTCGAGAGGGTCTGGACGGCTTGCACGCCATCAAGACGCTTGTCCACGTACATGGCTTGCAAGAGTGGCTGATCGAAACCCGTTTGGTATTTGTTCGCCACAAGGAGCAACTGGTAATCAGCCGATGTGAACCGTTCGGTCAGTGCGCTTTCTGAAATGGTTTTGCCGTTCAGGTCAACGTTCATACCCGTTTCGGTGTACTCGAGTCCACTGTCTGGGTCTGTGACCGTGCCGCTAAATGCCACCAAAGCCCGAATATCACTGTAACCCTTGCCCTTTAAATACCTGTCCACCGCCAAGCGATACCGTACCGCCGCAAGTCTCGAGGTTGTGACCACCATCGCTTTGGCGCGTCCTCCAAGACGGTGCTGGACACTGCGGCGAAAGTGTTCCACGATCACCTCGGTTTTTTGTTCGATGTTGTGCGGGTGAAGCGCAATAAATTTTGCCAGCGCTCGAGCCGCCTTCTTCTTGGGCAAGTTCGGGTCATCCTCGGCGGCTTTTAGCAACTTGAAGTACGTGTCATACGTGATGTAATTTTTTAGCACGTCCAGAATGAAACCCTCTTCGATGGCTTGACGCATACTGTAAACGTGGAATGCTTCGGGCGTGATGTTGCCTTTGACCCGTCCGAAAAGCTCGAGGGTCTTGCCTTTGGGTGTTGCCGTGAACGCAAAAAAGCTGAGGTTCGGTTGCTGCCCTCGAGATTGCATGACCGCGTTTAGACCATCTTCCCAGTCCGCGTCCTCTGCAAGCGGTGAACTTGCCCCGCCCAAAATCTGTTTGAGTTCCCGTGCCGCCTCGCCCGTCTGTGAAGAATGAGCCTCGTCCACAATGACCGCGTAACGCCGACTCGAGATTTGAGCCTCCAAAACTTTTGCCTGGGCTTTCTCGAGGTCCGTAGCCTCCTCCTGGGTCTCTGCACCAGTGGCATAGAGCAAACCCCTGAGCACGAAAGGAAATTTCTGCAAGGTCGTGATGACAATTTGCGTGCCATCAATGAGCGCATTTGCCAACTGTTTGGAATCCTCATTTATCGCCTTGACCACGCCCTGCGCGTGTTCGATCTGGTAAATCGCGTCTTGAAGTTGCGCGTCCAAGACCGTGCGATCCGTGATGACCACCACGCAATCAAATACGCGCTTGTCATCTGCGCCATGCAAACTTGCCAGACGGTGCGACAACCACGAGATGCTGTTGGTCTTGCCACTGCCTGCCGAGTGCTGAATCAGGTAATTGCGTCCCGCCCCCTCGAGTTGCGCCGTGGCAACCAGAGCGCGTACCGAATCCAACTGGTGGTAACGCGGAAAGATCATGGTTTCTTTGATGACGCGCTTGACGCCACCCTGACCATCGTCTTGTTTTTCTTCGGTGCGTTGGACAAACAAGAACTGCCCCAGAATCTCGAGGAAGCTGTCCCGTTGCAAGACCTGATGCCACAAGTACCCCGTCGCATAGCCGCTCTCGTGCGCCGGATTGCCCGCACCGCATTGCACCGCGCCAGGGTGCGAGCCTCTGTTGAACGGCAAAAAGTTGGTCGTGTCGTTGCTGAGGCGCGTTGTGGTGTACACCTCGAACGGGTCAACCGCAAAATGCACCAGGGCGCGTTTCAAAAACGAGAACAGGGGCGCTCGAGGGTCACGGTCTGTCCGGTACTGCGAGACTGCATCGCGCCATGTTTGCCCCGTGATTGGGTTTTTCAGTTCCATCGTTGCCACTGGCAAACCGTTCAATGCCAGCAGTACATCTACAGTATCGTTCGCGCCTGGTTTGCAACGAACCTGCCGCGTCACCGTCAAGCGGTTGAGGTCGTACAAGCGTTGCCCTTCGGGATTGAGTCCGTGCGCGGGTTTGAAGAACGCCATCCGAAAGAGTTTCCCGTAAAACTTGAAACCGTGCCGCAAGACTGTCAAGCAACCCTTGGAAGCCAGTTCTTTGATGAGTGCCGCCACCATCAGACCCTCGAGCGCCGTGCCGTGCAAGGTTCGCATTTGCGCCCAGAGTTTGGGTTGTGAAACCTCGAGAAACCCTGTGATTTCTGTTGGGAACAACGCCGCGTCCACATCCCAGAGCTTTCTGTCCACCGCCTGCCAGCCGCTAAGGTTAAGCAAAGTGTTCATGATGTTGGTTTCAAACGCGGCTTCTGAAGTTTGCGACATGAAGTGTCCTTTTCTGGGTTTTGATTGAACGCTCGAGCTTGATGCTATGCAAGTAACCTTTCATAGCAAACTTCACTATGAAATGATTAGCGCTAAAACTTTAATAGTGTTCTTCGAGAAGCCTGCCGACAACCGCTCGAGGACAACGAAGTCACCATCATGGTTCGATGACCAACGATGCAATATCAGCACCCAAACGAACAAAATGCTTCGCATTGAGCGTTAAGATAGCTGTAGCTTCAACTTTTAACGCGCACTGCGCGATTAAAGCGTCATAAATAATGCCGCCAGCCAACTGCAAACCCACAACCCGCGCCATGACTGCTTCATAATCAATGATCTCGAGCGTAACCTTACGGCAAGCCGCAAGGTTGACATCAATCATTTTTTGGGCTGTCGCTGGACTGATTCGAGGATTTCTGGGCATTCCGGTCAAAACACTGTACGATTCCGCCAACGAATGCGCGGAAATACAAGCCAGACCCGCATCTCGTGCTTCAACAAAAACTTTTCGAGCGGCAGCATGTGACGAATGGTCTTGAAGCATAGCCGCAACCAAACTTGAAGTGTCAAAGAGTTTCACAACCCCATAACCTGCTGGTCGCGTTCTGCTCGAACTTGCGCGATTAAGTCTTCGGTGTTGTCAATTGCGCCCGTCCAGATCAACATGCCGTCTTGTTCAATCAAATTTCCGACAGGGACGGGTTCTAAAACAATCCGTCCATCCTCGAGACGAACATTTAACTGGTCGCCACTGTGAAGGTGCAACGATTCGCGCAACGATTCTGGAATAACCACGCGCCCTTGAGCGTCAATTTGAAGTGTCATGGTTTATTTTAGCACTGCCAAAAAATTTAAACACTTCCAGCTTCCCGCACGTCAATTCGTCCCTTCACTGCCGCCGTAATCAGTGCCGCCCTGTATTCCGTCAACTGCCCCAACGCCGCTTCCACCCGCGTTATCAAATGGTCTATGCGCCCCGTTTCGCGGTCTAGGTAATTTGCGATAGCCCGTTGCTCGAGAAGGGGCGGAACCGAAATAATCATTCTTCCTAAAATAGTTGGATTGATGTTTTTCATCGTCGTACCAACAGCATGTTGCTCGAGTTCTTGCGAGAATCCAGAATTCCGACAAAGAATAGAAATGTATTCTGAAAGTGCAGATTCGAGACGCAGAACAAGCGAACCTGTCCCGCAAAGCCAACCCGCTTCATTTTCGGTCACAACGGCGCAGCGCCCAATCTCTCCACGTCTTCCAAAAATGATGTCGCCAACACGCATTCTATGGCGTGACAGCCGATCAGCCATTTCAGGCGTGATGGTAGATTCATCATCCGCAACAATTTTCCCTTGAATAATATGTGCAGGATTGATAATTGGTGTCCCAAAATCCACATAATCTGAAGCGTGTATCTGACTGCCGAAAGGACCTGTTTGGATAAGGGAACAGATTCGAAATAATGGTTTCACTTCCCAGTGTTCTGGCACGTCCCCCAACCAGTCCACGCCACTGTCCTTAAACCTCGAGATAACCCCCACACCCGCCGCTCGAGCCTCCTCTTCTGGCAAACCTTTTGTGACCGTTCTGGAAATCAACGCGGTGCGTTGTTCCCGCAATCGCTTGAGAAGATCACGTTTTTTAGCGGTGAGTTTGTCCAAGATTGCGGTTTTAGAATCTAAGAAATTGGCGATGGCACGTTGCTCGAAAAGGGGCGGTAACGGCGTCGGGAAATTTTCGCAAAACTCGGATGGTACACGTTTTTGACCACCTGAACCATACATCTCCCCTTCACCCGCTGATCTAAACATAGACGAGATGCTGACGTAAAACAAAAAGCGTCGCTCCAGACTCGGCAACGCACGCAAAACATGAAGTTCAGTAGTGCCAAAGGCAATGCGATTGACAAGGTTCAGAGCGATTGCGCCCTTAACATTTTCAAAACATGGAGTGATTTTTGCTAAGACGACATCGCCCTCTTGGAACTCCGTATAACCACTTCCAATATCCGCAATGACTCGAGTCACATCAAGTTTAAGTCCACCAAACTCGCCCACAGATTCCATTGCAACAAACGAGACTTCGTCATCAACACTAAGTTGTTTGAGATAAGTTGCTCGAGGATTTACCTGCATCGCAAAGCGTCCTCGTTTCACTTCCCAATGTTCTGGCACATCCCCCAACCATTCCACACCACTTGGTTTGTACTTTTCGTAAGGTTTAAGCCGCACCAAAACCACCCTCATACGCTTGCAAAATCAAGGGCTTTGCCCGCTCGAGATCACTTAAATTGCTTAGGTTTACCTCGAGATCGCCCGTTCCCCAATGTCCTATTTTCCGCACGTCACGGGTAAAACCTTCAATCATTTCAAAATTCTCGGGGTTCAAACGCAAATGGATTAGCAAACTGCTTTTCTTGATCTGTACGGTCACAACGTTCTTGATGCGTTTGTACGCGATGTACAATGCCAAGTCTTTGCGCTGCAAGTCGTCACCCAAAGAAAGAATGTACCCTTCAAGTGACTCAAACAGTTCACGAATGGGTGATGTCATTTCCTCGAGCGATTCAGTCACCGTCTTATCTTTGTAAGTGTTGACAACAGGTGATTTTTGCTTGCCAGGGTTATCTTTTGCGCTCACTTGCGCGGTTACGGCATTCACCAACTCGAACAACAACAAATCCGAATCGAACTTGCGATACCGTAGCAATTCGATATTGCGGTTTATTTGTTGCACTGCGTGACCATCGTACTTCGTAAAATCTGCGGCAATGCACACCAGACGCGGGGCGTTCCAATCAATGGCGTCGGCACTCGGTTTGCCAAATTTTTCGAGCACCAGTAACTTAAACTCTGCTTGGTGATCCATCAACCAATCCAAGTAAAACAAACCTTGGTTGATGACGTTCTCGCCGCTCGAGCGTTTGTACTCAATAATCACAGGGCAGTTGTTTTCGTCCAGTCCAAGCGTATCTATTCGTCCAGCGTGGGTTTTACCAGTGCTGTACTCGGTTGCCAGAAAACGCACGCCCAAGAGTGGCTCGAGGTTCGATTCGATCAGTGTTTGCAAGGGTTTCTCGAGGTCGGACGTGATGCCATGAATCTCGTTCGCTTTCCCTTGGGTCAAACGAAACAATTTGATGTCGCTCATGCGGTCACCACACCCAACAACGCCACAATCTCACGCTCGAGGTTCTTGATGTCGGCTTCAATCTCGGCAAGGTCTCGAGGTGGTTCGTAACGGTAAAAGTGACGGTTTAACGGAATCTCAAAACCGATTTTGGTTTTGGTGTGGTCAATCCAGGCATCTGGCACGTGCGGCAAAACTTGGTTGGCAAAATACGTTCCTATGTGCTCGGTGAGTGGCACGCTTTCGGTGTCGCGTAAATCGGTGTCGGATTCTTCATTGCCGTTCTTGTCTTTGCAAATGTCGGCGCTCGGGTCACGTTCGCTCAGGGCGTTCATGACAGCTTTTAACTCTGGGGCGCTCAAATTGATGCCTGTGCTTTTCTGCACGATCTTTAATTGTGCCAAAAACACTTCGCGGTTGGTAAAAACCTTATCGCCATGACCGGCATGAAACTCGGTCAGCAGAGCGTAAAGTTCTTCTTGTCGAGTTTTGCCTGCTTCCACGTCCAGCAATCTTGCTTGGTCTTGTTTCTTCTGACTGGTTGCCAGGTTTCTAAACGCTGTTTCGTCCACAATGCGGTTTAACCGCTCGAGACTCGCGCTAAAGTTGAGCCGCAACGGGCGTTCGACGGTGATCTTGAAATACCCAAAATCTTCGTTTCTAAAAATCTTGCTGACCACCTGCACCTTGTCGTTTATCACTCGAGATTCACCGTCCAAAAACGCGCCGTAAATCGCGGCAATGTCGCCAATCTGGTCGGGTTCGCCCTCGGCAACATCACCGATCTTATGGCGTTTGTTGCCCAGACTTTTTTTCATTTTGATGTAAAACCCTCGAGCGTCAATCAGTTGCACTTTGCCCTTGCGGGACTCGGGTTTGCGGTTGCTTAAAACCCAAATGTAGGTGCTGATGCCCGTGTTGTAAAACAGTTGGTCGGGCAGCGCCACGACTGCTTCCAGCCAATCATTTTCGATAATCCATTTGCGAATCTCGCTCTCGCCGCTTCCAGCATCGCCCGTGAACAAGGGCGAGCCGTTGAAGACAATCCCAATCCGACTGCCGCCACGGTCTGGCGAACGCATTTTGGAAATCATGTGTTGCAAGAACAGCAACGACCCGTCGTTGATCCTTGGCAATCCTGCCCCGAACCGTCCTGCGTATCCCAACAATTGCTCTTTCTCGAGTTCGCGTTGTTGTTGTTTCCATTCCACGCCAAACGGCGGGTTGGCAAGCATGTAATCGAAGGTGATTTTTGTACCGTCTGGGTTGTACTGAAAGCCATCCTCGAGAAAGCTGTCCCCAAGTTTGATGTTGTCCGCGTCTTCGCCTTTAATCAGCATGTCGGACTTGCAGACCGCCCAGGCTTCGTCGTTCCAGTCCTGCCCAAACAAATGCGGGTCGGCATCTCGGTTGAGTAGTTTGATGTATTGTTCCGCGACACTGAGCATCCCGCCCGTACCGCAAGCGGGGTCGTAAATGGTTTTGACCACGTGACTACGCCCAAGGTCTTGCTCGGGGGACAGCAGCAAGTTGACCATCAGTTTGATGACTTCGCGGGGTGTGAAGTGCTCTCCCGCCTCTTCGTTGCTTTGCTCTGCGCCAATCCGAATCAGTTCCTCGAAGACGTAACCCATTTGGGTGTTGTCCACTCGAGCGGGTGAAAGGTCAATCTTGGAAAACGCTTTGATGACCTCGTACAACAAGTTTTTCTCTGCCATGCGGCTGACATGCTGATCGAACGCAAATTTTTCCATGATGTTCCGCACGTTTGGCGAGAACGCGTTAATGTAAGCGTTCAGGTTCGGCGCAAGTTGGTTCGGGTCGTCAAGCAGCGTGTTGTGGTCTTTTTGGACATTCGCAAACTCGAGCTTGGAAAGGTTGTAAAACGGGTAGCCCGTGGTTTTCTCGAGGACGCTGCGAAGCACCGTTTCGGGTTTACCCTTGATGGCGGCGTGTGCCTCGAGCGTGGCGGCTTTTGTGGGGGTCAGCAGGCAATCGAAGCGGCGCAGTACCGTTAGGGGCAAGATGACTTTGCGGTACTCGTTGCGTTTGTACGGTCCGCGCAGCAGGTTGCAGATGCTCCAAATAAATCCAGCGATTTCGGTGTGGGTTTGAGTGTTCATTTGATTGAATCCAGATTAACTCATAAAAGGCAATCTGTGTACGCCAAGAAAGGGTTTGAAACCTCGAGCAGTACGCACTCTGAGGCTTGATGAGGTTTGCCCACTCTCGTGAAGCCCACTTCAACACCCCTTTCAGCCCAATTCAAGCCCATTCAAGCCCATTCAAGCCCTTTAATAACAAACCTTGACCCCCCCATGGAAGCCAGGACAACCGAACGATAACCCCTATGGAACCCCCAGGGCAAAAAGAAGTTATCATCGGAGGCACCCAACTGAAAACGGCTTACGCAAAGCAAAGGCTATTGAACAAATCTTGGTTGTTTTGGCTCATGGTTAATTTCCTCGACAGCGGATGGCTCATAGGTTTCAGAATTTGGAGATTTTTGACGGTTGAATTCCAATTTGAACCACCTTTTCATAACCCAAATATGGCTCGAGCTTAAGCAGATGTTGGTTGAAGACGGTTGAGGGGTGGCTCATTTCAAAAAGAACTGGTTCAGCCAGCTTCGCTCTTGGCAATGACTCTCGAGTTAAGTTTTTTTCGCTTCTGTGACAATGAATTGATGGTTTATCGTAGATCGTGGATCACGACTCTGCTTATATCCTAAACACAGATAAGCTCAACTGACTTGCTCAAAATCCTCGTCCCAACAATAACAAATCATCTTGATCCAACCCTCACCTCATACCAAGGGTGGCGGCAAGTCATAACACTTGATGGTCATTCTTCTCGAGTTACACCACTTCAGAAGCATCTCGAGCGTGTTGAATCAAGTGCTTTGCTCGAGAAACCCATTTGCTGATGGTTGTTCGATTGGGTTTTGTGTTGTTGCTTGTTCTAATCAGTTCCGCGATCTCTTTGCGTGACTTACCCCTGCACTCGAGCGACCATGCCAGCAATGCGCGAAGGTCTGTTTCAGTTGGCTCGAGGAACGCGCCTTTTCTTAACGCCTGCATGACTTCAGGATAAATGCTGTACGTTCTACTCGAGCCTGGTTCACCGTTTTTCCCAGGACGTTCATAACCCAATTCATTGTACTGAAACACAATGCCCTTGAAGTCCTGTATACGCTCGAGACCACAGCCTCGAAGCCAACGACAGTACAGGCTCACCTCGAGCACAGCGTTGGGTATCCACAGTCTTTGACAGGTGCGACCCTCGAGCATCATGCCAACCCGCAAAGCGACTAGCCGTTTACGAGGTTCGATATGCGTCATGACCCAATTTAAGAATGCCAGCGACAACACACTGACATTGCCGGGTGATGTTTTCTCGCGTCTTGCCTGAGTGACAAAATCATAACCATCGACCAAACGATGTATCCGCCGATGGTGTTTGCGACACAATGACACACGGTTGTGCGCGTGATGCACAAAAGGGTGATGCGCGTGGCTCGCAACCGAAAAGAGATGCGCAACTTGCAACGCCCCCTGACAGTCTTCACCGTGACACGCACATTGTTTTTGTTCAAGCGGTTTCACACGTGTTGGTTTGGCATCTATGTGTGTGTTGTATTTTAGGGCTGCAAGTACCTTCGAGACCTTCTCGAGCGGCACAACCAAGCCATCTCGTAAAGTCGCTTGACAATTTGCGCAATACGTTGCGTTGACATGCTCGAGGCGCATCAAGAGCGTCCCACAAGTTGTACACAGTGACTTGACTCGAGACACGCAACACTTTCATCAAGCAATAAGGGAGCGCAGTCGGAACACGCTCCTTGTAACCGTGTGTTCCGACTTTCGATTTGATTGAAATGGCTAGACCGTAGCGCTTACTGGCTTCGTGGTCGTTCGAGAAATTCCTGAAGTGCTTTTCGTGGTACAAGAATTCGTTTCTGCGTGCCTACATTTGGGAGCGTTCCATTCCTGACAAGAAGACGGACATAATCGCGTCCCCATTGCGTCAAGAGCATGATCTCCTTGGTATCAACTGTCAGCCTGTCCATAGGGTTCTCCTTTGTGATCGTCGCTCGAATCAGTCTGCGTCCGACTCAACACGGTCACAATAGTCGTACCCCTGCTTGAAACAGAAGCAATTAAACCGTAATTTATCGTTACATGAAAAATGTTGTTCACTTTACTTACACAAAGCCTGAAAGTCTTGAATGGCGCTCCCATCAGAAAACCAAAGGTGGTCCGATATCCGATTACATCATCAAAAAGAGAGTGTCCAACACGAAAAGTGCCTACGAAAAGCTAGCCGATCTCGCGCTACAGCCCCAACTTATACCGCCAGATGTTTTGTTTTTAAGGTTTGCAAAACTTGCACCAACACAAGATGCAATACTCAAATTCGCCGAACAATACGGACTGCTAGGACGTGAGGAGGTTCTGGAATACCGCGAACCTAGCAGGATTCCCTTGCTGACGGGAGAATCACTCGAGCGTTGGCAAAAAGAAATCCATGTCATGCGGTATGCCGTTGAGATTTGGCGAGCCATCAAAGACCGTGACGCACCCGATATTGATGTTTTAACGCGGTATATATCGTGGGAAGCCAATACTTTTGCTCTAGATTTGCGGGGTCGTCCGCTTGAGGGAAGAGAATGGGTGTTGTTTCATTCTCATCCCTTGGAAGAATTTCATGTCCAAGACCCGCCACCCACACACCACATGGCAGACATTGCCGTTGAAGATGAAACGGCGCATTTTATTGGCAGCTATTTTCGTGCTATTCGATTTGAGCGTTTTGATTATGTCAAAGCTGCTGACGTGTATTTGTTTCAGGAACACTACCATCAATTGACACAAACCAGCCAAACCAGTCAGACCAGTACAACAAACGAGAAAACAGTTAATCACGTACATCTTGGTTTGACCTGGGATGCAGCAACGCAGCGACAACAAGGGATACTCTATGCGGATAGCCTTTTAACCTTCATGTGGCTTCAATTTCACGAAGCCATCACTGGAACATCGTTATTCAAAACTTGTCAACGTTGCGGTGAATGGTTTACACACGGAAAAAGTCGAGGGCAACCAGCAAAATGGTGTAGCGAAAGCTGTCGGGTTCAAAACAGTCGAGAACGCAACCACCTGAAAGTACGCTCACAGAAAACTCGAGTGGCAACTTCATAGAGCAACTTGAGGTGAGCGCAAAATATGTTCTGGCATCATGGCTCGAGTTGAAAACCGTGTGCAACGCGTGTGCAACCGCACCCGTTTTCGCCAGTTCCTGAGAGTCCATAAAAGTCTGTGCGATTCTCGAGAATGCGCGTACAACGACTCCTTTAGACTTCATCAGTCTCTGTAAAGTCTGAGAATCTTTGACTCATAAACCGTTGGTTTCGGGTTCAAGTCCCGACGGACCCACCAAATAACCACCTTCGGGTTTTAGAAACTCGAGGATGGTTTTCCTTATGGCGTGAACGTTGGCGGGCTGCCTTTCCCACCCTTCAAAAGTGGCATGACCACATCCCATTTTGAACCCTTGGCTTGGGTCACTTCAAAACTGCCCGTGAGTTCGCTTTGAATCAAAGCCCATCCAGGCACAAGCTCGAGGTTGTACTTGTAATAACCCTTTGTACCGGTGGCGGTGTCTTGCGATTCTTGCAAACTTGCAGCGCCGTTCAAAAGAATCAGTTTGTACTGAAAAAATCCTTGCAACTCGAGGTTCGCCCCAGCTTGAAACAGTGTTCCCTCGAGTTGAGGTTCGCCAGTGTCGTAAGTCGCGTTCTTGTTGAGGTCTTGGTAAAACACCAGTTTGACATCGCTGGCTTTCACCCCGTCCGCCGCTTTGAGATGCCCCTCGCCGTGCAACAAACTGATGTTATCAAGCAACGTGAAGGCAACGGTAGCGGGGATTTTGGCGGGCAGCTCGAGTTTGTATTTGTTATTCGTTACAGCGCTTTCGGCAACGACCACACCACCGGCGATGGCGGCAAGGCGCACCGTTTGGGCTTGAAGTGGAAACAAAGCGCTGCCTTCAAACACCCGAGGTGTCACGGTTAGGCTCGAGGTTGCGTCAGGTTTTGAAGTTTTAAAGACCCCAGATACCACCATTCCGACGATTATGGCAATCAGGGCAGGAATGACAATGGGCAGGTTCTTGTTCATGACCATATTTTAAGCGCGAATTGATGAAAAGGTTCGTTAGAACTGTGACACGTGAATGTGTTGCATACTGAACCCATGAATTTTCCGATTGACCATATTGGCATCGCCGTCAAAGACCTCGAGCTTGCGAGTTTGCCTTACCAAAGCTTGGGATTTGCGGTTGTCGGACTTGATGAATTCATTGAAAGCCAGCAGGTCACGGTCAGGACGTTTCAAGCCGCAGACAGCCTGCTCGAGTTGCTTTGCCCGACGTCAAGCGAGAGTCCAATTGCGATTTTCCTGGCGAAACGCGGTCAGGGAATGCACCATATCGCGTTTGGGGTGCAAAGTCTCGAGGCTGAAATTGCCAGGTTAGAAGAAACTGGCGCACAGTTTGTCTCCAATGTTCCTCGAGCTGGACGGGCTGGAACGCGGGTGGTGTTCTTAAAACCGAGTTGGGGGCAGGGGGTTTTGATGGAATTGGTGGAGCACCAAACTTGACCTTGGGGTTGACCACCTATTCCAAAATGGTTTTCCAGAGTAAACTTCTTTCAGCATGACCAGACCCAGCCGCAACAAGCCACCGTTTCAGCAATTGCAAACCCGTAAACTTCCCAAGAAGTTGCGTGAACAACTCGCGCCACCCGCGCCCCCCCTGGTTGAAGACCCGAGCAAAAAGAAAAAGAAGGTGCGTCCCGCGCCCGAAACAATCACCTTTACCGAAAAGATCGTGGTACGTACCCGTCCAGAACGGGCGTATTTTGCGATTGTCGATATGAGCAAACGCAGTCTGTGGGACAAACACGCCCTGCGTTCAAAGTTTATCGCCGCCGCCAAAGGCATTCCGGTGCCAACCAAACCTTTTGAGGGCGCGATGTTCGAGTTCATGATGCCGATGCGCATGGGCGGCGTGTTCCAATTTCGTTACGCCATGTTGCGCCAACCTCAAGGTTTTGCGCTCGAGGCGGTCAGGGGCGGCTTGGGGGTGCTGGGCGGAATGGCGGAATCGTTCGCCTTTGCAACCTTTAAGGGTGCGACTGAAATCACGTTAACCCGCACTGTCGTGCCACGATTTAAGCCCTTGACGGCGTATGTGAAACGCAACCACGAAAAAGCCCTCAAAGAGACGCTCGAGGGTCTGCGCAAGTACATTGAAGAAAACACCAAGTAGGGCTGAGGCACGCCTCAACCTCCAAATATTTCAACCTTAAATTGCTTCAACCTGCTCGAGCATCAAGGCTTCAAGTGCAGGGCAACCGCAAAGTCATGATTTGAGCAACCTCAAAACATAAGCATCATCCAAAGCCGCTCTGAACCGCTTCGTTGCCACACCGCCTTTCACCGATTTATCTCGTTTCAGCAGACTCAAAGCTAAATGCCGTACCGCC
>JANXTZ010000007.1 GCA_025352125.1 Deinococcales bacterium | reverse complement strand
GGCGGTACGGCATTTAGCTTTGAGTCTGCTGAAACGAGATAAATCGGTGAAAGGCGGTGTGGCAACGAAGCGGTTCAGAGCGGCTTTGGATGATGCTTATGTTTTGAGGTTGCTCAAATCATGACTTTGCGGTTGCCCTGCCCAAGAGCGAAATCACTTTTCAGCCAGGCGACGATCTCGCCGTGTTTGGTCAAGTTTTTTTGTTGGGCGAGCTTGGCGAAATCGTCTGGTGTGTTGCCAGTTTGGGCTTTGATGGTGTCCAGGTAGGCTTGGAATGACATGGTGCTCTCCTGTTCGTATTGTGTTTGAGATGTGTACCGAGTTTCGGTGCTTCAATTGTCAAGCTCGAGCGCGTTTAAGCGAAGAACTGCACCAGCACAGGAGCCAAGGCTTCGGCAGCAACGTTGTGCTCTTGCCCCTCAAGGGTTTTGCGTTGCCCTTGCGCCAATAACTTCACCATCGCATCGGCGCTCGGTTGGGAGAATGGCATACTCTTAGAGCCGTTGATCACGATGGTTGGGATTTTCACCTCGGCAATTCGAGCCTCGGGCAGTGAATAATCGCCCATAATTGTGGCATCGTACTCGAGGGTGTGCGCCAGTGCCTCTTGAGCCGCCCACCAGGGTTGGCTTTTGGCGAACGCCACAAATTCTGCTGGCATACCGACCACTTTTGCCATAAAGTACTCGGCGGCTTCGCCGCGCTTCCCAGCGACAACCAGATCGTGAAAAGTTTTGGCGGTGTCGGCTGGTGGACGCATGGCTGTATCGAGAATAAATGGTGGTTCCCACAACGCCAATTTGGTGATGCTGGGCAGTTGACGCGCCGCCTCGAGTGCCAAAGCAGCCCCAGAAGACGAACCGAACAGGTATGCCGAACCACCTGCGGCTGGGATAACGGCGGCGATGTCCTCAACCTCGCGTTCAACGGCATAAGGCAGCGTATCGCCGCTTGGTCCACGTCCGCGACGGTCATAATTGAAAACCGTGAAGTGCTCGGAAAGTAAGGTGGCGAGCGCTGCGTTTGACCCGCGATCCACCGAACCACCGCTGACCAAAATCACGGGTGCGCCTTGACCGAGTTGATCGAATGCAATGCTGGTGCCGTCGTTGGATGTGACCTGATTCATGGTAGTTCCTCCTGGCTGAGTGTGGGCGTGTGGTTGCAGGACGAAAAAAACTCGAGGATTGAAAAATCTTTAAAGGCTGACAACAATGACCTGTTCGAGACGGTCAAGACTCTCATTCCAACCGTTCTCCATGCTGGCAAGCGAGACGGCGACGTTTGGACCTGCTTTGGTCACGACAGCCTGCACCGTCAATTTGGTTTTGCCGTTTGCTTCCATGAACGTGATGGTATTGAGCGTCTCGAGTTGTGGTTCACCATTCACATCCTTAAAAGCTTGGTTGCTGAAGACAATTTTTTCGGGTGCGCTGATCTCGAGGAAGCTGCCTTCGGTCGGAATCAACGTACCGTCTGGGGCTTGCATGGTGATGCGGATGCTGCCTCCAGGTCGTGCGTCCACTTCGCAAACGGGATTGGTGAAATTTTTTGGTCCCCACCACTGCGCCAGCTGCTTTGGGTCAATCCAGGTTTGGAACACCAACTCGCGCGGCGCGTTCAAGGTGCGCTCGAGAATCAGCACAAGCTCGGCTTCAGGGTTGTTCATGATTGTCCTTTCGTTGTACTTGTTGTTGCAATTCCTCAAGGTAGGCTTCAAGGCGGTCCAAACTTTCATTCCAGTGGCGTTCAAAGGTTTTGCTCCAGTCGTAAATTTGTTTGATCCCTTCGGGGTTGAGGCGGTAAAGGCGTTGTTGCGCGTCGCTTCGCACGGTGACCAGCCCGACTTCTTTCAGGACGTTCAAGTGTTTAGAGGTTTGGGGTTGGCGAAAGGCTAAGACTTCGGCGATCTGATTGACCGATTTTTCGCCATCAACCAGCAACTCGAGAATGCGACGGCGTTGCAATTCGGCAACGGCATTAAAGACATCCGAGGTGGTGGGCGAACGTGCCATGCGACTAGTGTATTCCTATATAAGAATATATGTCAAGTGGTTGATATCAACCTCGACTCCGAAATCTCAAAACAAATCAGACACTGGTGGATTTTAGGTCTCGAGGAACTCAAAAATCTTGTTCAGGAGCGATGAACCAAATCCATTGTCCATCGGAAGCACTCACCTAGTCCTCATTAACTTGATTTTACCCACTTCGGATACAGCCGTTTCAGCTTTACTCAAGCATCCTCAGTCCGAAATTGCCAGTTCACCGTTGTCGCTTGCGTATTCCGATCCCGTTCCCACGCTCGCACCTCCCGCTCGAGATGTGCCCCATCCTCAAATCGTCGATTCAAACACTGCCGTGACAAAACCGACAACTCGATCTCAGCAATGTTCAACCACGACCCATGTTCTGGCGTGTAATGCCATTCAAATCGTCGCGCCAACTGGCGTGCGAACTCAGGCTCGAACGCTTCATAAAGCGCCGCAATCCCGTACGTCTTCAAATTGTCTGTCACCAGCACGATTTTATTCGCGCCAGGGTAGTGCTTCAAGGCGATATCCCGCAGTACTTCAGCCAACTCGAGCCGTGTTTGACGTTCCGCACACCACACCCAACGCTTGCCCGCCAGCGGTTCGACTATCAGAAACAAACTGATCGTACCAAGACGGGTGTACTGGTAATCTTGCTTCTGAACGTGTCCAGGAATCGCCGCTAACCCTTCAAGTCGTTCGCCATGCAACTCCTTACGAGCTTCATCAAGACAAACCACTGGACGTTTTGGGTCAGGTTCTCGGGCATACACGTCCAGAACATCTTCCATCTTGGCGACAAACTGAGCGCTTCTTGCTCACAAGACAGCACCTATCGGGCTGTTCGCGCATGGCTTTGGGATGCACCAAGTTTTGACCTGCCAGGGTTTAAGTTCGTTTTTTTTAAGCGTTTGTACACCGCAACTTCGCTGATGCTGTCCACCAATCCCAACTCGACCAACTGTTCAGCCAGCAATTTCAAAGTCCAACGGGTGCGTCCTTGTGGTGGTTGGCTGCATGCCAGCAATACCAAACGTGCCTCGGCATCACCGTTGAGTTTTGGAACACGTCCTGGGCGTGGTTTATCGTTTAAGGCTGTCTCGAGACCACCGATAACGAATCGGCGGCAGATATCACCGACGGTGCTGGCATTACAGTGCAAGGCTTTGGCAATCTTGCCGTATCGTCGCCACTCACCGTATTATCGAAAAATCTAAGCATCACGATTGGCGATGTTATCGCATTGTACTCGCAAGGTTGATTCGCTGGTCGAAAAATTCTTCAATTCTTTCGCTTCCAAAGCTGAGATGTACCTATGAAAAGTCATGACTTTGTGGACAGTCAGAGCAGAGTTTGATGCCGTTCCTCGTAAACCACAGGGGCTTAGAATCCAAGACTTGAGTGCCGACTTTTAAACTTCTACCAAACTTCAATCCACGTCTTGCGCAAGGGTTAGCACATGGAGTATTGAACTTAACGACCCAATCAACGTTGTTTGAAGTCATCTGGCACGGACTCGAGTGCATATGGTGGACGAATAGCGAATACCGTGCTACAATTTTGGTTATCAGCAGCCCGAGGGCTGCGTTTTTTATTGCCTGAAATCCGTAAGTGCTCAGCAAAGCTTCGGCAGGTCAATCAAATTTCGGTATGCTGCGAAGGTATGGTCAACTGGGTTGAGCTGAAAACACTTCGAGACGAAATTGACGGGTTTGAAGCGCGTGGTTTGTTGACCTACGACGAGTTTCAAAGCCGTTTTGAACTCGCGCGAGGGTACTGCAAAGATACCCCTCGGGTGCTTGAGGCGTTGATTCGTCGTGCCCCAACCGAGTGGCTTGACAAACACCTTTTCGTGCCAGGGTGATGCACCAGGCATCATTGAAGGAGCGGATGAATCAGAACTTGCCAGCCTTGCTCGAGCGTCTCACCCCAGTAGAACGCCAAGGCGCGATTCTGGAAGTGCAGCTTCCAAAGGACACGCCGATTCAGACCCGTACACCCCAAGCCATGTTGGAGGAACTGCGGGAAGGGCTTGCTGCGCGAGCAAAACTTGACAATCTATCAATACAAGGATAATCTTGTGTTGCTGATTCCTGCCTTTGACCAAAACGGCAACCTCCCACCTGGAGAGCACCAAACCACTTGGACAGAACTCGAGCAACGCTACGCCATTACCGCCCACCGCCGGTTGCTGCTCGAGGGTTTTCGAGCCGCCAGCGAAGCTTTGAAATTGGCGGGTTGTACCCAGGTTTGGTTGGACGGCAGTTTTATCACCAACAAGGCAGTCCCAGGTGATTTTGACGCGTGTTGGTCGCTGAGTGGGATTGATCCAACCCTACTCGATCCGGTCTTGCTCGATTTTTCAAACCGTCGTGCCACCCAGAAAGCCAAGTACCGTGGTGAACTCTTTCCCAAAGATGCGTTTGCCACCCCGCAAGGGTCAAGGTTTATCGATTTCTTTCAAGTGGACAAACTCACCCAGCAAGCCAAAGGCATAATCGTGTTGGATTTAAGCACACTCTGACCAAGGAGGTCGTCATGATCGCCAATGAACGCCAGTACCGTATCACCAAGTCGGAAGCGCAAAAGTTTGCCGCCTCAGTTGCAAAATTTGAGGCTCAACCCCCAACAGATATTCACCCCTTGCTGGTCAAAGCCCAACATGATGCTTTGGTGTCGCAACTCGAGGACTTACAAGAGGACATTCTCGAGTACGAAACCCTTCGTAACAGCGGTCAGGTTGGGCTTGATCTCGAGAACATCCTCGAACTGCCAAACGCACTCATCAAGGCAAGAATCGCCCTTGGTTTAACCCAGAAGGAACTTGCCGAGCGGCTTGGTTTAAAAGAGCAACAGGTGCAGCAGTACGAGTCCACACTGTACAAAAGTGCGAATCTTGAGCGGGTGATGCAGGTGGCACAAGTCTTAAGTCAAGTTAGAGCTGCCTAAAAGCCGTGCGTCAAGTAATATTCGGAGGATATAGGCTGGGTAGAGCACGCTCGCGTCGAGCAGTGCAATCACGCTTTGGACCGATGGTTGCGAGGCATTAACCGTATTCCAATATTTAAATAAACTTTAACCTCAGTTTACTAAGACTAAGTAGTCCAGCTAATTTAGGTTAGACTAACTGTATGGGCGCACCAATCAAAGCACTGCAACTCACAGAACACCAAAAACACGAACTCGAGAAACACTACCACAACGGTAAAACACACGCCCTACGAAAACGCTGCCAGATGATGCTCCTCAAACACCAAGGCAGAAAATCAAGTGAAATCGCTGACATTATTGGCTGTTGCGAAATGGCAGTCAACAACTGGATCAAAAGATACCAAAGTCAAGGCATTCAAGGCTTAAACACCAAACCAGGCAGGGGTAGAAAACCAATCCTCGATCAACAAAACAACTTCGAGCAAGTTAAAACTGCGGTACAAGCCAATCGTCAACGATTGAGTGTGGCAAGGACTGAACTCGAACAAGCGTTAGAAAAACAGTTTAGTATTTTCACCTTGCAACGCTTTTTAAAAAACACGCTTGTCATTACAAACGCATCCGAAAACGTCCAAGGACGCAACCGTGTCCGACAACGTACCAACACAAAATCGAGTGTTTAGCTGAACTCGAGGACTTATCAGAGAAAAAGCTGATTGACTTGTACTACGCCGATGAAACTCGAGTCAACATGGAAGGTTACGTGCCGTATGGGTGACAGTTTGTGGATGAGAACGTTTTTGTACCTTGTGAGAAAAGCCAGGGACTCAATTGTTTTGGTTTACTGTCCAGAACAAATGAGTTTCATTTTTCAACGACCATCAGTACGATTGACAGTCAGTTTGTGATTGAACAACTCGAAGCTTTATCTTTTGGACTCGAGCGGATGACGGTGGTGGTGTTAGACAATGCTCGAGTGCATACGAGTAAGGCGGTTAAGGAACGCAGAGCGTTTTGGGAGGGGCGAGGTTTGTTTTTGTTTTACTTGCCTGCTTACTCGCCGCATTTGAATATTATTGAGATTTTGTGGCGTGAGTTAAAGGGTCGTTGGTTGAAACCCGAAGATTATGCGTGTGTGGTAGGGCTTTTTTATCAGGTGATGTTGGTTTTGATGGCGGTGGGTGGTTTGTTGAGGGTCAATTTCTCAAAGTTTAATTTAGGCTAAGGTAATTGTGCTTTACTACTTAA
>JANXTZ010000006.1 GCA_025352125.1 Deinococcales bacterium | reverse complement strand
AAAGCGTTTTGAATCAACCATCGCACCAGACCCAGCTAACCGCCGCGCTTTCGCTCGTTCCCGACGTAACTTTCGCTTCCCGCCCCACACGAACCGTGTTGGCGCTCGATTCCAACCACGCACTGTCGCCTCCAAAGCCTCAATCACCGCCTTTGGCGACTCAAGTTCTGATCCATCCAATGCCCGACGCACAATAATTCGCTGAATGCTCTCAGCCATATTCAACCAACTCCCACCCAACGGTGTAAACACCGGCATCACCCCATGATCCACCAACCACAACATCAACGAAGCGGTTTTATGCCCAGCAAGATTATCCATCACCAGTAACGCCCGTAAACGTGGCAGCACCGTGGGTAACGAGAATTTCACTGTTAAACCTTGCTGCCAACGAACCCAATCGGCTTGATTCGCAGCCTCTTCGAGCACTGGCAGTACTGGGTGTTGACTGAGCAAAACCGTTAATGCACCCTCAAGCCAGGGATGTAAAACTGCATTCGCGCTGCTGGTCACGCCTTTAGCGTCCAATTCACCAGTTGCGGGTCGAAACAACGTCAATAATTTCGCTGTGCCCGCACGAACGTACTCATGCGGCATTCGTGCTGGTACGCCCTGTTCATGCCATGCCTGACCCATTTGCGCAATTGCTTGATACGGACCCGCCTCGTCTTCGCACAGCACCATCAAGCCCATATTTTCGCCTTGCGTGTACGCCGCTTCGATCAAGTTTTTTTTGCGTCACAATCTGGATCGGTCACGACCACCCAACCATGCTTGCGTTTTCGCACGGCTGTTCCGGTTTCGCACCATGTGCGATTGCGTTGCCAGGACAAACCTGCTTCGTGCATCACAGCTAGAATCGTGAAGGTACTGATCTGCTCGAACTTCGGGTGTTGACGCAAAGCCCGTTGCAAGGTCGTCAACGACCAGGTGCTGGTTCCGTCAAGTTCCCGATCTGGGCTACGGCGGACTTCCTCGAGAATCCGATTGCGTTGTTCTGACGTGTATTTGATGGTGTAACCGCCACCGTGTCGAGAGTGCAGGGCATCAACACCATGGGTGTTGAAACGGGCGACAAGGTGCGAAACTGCTGGACCACTTTTGCGACCGACACTTTTGGCAGCAGCGGTGAAGTTCATGCCGTTTGCAACGGCGAGAAGGCTTTTAGCTCGAGCGACAATGATGGCTGGGTGGGTGTGACTTCTGGCAAGGTGTTCGAGTTGATTTTGTTCATCGGTTGTCAGGGTGCGTAGCGGGTGGTTGTGAGGGCGTGGCATTCTGAAATGTTACTCCCACAGCAAGTGACCCATTGAGCTTCCAAAAGCCGTTCCAGATTTGACGGTGGTCTTGTCGATGTTGGGATTGGCGCTCGGTTGTACCGCCATTGCGCTGGTCATTTATTACCGTTTGATTGCCGATATTGGTGCAACCAAAGCCTTGACCGTAACGTTTCTCGTTCCGATTTTTGGCACGGTCTGGGGCGCAATTTTCTTGCACGAACCAATCGGACTCGAGAAAATTCTGGCGTGCACCATTATCTTGGCTGGTGCAACCCTGGTAACGGGCATGAATTTGAAAGATTTGGGATTTGGCAAAGCTCGAGCCGCATAAATTTATGGTCTGACTGCCATCCGATCATTGCTGGTCTTGACCTCGAGTTGTGCCAGTCCAAACCCAGTGTTGCGTCTGGCTTCAAATTGTTGATCCTCGAGTTTGAAGCTCTAAATTGGCAAGTCATCGGGCAGTTGTTTTGCCGCGTGTTGCACAATCAAAATATGCACTTCTTGATCTAAAACCCGGTAGACAATCCGATACGGAATAAGAATCACTTCGCGGATGTCAGGGCGTTCAAATTCTGGAACGCTTCGCCCCGAAAGTGGGAAATCTCTGAGGCTTTTGACCGCACCAAGAATGCGTTGCACCAACAGCAAAGCATAATCTTCAGAATTGCGTGCGGCAAAATTGAAAATCGCATCCAAATCTGCGTCGGCTCGAGAAGTCCAAAAGATTTCAGTCATCGGGCGAAACGGGCGGCAACGGCATCGTGCGGAATCAAGTCTCGAGTTTCAGATTGTCTTAAACCCTCTTCGAGTTTAGCCATAAAGACCAAGTGCTCAATGATTTCATCGAGTGTGGCATTGGCTGGAAGGGTTTTTAAGAACTCGAGAACCGTGTCACGAGTGGAAATTTGACTCATGCGCAGAGTGTAGCACAAAAGAAAAAACCGTCTCGCATTTTTCAACAAACCTCGCAGGGCAACCGCAAAGTCATGATTTGAGCAACCTCAAAACATAAGCATCATCCAAAGCCGCTCTGAACCGCTTCGTTGCCACACCGCCTTTCACCGATTTATCTCGTTTCAGCAGACTCAAAGCTAAATGCCGTACCGCC
>JANXTZ010000005.1 GCA_025352125.1 Deinococcales bacterium | reverse complement strand
GGCGGTACGGCATTTAGCTTTGAGTCTGCTGAAACGAGATAAATCGGTGAAAGGCGGTGTGGCAACGAAGCGGTTCAGAGCGGCTTTGGATGATGCTTATGTTTTGAGGTTGCTCAAATCATGACTTTGCGGTTGCCCTGTCGAGTGCCCCAAAGTGAAACGAATCCAAGCGCTGCATGTGATACACTCTAGCGCACGCAAAAACCGAATGGGGGTTTTCGAGAAAATTGTATTTGCCAAAACAGGCGAGAAACGCCTTTGGTGTGTTAACCTACAGCACTTCAACAAGCGGGCGACTGAGATTTCATTCGGGAAGCTCCAGGAGGTTTGAAGGAGTGATTATAGATTCTGGTGCGGTGGTAGAGGGTAAAGTCACGCGAGTGACGGATTTCGGCGCGTTCGTTGAACTTAAAGAGACGGGCGAGACAGGTTTGGTTCACATCTCGCAAATCGCGCACGAATTCGTGCGTAGCGTCGCTGACTTTCTCAAAGAGGGTCAGGAGATTACCGTCAAGGTGCTCGGACGTGATGAAAAGGGTCGGCTTGATCTCTCGATCAAAGAGATGCAAGAAGAACCCGAAGAAATCCCCAAGCCCAAACGTATTGGCAAGCAAAGCCCTGCATTTGAAGCGAAATTGCGCTCGTTCATGCGAGATGCGAAAGAGCGAACCACGGCTGGCGAGGGTGCGGTTGGCAGCACCAGCAAAAAGAAAAAGAAAAAGTAAGTTATATATCGAGGGCATCTCTCTCTACCCTCATCCCCGACCCTTCTCCCAACATCAGGAGAAGGGAGTTTTATTTTTTTACATGTGTGGCTCGGGACTTTTGATGGTTTAATTGAGGCAGTCTCTCTGGATTTTTTTGCGTTTCAGCAAGTGCAGCAACTCGAGTTCCATTTCGGCACACAATCGACCCAAAACCGCCAACTCGACGCTGCGTTCATGACCATCCAGATGCCGTCGCGCTTGGGTCAATGCACCCACCGCCCATTTGACATTGCCCATGACCTCCCAGTAAAACAATTGCTCGAGGCTGATGTTGCGATTGGTCAGGGCGTTGTAATGCTCGAGAAACGCTGAAACTTCCCCGATGCCGCCGAGTCGCAACGCATCGTGTCCGAATCGCCAAGCCCGAACCAGCAGCCAGGCAAGGTCTTCGGCTGGGTCGCCAACGTGGGCAAATTCCCAGTCGAGCACGCCAACCAATGCCGTTTCGGAGATCATCAAATTCCCGATTCTGAAATCACCGTGCAACACAAGCACATCGCTCTGTGCGGGGATATTTCGTTCGAGCCACAACAATGCCAGTTCGATGACTGGGTGCGGCTCGAGTGTTGCAGCGAGTTCACTGCGGAGTCTGGAAACGAGATATGTTGCGGCAGTGAAATCTCGAGTTCCAGGTAAAAAATCCAGTTTCTCGAGGTTGATGCTGTGAATTTTTGCCAGTTCTTCAGCCAGTCGATTGGGAAGTGAGGCTCGAGCTTCAGCGAGTTCTGGACGGCTGACAACGCGTCTACCGACCGCCTCTCCTTTCAGCCGTTCGGAGATGAAGGCTTCCTTCTCCGAAACATCCGCAAGGTAGGCAACTGGTTTGGCAACCGTGACACCAGCATTCCGAGCCGCCTCGAGCACCTTGAATTCTTCAAAAAGGCTGATCTGATCGGCGTTCATTGCGCCGCCACCCGCGCGGCGCAAGATCAACTCGAGCTTTGCGGTGGCATTTTCGAGGTCGAACGCCCAAGCCTCTTTACTTGCGCCGCCCGCCAACATTTTCAAACCTGAGATTTGGTTTTTGCCAAACTGCGGCTCCAAAAGTTTCTCGAGTTCGGTTTTGAGCGCGTCAATCATGGAGCTGTTTTTCCAGCGGCACGACGAAATAAACGCCTTGCGATGCTCATTTTGTGAACCTCGGTGGCACCGTCGTAAATTCTGAAGGGTCGGACTTCCTGGTAAAACTGGCTGATTGGAATGTCTTGACTGACGCCGAGCGAGCCGCAAATTTGCAGGGCGCGATCCACCACTCGGTTGACCGTTTCAGAGACGAAAACTTTGGTCATGCTGGTCTCTGACCGCACGCGCTCTCCCCTGTCGAGCTTCCAGCAGGCTTGCGCAATCATCAACCTCGAGGCATGAATTTCGATTTCAGATTCGGCAACCATCCAAGCGACGGCTTGATGCTCGGCGAGGACCTTTCCGAAACTTTGACGCTCGAGTGCGTATTGTTGCGCGATTTCCATGCTGCGCACTGCAATCCCGAGCCAGCGCATACAGTGGGTCAAACGGGCTGGGTCGAGGCGCAGTTGAGCATAATCAAAACCTTTACCGACCTCGCCAAGCACGTTTTCGTCAGCGATTTCCACACCGTCAAACTCGAGTTCGCAGTGACCACCTGGCACAAAATGGTCAAGGGTTGGAATCAGGCGTTTGAGTGTGATGCCTGAGGTATCCATCGGCAGCAAAAAAATGGTCGCGCCCAGGTCGGTATCACCGTCAAAAGCCCTGGACAAGATCATCGTGAACGCCGCACCGTCGGCGCCAGAGATAAACCATTTTCCAGCCTCGAGTTGCCACCTGCCGTTTATGCGTCTGGCGATGGATTTGAGCATCGACGGATCAGAACCCGCACCTGGCGGTGGTTCGGTCATCGAAAAACATGAACGGGTATCTCCTCTCAGCAGAGGCTCGAGAAATCGTTTTTGCTGCTCGTGGTTTGCAACATGCGAAAGCAGGTGCATGTTGCCCTCATCGGGGGCGCTGGCATTCAGGGCTTGAGCGCCGAGCAAACTTCTGCCCGATTCCTCGAGAATGACCGCGATTTCGGTCCATGAAAGCCCAAGTCCGCCGTATTTTTTGGGCATGTGCGGCAAGAACAACCCCGCAGTTTTGGCACTCAATTGAAGCTCAGCGCGAATTCGCTCGAGTCGGGTCATGTCCTTGGTCAATTCGGGTTCACGAGGAATGACGACGGTGTTGATAAATTCTCGAGTACGGTGACGCAATTCCTCGAGTGCTGGGGAGTGACTGAAATCCATGTGTGCTCCTTGGTGTGAAAATCATACGCTGGAATGCCTTTCATCAACTTCAGTATGTGAATATATTCACGATTATACGATTTGTGAATATATTATTGAAATTTAGATTTAGTCGTACCGAAAACCAGTACAATCATCTATAGCCGTGGATTCTTCAACTCCTAAACTCTGGTTGCTTGGTATCGCTCATTTGACGCGTCAAAACCAGCAGGTTCGTATTGCCAGCCGCAAGGGCGTCGGTTTGTTGGCATACTTGGCTTTAGAGGGCGTACAAACCCGCGCACGATTGGCAATGGTTTTCTGGGGACAATTCGACGAAGCCAGGGGTCGCATGAACCTGCGCCGAGAATTGCAACGTCTCAAAGAATTGGGATTGCAGGACCTGCTGTTGGTGACCAGTTCGAGCTTAAAGTTGTCAGATCAAGTCTGGTGCGACGTGACGGCATTTCAGCAGGCGGTTTCGGGCGGCGATGTGCAGGAGGCGGTCAAACTCTGGAACGGCACCCTGTTGGAAGGTTTGGATGCCGAGGAAGACCTCGAGTTTGACCGTTGGCTCGAACAAAAACGTCTTGATTTTGAAGCCCAGCACCTGGATGCCTTGCACGTTTACGCGGCACACCTCGAGACAAACCGCGATTACCGTCAAGCTTTGGCAATTCAGCAAAAAATTCTGGGCACGGACAACCTAAACGAAAGTGTTTATCAGGCGCTGATTCGTCTTCATGGATTGCTGGGAATGCGCGAACAAGCACTTTCCAGGTTCGCGCAACTCGAGGATTTGTTGCACGATCAATTGGGCTTGACGCCACTTCCCGAAACCGTGTCCTTGATTGAAAAAGTGAAGGCAAATGCCAAACCCAGCAATCAACCACCGATTCAAACCACCCATGATTTGTTCGATCCGCCGTTTGTTGGGCGTGACGATGTGATTGCCGAATTGAATTTAAATTCAAGGCGAATTCAGCTCTTGCTGGGCGAGCCTGGCGTGGGCAAAAGCCGTCTGGCGACCGAATTTTTGTCAAGGCTTGGAACCTATGTCAGGATTCAGGGCAGGGAAGATTGGCGAGGCATCACGCTCGCGCCAATCACGGCAATACTGCGTGAAAACCGCGAAAAGCTCGGGTCGCTCGCCAGCAGTGACCGCCTCGAGGTGGCAAGGTTGCTGCCCGAAATTGAACCCAACAACAAAAACCTTGAGGCACCCTCGCTCGAGGGTCGAACCCGTTTTTTGCGGTCCTTGGCAAATGCGCTCGAGTTGATCGTTGGCGCGGGCAGGTTGCTGGTCGATGACCTGCACTGGTTGGACGAATCGAGCGTTCACGTGGTGAGTTTATTGCTCAGCTCCAGCCATTTGAGGGCTATTTTTACCGCTCGAGAAACGGAACTTGATCAAGTGGATCATGTCAGGGTCAGCGTTCAGTCGCTCGAGCGTCAAGGAATTTTGCGAAAAACCCATCTTTTGGCTTGGGGTGAAATTGATGTTCTGGAACTGGTCAGGAGCCTGTCTGGATCAAAAGAGGCAATCGAATTTTCCGAGCGATTGTTCGACGCCACGGGCGGCAATCCGTTTTTCACGCTCGAGACGATTCGGCATTTGTTCGCCACAGGTTTTTTGGTCGTGAACCAGGGACTTTGGGAGGTGAACCCCGAACAGAAAAACTATCAGCAATTGCCAATTCCAAACAGCTTAAAAACCATGATTCTGGAGCGCATCACACGCTTGGGGGCTGGCGTGCAGCGCTTGCTGGAGGCAGCCAGTCTCAACGGGTCAATGTTTGACCTTTCCGACTTGGAGGGCGCGACTGCGCTGGGTGAATGGGATGCCCTTGATGCACTCGAGCGAAGTGTCGAGGCGCAATTGATTCAAAGTCAAGCCTCAGGCTACCGTTTTAGCCATGATTTGGTCAGGCGCACACTCGAAGACGGGATTTTAAGTGATCGCAAAAGCCGAGTTCACCGCAAGCTGGCGAGCAATGCGATTGCCAAAAACGCTTTGCCAGAAAGAATCGCCGAGCATTTTGAGGGCGCGAACGATCACCCTCAAGCGGTAAATTACCGTTTCTTGGCTGCCGAACGGCTCGAGAAACTGAATTTGTCCCAGGCGGCACGCGTTCAACTTGAAATGGCGCTCAAATGGATTGATCAATTACACGCCGACGAACAAGAACTTTGGCTCGTCAAAGTTCACATGAAGCTTGGCAATGTCAAACATGACCTGGCACAATACCAAGCGGCAGGTGTGGAATTTGAGCGGGCACTCGAGATCGCCAGATCGATTGACCATCCTGGCTTGCAATCCGAATGCCTGTGCGGCTTGGCACGAATCGCGGGCGGACGCTCGAGTTATGCGGCAGTGCTACCCAAGTGCCAGGAATCCTTAACCTTGGCTCGTCTCAGCCGTGACTCAATTGTCACCGCTCGAGCGTTGTACTGGCTTGGCAATACCGAATTTCAACTGGGCAACACCAAAGACGCCGCGCAGCACCTGATCGAAAGCCTGGAATTACAGCAACAGGGCGGCGAACTGGACATGTTTGCCACGACCAATATTTTGCTGGGACGGGTGGCAACGTTCGATCAAGACCACAGCAGAGCCATCGAATATTACCGTGTCGCGCTCGAGGCAAACCGTAAAATTGGATATTTGAAAGGCACTGCCTTGTGCCTGACCGGTATTTCCTGGCGGGCATTGATCGTCAAGGACTTTGTTGAAGCCGAGCAGAGCGCCAAGGAGAGTTTGGCGCTGTACCAGCAACTTGGCGGTCCGTGGCTGATTGCCAACGCCATGACCAATTTGGCACACGCTCTGACGGGAAAAAACGAGCTGGGGGAGGCGAAACACCATTATGCTGCGGCGCTCGAGCGTTCAATCGAAATTGATGCGTACAACATTACACTCGAGATCATGGTTGGGGTTGCGAAAATGCTATTAAAAGACGATCAACTTCTTGCATCTCAGTTACTTGCAGTTGCGACCCAGCACGAACGCAGCACCGCCGAAATCAAAGATTATGCCGCGCCCGTGGTGCAGGAATGGCATGGTACCAGTCCAAAAAACAAAACATTGCCCAAGAATCTTGATTTTCAAAAGACTCTGGCATGGGCACGAAATTTCTTAAAACAAGACCTTGCCTGAACTCTGATTCATTTCAGGTCACGTTTTGGTCACGCTGAGTCGTCAAAATAGGGTTGATGCAACCGAACGACAACACAAGTTCAAAGCCCTGCGAAACAGATCACTCAAGTGATTTTCATATTCTGATTGAGCAAAACCAAGAAGTCTGGAACGCCAAACTCGAGGATTCAACGACTGGTGAGGTGGTTGAGTTTCACCGTCCCATCGATTTGGTTCGTTGGCTCGAGCGCCGTGCCAAAGTCGAAAAACCTCAACCAGGCTTGGCTTAAAGACAGGTCACGATTTGGTCACACCTGGAAACTAAACTACATTCATCAACAGATTTTGAAGGGGGACACCATGAAAAAGACATCTTATTTGAAACGCGCCGCCAAACGTTTCCTCGAGGGTACAGGCTGCAAATCACCTATCGAGGCGGTAGAGCTGGGTCTAAAAAGCCTGGGTGACTGGGCGGATACCCTGGCGTTCGAGCGCGAAATAGACCAAGAAAACCGTGAACCACGGCGTTCCAAAACACCAAAACAGTTTTTGGCTGTCGCCTAAAGCCTGAAAACAGATGGTTGCACCCGTTTCTCGGGTGCAACCTTTTTTGTTGTAACGAGTTCAATTGTGGCATGGTTCTGATTTGAAATAGTTTAAAACTCGTATTATTTAAACATGGAAATTTCTAAAACCAAAAAATCAATCAATTCCGCGTCTCCGCGCAAAAATTCTCGAGTCGCCGTCGAAACCGACCTGATCGGCTTGATGCACCAGATTTCATGGCACGGACGCAAGCTGTTTGTCAACGCTCTGGAACGGGACAACCTGGACATGGGCGACTGGATGATTCTCGAGACATTGTTTGAAGACTTTACCCAGGGCACGACCATGCGCCAACTCTCTTTCAGCATTGGCATGAAACCATCGTCGTTGACGGGCGTGGTCGATGCTTTGGTGGAACGTGGTTGGATTGAGCGACACTCGAGCGAAAATGACCGCAGGGTTGTCCTGGTGAGACTGACCCAAGGTGGGCGCGATTATGTGCTGGTCGTCAGGCAGCATCTTCACGAGGTGTATCAAACCTCGATGGCGGGCAGCAAAGTCAGCGAACTCGAGTTTGTCAAACAATTCTTTGCCACCATGCTCGAGGGGCAAATTTCATATGTTCAAGCGTTAAAGAACAATGCCTAGAGCCTGTTAATGAAGATTTTCGAGTTCTGAGATAAATCGAGTAGCAAATTGGCAATGAGCAAATTGGACATCTCGAGATTAAGAAAAAACCGATCTCAGCAAAAGTCTTTTTCGCATCTGGGTACAATATTTTCAGAACACTTGAACCTCGAGCTGCGAAATAAACCTAGCCACAGATTTGCGCCAAAAGAACAATTAATTCCTCATCTTAACGTTATACTGAGAAATGACTGACCGTCAGTTCAGTCATGTGAGTTTCTTGAACTTGAGATCAGCGTTTTACGAAATTTGAAAATTGACACGCGAATACAATCACCCCAGAGGAGTCCTCGACAACATGCCAAATCCTAAATCCAGACTGATGTTCGTATCCTTTGCCGTTTTCTTGTCGAGTTGCAATCAACCGAGCGACAACAAAACCAAACAAACCCAAGCGGCACTTGCGCCCAGCCAGACGGCGACCTCCGTGCGGGCAATCACGGTCAATTCGGGCATCCTGAAGACCAACCGCAGCGTGAATGGGACTCTCGAGCCAACCATCGACAGCACCATTGCCGCACAGACCAGCGGTCAGGTCGTGAGCATCAAGCACCGCGAGGGATCGAGGGTTGAATTGGGTGAAGTCATCCTGAAACTCGATGACACTGGCTTGCAGCAACAACTGGTCGACGCGCAATTGCAACTCAAAACCGCGCAGATCAATTACCGCAGCAGCCAACGCAAATCACCAGAAACCACCAACCAGAGCCGTTCGTCGCTCGAGAGTGCCAAGATCAGTTTGGACAAAGCGAGGCAAGCAAATCAAGCCAATCTGGCGGTCTTCAAAATTGGCGGCGTCTCAAAAAGTGACCTCGACACCAGCAAAGCCAACCTCGCACAGTCGGAGGCAAGTTACAAGCAGGCGCAAGCCAGCCTTGCGCAAGCCGAACGCGCAACGAGCGAGAACCTGGCACTGCTCGAGGTTCAGGTGGCGCAAGCGCAGAACAAGATTGCCCAGACCAACCGCAGCCTGGGGCAAACGACGGTCAAAGCCGCGTTTTCTGGCGAAATTGCCGAGATGTTCACGGAAGTTGGAGAATTTGTCAATACGGGCGCGAAAGTCTTGCGTTTGGTGGACACCTCGAGCTTGAGGGCACGGTTCAAAGTCCCAACCCAGGACGCGAACACACTGCAAACGGGAACCAGCCTTCGCATCAAGGCACTGGGACGCAGGCTCGAGGCAAAAGTGACGCGAAGCTCGCAAATTGCAGGCTCGAGCCGTCTGGTTGAAACTTTTGCGCGGCTGGTCGGCAACCAAAACACGGGTGGCTTTAGTGCGGGCAGCACCATCCAGGTTGAGTACAGCCTGAAAATTGCCCAGGGCGTGCTCGTACCGACAGGAGCGCTGCAAACGACGAGCGGTCAAACCTACATTTATCTGGTGAAAGACGGCACCGCCGTACAACGCAAAGTCAACGTGCTCGGCGAATCGGGCGGTCAAGTGGCAATCACAGGCATTGAGGCGGGAACCCAGGTGGTCTATCCAGTGCCAGGAAGCTTGCAGAACAACGAACGTATCACGGTCTTGAGCAACCCAGGGAGCACCAAATGAGCAAACTCGAGCGCCCACCGTCTGAACTTGAACTGGCAGCCACCGAACCGCCTCAAGCCGAAATCCGCGAGAATCCGGCGATCAAATTCAGCGTCTCGAGGTACGTGCTTACCCTGGGGATTTTTGTGGCGATCTTTATTTTTGGACTGGTCGCCGCCATCGGTCTGGGCGTGGATTTGCTGCCCAAATTTGATATTCCGATTGTGGCGGTCACAACCACCTATCCTGGCGCGACCCCAGAAGACGTTGACAAGCAGGTGTCCCGCAAAATTGAAGATGCCGTCTCGACCCTGACTGGCGTCTCGGACATTTCATCCTCGAGCAGCAACGGCGTGTCACAGGTCACAATCAGTTTTGGCAACGGTGTGGACACGGCGGTTGCCGCCAACGATGTCAGCCAGAAAGTCTCGAGCATCAGAAGCGCCCTGCCCAGCGATGCCAACGCCCCAAATGTGCAACGTTTTAATCCCAACGACTTACCAATCATCACCGTGGCGGTGGGCGGCGGCGGCGCGAGCCTGCGCGAGGTGTTTGATTACGCCGACAAGGACCTGCGCAACGCCCTCGAGCGGGTTTCGGGCGTGGCAGACATTGGCATCTCGGGCGCTCCGGCTCGAGAGATTCAGGTGCTCTTGGACCCCGCCAAACTCGCGTCTTACAACCTCAGTTTCGCTCGGGTCAGCAACGCGCTGCGCAGCTCGGCGCTCGACTTGCCAGCCGGTGACATCACGGCAAACGGCTCGAACGTCTCGTTCGCCACGCGAAACGTGCCCACCAGCCTGGGGCAGATCGAACAATTTTTGGTTGACCCCGCAGGCGGCACTCAAATTGGCGATTTGGGCGTGGTTCGTGACAGCGCCGCCAACACCAACAGCTATGCACGTTTCAATGGTCAACCTGTGGTGCTGCTGTCCATTCGCAAAATATCTGGATCGAACACCGTGGCGGTGGCGGGTGGCGTGCGCGATGCCCTCTCCAAACTCGAGTTGCCAAAAGGCTACACGGCGCAGATCTCGAACGACACCTCCACCAGCATTTCCGCCAGTGTCAACGACACGCTTAAAGAGGGTTTGCTGGTGGCGGGCATCGTGGCTATCGTCTGCTTGATCGCGCTCGGGAAACTCAACACGGCGTTTGCGGTGGTTCTGGCGATACCGATTTCACTGTCCGCAGCGCCGTTGGTCTTCGGTTTTTTTGGATTTACCTTCAACATCATCACGCTGCTCGCCATGATCGTGGCGATGGGCATTGTGGTTGACGACAGCATTGTGGTCGCCGAAAACATCGAACGTTACCGCCACATGGGTTACGGTTTGCTCGAGAGTGTTTTAAAAGGCGCGAGTGAAGTGTTTAGCGCCGTGGCAGCCGCGACCTTCTCGTTGTTGGCGGTTTTGATTCCATTGGCATTGATCCCTGGAATCTTGGGGCAATTTTTTAAGGAATTCGCCCTGGGGCTGGCGGGCGCGATTTTGTTCAGTTGGCTCGAGGCGCTGTTCTTTTTAACGGTTCGCATGGCGTACACGCCCGACCCCAAAACCATGACCTGGGCGGATTTTGCTCGAGCCGTGATTTCTGTGCCGCGCAGTTTCAGATGGGCTTGGAAGGCATGGCGCACGCCGTTGGGCATAGCGGGACTGGTCATGTTGGCGATTGGACAAATCGTGCCGTTTGTCATCAAGCTTCGCGCCCCAGTGACCGCGACCAATCCAGCACCAAATATGATTTTGGGAATTGCGATGATTGTCGCCAGCATTGTGCTCTATCCAATCATTTTGACTGTGCTCTACCATCTGGTCGTCATGACCCTGGGCTTGCTGAATGCGCTGGGCAATGCCATGTATCAAGTCACCGATGCAGGGTTGAACGCCCTCAGGCGCGGTTACTCTCGAGCGTTGCGCAAAGTTCTGCGCTACAACGGCTGGGTGCTGGTCGGTGCGGGTTTGTTTTTCCTCAGCATCGTGCCAGCCTTTTCCAGGGTCAGTTTTGTTTTCTCACCCAAGCAGGACAGCTCGCAAGCCACCGTGCGTTTGGCGCTGCCGCCAGGCACGGCACTGGCAGAGACAGACCGTATGGCAAGACGCGTCGAAAAATATTTTTTTGCCCGCCCCGAAGTCCGAAAAGTGGCGACCACCGTCGGCACAACCAGCAGCTTCAACTCGAGCGGCGTCGAAGCCCGCAACGCAACGATAGCCCTCGATCTCGCACCAAAGGGTCAGCGTCCCTCGAGTTTTGAGCTTTTGCCCGAGTACACCAATGACCTGAAAAAAATCTTTGCCGACCGCCCCGAAATCAATCTTCAGGTGCAGGGCGCTCAGGGGGGACCTGGTGACAGCGCCGACCTGAGTCTGAGTCTCAGTGCCTCAACCCAGAGTGCCCTCGAGGCTCGAGCGCCCGCCGTGATCGCCGCAATTCGCAAGAATCCGAACGTCACCGCCCTCAGCGCCTCGATTAACCAAACATCCTTAGAGCAGTCATTTGTGCCAGAGCAAAGCAAGCTCGAGGGAACGGGTTTGACGCCCGACGATCTGGCGCAAGCCATTCGCACGGCAAACCAGGGAACGAAGGCGGGAACATTCCGTGACGGCGACGAGTCGTACAGCGTGAACGTCAAACTCGACCCCGTGCTCATCAGTGGGCAACAGTCCCTGCTCGACCTGCCCGTTTACGCGCCAACGCTCGGTTCGGTCTTGCCAGTTTCAGAACTCGGGCATTTTGAATTGCGTCAAGCGCCCAGCACCATCAGCCGATTGTCCAAAACCTACAATGCCACGCTCAACTTGACCCTGAAAAAAGGCGTCAACGGTTTTGCGGCTCGAGCACCCATCGAAAAGTCGCTCAAAGACCAGGGTTTGGTTGATGACCAGGTACGCATCGGTTCCGGCAGTTCGACGGGCAGCGCGGCGCTTTTGGGAAATTTGTTCCTGTACGGTCCAATCGCAATTATTGTGGCGCTGCTGCTCAATTACATTGTGCTCGGCAGCCAGTTCAACAGTTTCAGATACCCAATCTATTTGCTGCTTCCCGTGCCGCTGGCGGTGGTCGGCGCAATCTGGGCACTGGCGATTCTGGGCGTGGCGCTCGACATCATCACGGTTCTGGGCATGGTGGTTCTGGTCGGTCTGGTCACCAAAAACGCAATTTTGCTGCTCGATTTTGTGGTCGAACGCGCTCGAGCCATGCCGCTTGCCGATGCCCTGGTCGAGGCGGCGGGGCTGCGCCTTCGTCCGATCATCATGACCACGCTGACCGTGCTGGTCATTAGCATTCCCCTGATTTTGGGCGAGGGTGAGGGGTCAGAATTTCGCAAGGGTCTGGGCGTGGTGATTTTGGGCGGTGTTTTGACCAGCACGATTCTGACGTTGTTTGTCGTGCCATCGGCGTTCTACCGGTTCGAGCGCCGCCGCATTCAACCGCAAACCAAGCGCGAGGGCAGCCTGACCCCAGACGCCACACTCGCACCGCAGGCGGCAGATTGAAGCCGATGACCATTCCAGACCCGAGCAACAACACAGACATTCCAAAACACAAAGAGTCCGACAAGCGGGCACGAATTCTCGAGGCGGCGCGTTCGATCCTGTCTTTAAAACGTTACGACGACGTGCCAGTGTCCGAAATTGTCGAACTCGCAGGCATCGCCAAAGGCACATTTTATCTGTATTTTCCTTCCAAAGCCGACCTGATTGCCGCCGTTGCCGAAGGCTTGCAGCTCGAGATTCGCAGCGCCATTTTCTCGGTGATGGATGACAACCAACCCATTCTCGAGATGATCCAAGCCGTCATCTGGGCGGTGTACCGGGTTTCTCAACAACACCGCGATTTGATGCACGTGATCGAAATGGACGTGCTTTTGGGCGGCACGAAGCGCCTGCATTTGGAGCAAGATCAGCAGGTCAAACAAATGATCTTGATGCTCGAGGCTGCACGAGGGCGCAATGAAATTGACGACAACCTTGACCTGCAAATCACCGCCGAATTGGTCAGTGGCGTGATGATGCCGCTCGGTCGCGCCATCATTTTTGGGCAGTCAGAGATTGCGCCCGAACGCTACATTGCCGAGACGGTTTCGTTTTTGCGCCGCGCTCTGGGTATCGGAACAAACGCTCGCACCATTTGAGCAACGCTCGCAACACATGCCCCAACTTCGCGGGCTTAGAGCGTGTTTATGAAGGGTGAGGTTCATGTCAGACTCCTGCTGTGAAACGAAAAGCCTACTCAAGCGACCTCACCCTCAAACAGCTTACACGCCTCGAACCCCTCATTCCTGATGCCTCACCAGGTGGTGCGCCTAG
>JANXTZ010000004.1 GCA_025352125.1 Deinococcales bacterium | reverse complement strand
GGCGGTACGGCATTTAGCTTTGAGTCTGCTGAAACGAGATAAATCGGTGAAAGGCGGTGTGGCAACGAAGCGGTTCAGAGCGGCTTTGGATGATGCTTATGTTTTGAGGTTGCTCAAATCATGACTTTGCGGTTGCCCTGTTCTTACAGACTTAAAAATGAAGGAAACTTGAGAGAAGTCAAAAGATTGCAAGCGACCATACAAACCCGAGAAAATCCCGAACCAAGCCAAATCGGGTACGATGCTGCGCGTGCCGAGCCTGACCCTCAAACCCAACCGTGAACGCCGACTCGAGAATTTTCACCCCTGGGTTTTTAAAGACGATGTTGAAAATATAGACGGCAATTTTGAACCTGGCGAGGTGCTCGAGATCAAAGCCGCCAATGGTGCGTTCATGGCGCTGGGTTACGTCAACGCCCGCAGTTCGATTCCGGCGAGGATTCTCAGTTTCAAACGCGAGGTCATCAACCTCGAGTTTTACCGCCAAAAAATTCGGACTGCCATGTCCAGACGTGGCAAACTCGAGCACACCAACGCCATGCGAATTGTGAATGCCGAATCGGACGGGCTGCCAGGCGTGATTGCCGATTTGTTCGGCGATGTGTTGAGCATTCAACTGCGCAACGCGGGCGCGGAGCGCCACAAGGATTTGATTTTTGCAGCCTTCAAGCTCGAGACCAAAGCCAGCAGCGCCTATGAGCGTTCCGACACCAGTGAACGCCAAAAAGAGGGACTCGAGAATCGGACTGGGATTTTGTGGGGCGACGTTCCCGAAACGGTGGGTTTTCTCGAGGATGGCATCAATTTTAGCTTCTCGCCCGTCGGTGGACAGAAAACCGGTTTTTACTTGGATCAACGCGACAACCGGCGTTTAATGGCAAGCCTTGTGGATGCCTCGAGCAAGTTGTTGGATGTTTACAGCTACACTGGCGGTTTCAGCCTTCATGCCGCCGCCAAAGGCGCAACCGCTTTCGCCGTGGACAAGGACCCAATCGCACTGCAAGCCCTCGAGAAGGTCGCCCGGGTCAACGGTTTAGATCAGAAAATAAGCTCGAGGTTGGGCGATGCGCTCGAGGTGCTGGATCAGTTGTTAAAAGAAAACCGCAGGTTCACCCACGCCATCATTGACCCGCCAACGCTTGCCAAACGCAAAGACGAGGTGGTTGCCGCCAAACGCATTTTTACCATCGCCACCAAAAACGTGCTGCGGATGCTCGAGCCAAACGGCATTGTGATGGTTTCGACCTGCGCCTACCACATCAAAGTTGACGATTTGATCGAGGCGTGCCGTTTTGCCGCAGGCGACGCCAAACGCAGGCTCGAGGTATTGGATGTGACCTACCAACCGCTCGATCATCCGTGGATGTTGCAAGTGCCTGAAAGCTTGTATTTAAAAACGTTGGTGCTCAGGGCAGAATGATGACCACTTTTTACCTGATTCGACACGGACAAGCCAACTGGGCAGAGTGTGACGCTCGAGGTTTAAAGGGTTTTGCCAGGGATTTCACACCCTTAACCGACAACGGCATCAATCAAATCGAAAACACCGCCCAAGACGACCGACTGTTCAAAGCCAGCCTGATCCTCTCGAGTCCGTACACGCGGGCGCTGATGAGTGCGGCGGTCATCTCGAAGGTCATACAACTGCCGCTGACCGTCGAATTTGACTTGCGCGAATGGATGCCAGATTTAAGCGGCAATTACAACTCGCAACTCGAGATTTTTGCCCTGGCAGACGACTTTGAAAAAAATCATGGGGTGTATCCAGACAATGAAACTCGAGTTTGGGAAACCATAGATCACTTGAAGACCCGTGTTTCAACAGTTTTAGAACGCTACAAAAACCTCGAGCACGTGATCGTGGTTTGTCACGAAATGGCAATCTGGAGTGTGACTGGCACCCGAGACGTGGCAAACGGGCAGATCATCGAACTCGAGTTATGAGCGTTGCGGTTTGCTGACTTGAACCTCGCGCTTGTACGGATATGCTTGCCGGTAACCTGCCAGTTTGGCGATAGGGGCGAGCAGGGCAAACATAATTTTCTGCATTTTTACAGACGGTTTGTCCAGGTAAAAAGGATCTTTAAACTGATGCAAACCCGCCGCCATCGCCAGCAGGGGCGGCGTTCCATCGGTTTTGGTCAGACCGTCTCGAGCCATCGCAAAAATGCTCTCGAACAGCGTCGCCCACTCGAGTCCAGGCGACAACTCGAAGGTAAAACGCAATTGTTTGGTCTTGCTGGCATTGCCCCACAGGTGCGACACGCCAGGCTCGATGACCACCGTCTCCCCCACTTTCAAAATTCGTTCGACGCCGCCCACAATGGTTTGCAACTCACCCTCGAGCACCCAGAAGGTTTCGGTCTGAATCGGGTGAACGCGCATTAAGGGCGCAGCCAGTCGCCCGCCAGGTTTGACGATGCACTCGGCACGCAAGGTCGCGCCTGGACGATCAAAACCCGTGGTTAAAAAAACAATGGTTTCACCAGAGATGGGGTTACTGTACTGATGCTGTCGCCTGCTCGAACCATAGTTTAGACCTCTTTTTTTGGTGTACGCAAACCAGAGCCATTTTGGATGAGGCTCGAGATCAACCTTTAAGATCAATATTCGAGGGTTAGACTGCCACGATGTCCCCCAAACGCAGCCATTTGATTTACGCCCTGCTGGTCTTGTTCAGCCTCGCACCGCTTATTTTGACTTTGCTGAGTTTGGGCATTGCACAGTTAAACGGTTGTTCGGTCAGCGCCAACCAAATGCAGCCTTGCCCAGTTTTTGGGCAAGACATTGGATCACTGTTGCTGCTTGGGGCTTTTCTGGGAGCGTTGACCGCTTTTACCTTGCCCACAGGTTTAATCGCAATGCTGGCATTCAAAATCTACACGACAGTCAAAAATAAATCCGCAACGCTCAAATAAAGTTTTAACCCATAGTGCTTAAAACTCGAGTATCCGTAAACTCGAGTTCGACCAGTCCGGCACGTTTCTCAAAATGCAACTCGCCGGCATGATCGCCAATGTAACTGCCGGTGGTCGGCGGCACGTCAGCGTAATCGCGTCCGAGCGCAACCACCGTGTACCCCAGATTCGGACGGCGGGCATTGGTCGGGTCAAAACCGATTGCCTCGAGTGTGCCAGCTTGGTTTGGAATGATGACCTCGAGCCAGGCGTGAGAACCGCCCTCGCCGAGCATGTGACCGCTGACGTAACGGGCGGGCAGTCCGGCACAGCGCAAGAGCGCCAGGGCAATGTGCGCGTAATCCTGGCACAGACCCGCCCCAAGCTCGAGTGCCTGACTGGCGGTGGTTGCCACGCCGGTCACACCGGCTTTGTAGGTCATGGCGCTGGACACCCAGTCACAAATTCGCTCGCCAAGCTCGAGCGGCGTTTTGGAGCGCATTCTTAAAGCGCTGGCAACCTCGAGCATTCTGGGATTTGCCCGCGTGAAAATCGTGGCTTGGGTCAAACCTTTCGCCTCAACGTCGGTCACACTTGCTGCTGGCATGTTGGCATAACGTTCGACGCAAAAGATCACCTCAAAGGTCGTCCAGTTGTTAATTTCTGCCACCTCGAGTTCGATCACCGAATTGCCAAAAGCATCCGTGACCATGCGTTTCTCGAGCGGAATGGGTTCGGTGCCCAGTTTAAAATCCAAGAGTTTCTGATCACCATAAGCTTGTTTGGGTTTGACAATAAGGCGCTGCGAAAGGTCTGTGACCAAACTCGGGTACACGTAGGCAAACTGCTGAAACGAAAAAATCCGCGCTCGAGCCACAGAATCCCAATCAATGCCCTTGTCATTTAGAAACGTTACCTGATGCGCAATCTGGCGCTCGAAGCTGCCACCCGGTCCGAGCACCGCGTCGAGCGTTTCGGAATGGACGTTGGCAACTCGAGCTTCCAAGGTTGGCACACTCACCGCAGTTCACGCCCGATCTCATCTGGCAGGCGTTCGGTGGGGGTTGCCTCATCTGCCCAAACGCGTATGTTTGCCAAATTGGTCGCGCCGTAGGTGGTGCTGAAGGCGACATCGGCGGCATCGCGCCCAGTGGCAACCACCACCCGACCCGTGCGCGGCATGTTGTGACGCGCGTCGAAGGTTCGCCACGCGCCGTCCAGGTACGCCTCGAACCAGGCGTGAAAATCCATCGGCGGCGTGAGCGCCACGCCAATGTCGGGCAGGTAACCACTGACGTACCGCGCCGGAATGTTCAGTGCCCGACAAAAACTGATGCCCATGTGTGCAAAATCTCGGCAGACCGCCCGCTGCGAGCGGTACGCCTCGAGCGCCGTGGTGCTGGCGTTACTGCCCGCCGCATACGTCACACGCATGAACAGCAAATCGCAGACCGCCTGAACTTGCGCCCAGCCGCCGAGGATGTTGCCGAACAAATCCCAAGCCTCGGCGATGAACAAATCCGACGGGCAGTAACGGCTGGGCAACGTGTACTCGATCACCGAATCGGGCAAGTCATGAATCTGGGTTTTGGGAAGATCATTCAGCACAGGGTCAAGTCCTGCTGGAACCTCAAGCATGACATCATAGGTGATCTTCAGTTCGCCCATTGGTGCGAGCAGCCGCCAGACCAAATTGTTGTGACGGTCCTCGTAACGCCTGAATGCCCCAGCCTCAAGCATCGGGCTGATCAACTGCTTAACCTCGAGAATCCTTTGCGCACCACGGTTTTGCACCTCGAGCACAAACATTAAGGGCGCGGTCACAGGCAGGTCATAGACCAGTTCGCAACCCACTCGAACGCGCCTCAGATCAATTTTAGGGTTCAAACTATTCAATTGGACTCTTTCGTGACACCCGAGTTTCAAGCAGTGTACGTTACCAGGCTTAAAAACAAAACCGAAATGAACAAACAATCACTGAATTTTACCTCGGGTTTCGATCTTCCAAACTGGCTCGAGCATTCCTTTTCGCTGTGGCTGATACCAGTCGTGCAGGTTTACGGTCGTGTCGATGTGGCTCGGAATCAACTCGAGCAGATCACCAATTTTGAGGTCAACAGCTTCAGGATCGGTTTTCTCGAGCAGACCGTGTTCATCGCCTGCGGGTGAATACGTCCAGCCCGCAAGATTTTTGGGCGTGGCAAAACCAGAATCGGTAGAGAGCGATTTGAAACCCGCATCAACAATCGCTCGAGATTCAGAGACACTTATCACCGTTGAAAGCACGGTCAATGCCGATTGAAACGGCACACCAGGCGTTGCCAAATAATCCGAATCCATGAACACAAACGAGCCTGGTTGAACCTCGGTGACTCGAGGATGCTCACTGCAAAACGGGTACGTTCCCGTGCCGCCCGTGGTCACGATACGCATTTCAAAACCACTGTTCTCGAGTTCAAACGCCACCTTGCCCAGTTTTTCCATCGCCGCCAGACACGAATTTCGGCGGTTTTCAAAACTTCGATCATGTTGCAAATGACCCTCGTAGCCTTGCACGCCAATCAATTTCAAATGCTCGAGTTTAGACACCTCGAGCGCGAGTTCCAAAGCATTTTCGGGCATGACACCGCAACGGTTTTGACCGACATTGACATCGAGCAAAATATCAACTTGCAAACCAGCTCCCTCGAGTTTCGCGTTTAACGCCATTGCCGCCTCGAGATTGTCAACCACAAGTTTGATGCTTGGGTGATCTCGCAAGAGTTTCACCAACCGCTCGAGTTTAGGCGCTCCGATCAGTTCGGTCGTGATCAGAATATCCTCGATGCCAGCCGCCGCCATGACCTCAGCCTCACCAAGTTTTGCCACACAAATCCCAACCGCGCCAGCCTCGAGTAGCCGGTGCGCGATGATCGAACTTTTACCCGTTTTTAAATGCGGACGGATTGCAACGTTTTTTCCCTCGAGCGCGGCAAAACACGCTTTGATGTTCTGTTCAAAAACATCCAAATCCACCAGTAACGCGGGGGTATCCACAAACTCGAGACGCATGGGTTATTGTACGCGAGAAAATTGGAATCTCGAGAGAGGAGCGGTTGGTCATGCTGCCCTCATCCCCAACCCTTCTCCCAACATCGGGAGAAGGGAGCTTTATTGCTATCTCGAGAGCCACAATATTACGTTCTGGATTTTACAGATTTAAACTTGCCCGATCCAGTTTTGCTCATGCGTTTTGAATGTGGTGCGAACTCGAGCTTCAAGTTTGGGATCGAGCGCACCTTTGCCGACAATTTCAACGTTTCGCGCCAGATTATCAACGTTGGACGTGCCGACAATGGCGCTGGAAACACCAGGGGCAAACGCCGAAAACCTCAACGCGAATTCGTCCCAAGCCAAATCTTCAGGCTCGAGTTTCATGGTTTGCAGGCGCTCCCAATAGGTTTCGCAGTAATCACCGACGGGACGTGTCGCGTGACGCCACGGCGCGTTGGCGATTGGACGTTTGGCAATGATGCCCAAACCTGCTTTCACAGCATCTGGAATGACCGTCTCGAGCACGCGTTGATCGCAAATGTTGACGCTGGTTTCAAAACTGCCGAACTTACCAGATTTTGCCGCCCACGCCAGGGCTTCGTTCTCGCCACTGTACGCCGCCACACGAATTTGACCGAGTGTCAAAGCTTGCTCGAGAGCGGGAATCACGTCCGTTTGGTCGAGGGTTTCCAATGGACAGGAATGCAGATGAAAAATATCAATGTAATCGGTTTGAAGACGCTCGAGCGCTTGCCCGATGCCTTGGGTGATGCAGTCTGGCGTCCAATCAGGAACTCCAGGGACGCCGTAGCCGCCTTTGGTGCTAATCACAACTTCTTGCCTGCGCCACGACAGATGCCGCCCAACGCGTTCCTCGCTCAAACCGTACCCTCGAGCCGTGTCAATCAGGTTCACGCCCAAGTCCACAGCACGGTTGAGGATTGTGCCAGCCGCGTCTTCGCTCATGTCGGGGCTGCCAATATGCCCCGCCCCAAAACCGAGCGCGGACACGATGAGCTTTGTGTTTCCGAAGGCGCGGCGAATCATGGGTGCAACCCAGAAAACTCGAGTCCGGTCGTCTCAATCCAGCCCCTCGAGATGTTGAGACTTTGTATCGCGTGACCCGCCGTGCCTTTCACCAGATTGTCGATGGCAGTCATGATGACCACGCGCCCAGTGTCGTTGTCGAGTTCAAAACCAATGTCGCAGTAATTTGTGCCGTCGAGCATTTTTGGGTCTGGGTTGCGGTGAATGCCTTTTTTGACTTTAACGATTCGGATGAACGGCGCGTCGGCGTAGACCTCGCGGTAAGCGCCCCACACGTCACGTTCGGAATACCCATCCGGCAGCATCACACTCGAGGTTGCCAGAATGCCGCGAATCCGTTCGATGGCGATGGCGGTCAGATGAAAGTTAATATTGGCTGGCACTTCCTGAATCACTTCCGCCGTGTGCCTGTGACCCGTGGGTTTGAAGACCCGCAAACTGCCCGAACGCTCGGGATGATGGCTCGCGTCGCTCGAGGCTGCACCAGCCGCGCTCGAACCCATTAACATGGTTGTGAAAACATCCTTGCCTGGAAGCGGCACGCCCATTTTGTAAAGCGGGTACAAACCCAAAATGGTGGCGGTTGCCCCGCAACCCGCGCAGGCAATTCTGGTCGCGCCCTTCAACTCTTCTTTGTGAAGTTCGGGATTGCCGTAGACGAATGTCTCGAGCAACTCTGGACGTGGGTGGGGTTCTTCGTAAAATTTCTCGTAATTTTCGGGGTCACGAATTCTAAAATCGTGCGAGAGGTCAATCAGCACCTCCCTGGATAACGCACTGTAATGATCAAAATTCTTGATCGCCTCGTGGTGCGGCATGGCGAGCACCAAAACATCCACAGGCTCGAGATCGACGGGTTTTTTGTACTTTAGACTCGTGCGTCCACGCAGGTTTGGGTGCGTGAACGTCACGGGATCGCCCGCGTTCGCCCGAGAAGTGACCTGTGTGACCTCGAGATTCGGATGGCTCAGTGCGAGACGCAAAAACTCGCCGCCCGCGTAACCAGAACCACCAACAATACCAACCGTTAACTTAGACATGAGAACCTCAACACTGACCAGAATATCAATTCTAGCCAAAGGTTTCTAACAAGATGCCCTAGTGAAGCTCGAGATTTAGGTCAGCAACTTGAACACAAACCAGCCACTTCCAAATTAAGGTTGAACTCGAATTGTGCCTTCGCCTGCCAAAATCCAAAAATGCTGATCCAAACTGATCACCAACCCGTCATTTCGTTCTGCACAGGCAATGACAAGAGCATCAGCAATACCCAACGGTAAATTTTGGTAGCGCTCCGCAAGAATTTGTGCGCGTTTAAGATCAGAAGCTTCATGCTCGAGTTGGAAAACGCCAGTGTGAATGTCGTTGATGAAGGCATTCATGGCTTGAGTTCCAAAACGAGTCTCGGTAAGGTAAGCAATTTCGGCGAGAATTCCTGTCGGTACAAAATATGGTGGACGGGTCGCAAAAACGACTTGACGGATTCGTTCGTGATTGACATCTTTACGGTTGAGCAACGCCAGAATCGCACTGGTATCAAGCGTCATGGATGCTTGTTCCACGATTCAAACAATGCTTGTTCGCTGGTGGCGGCATCAAAATCACTTTCGACAACGCCCAAGCTGCTCATCACTGGAATCGGCACCTTATCGGATTCTTCTATATTTTTCAACAACATATCGACCAACTCGCTCTGTTCCTCGAGTGGCAATCGTAAAACGGCAGTTTTGATTTCTTGCAAACTCATACGGTTATTGTGCCACAAAAGGATGTGATTGACTACTTTGAAGCGATCAAAAAACATCCATCCAATTGCCGAAATTTGTTGCTTATGAAGCTCGAGCGTGTATTTCGTATCCCGATCTCGAGCAAGCATTAAACTTGGCTCACAGGAGGAAACATGAATCAATGGGAACATTTATTTCACGGCGAATACACCGAGCGCACGAAAATTCTTTCTCAACTCACGCTCGAGCAGGTCACGGCGGTTCCATCTGGGCAGTGTCATTCTATTTTTGCCGAGTTGTGGCACACGGTACTCTGGCAAAAAATCATCGTGACGCGCGACAAAGACCTGTACAACCAAACCTGGCAACAAAACGACCTTTACCCAAAACACGTGCCAGAGAAACTTGAAGAATGGACGGCACTGGTCAAAGAATTTTTACTGGGCATCGAACAGGCGCTCGGGTGGACCAGAACGCCAGAAAAATTGAACCTCGAGGTGAACCCAGGCGAGACCATGCGCGATATCTTGCCGGGTTTGGCGGTTCACAACGCGTATCACATGGGGAAAATTGTGGCGTTGCGGCAAATCATGGGGATTTGGACAAGTTCGGATTGAGCAACCCAGCACCTCACCCAAAGACCAAAAATGTCGTAAACTCGAGTCATGACAAAAATGCGTTTCGGTATTCTGGGCGCGGCACGTATCGCCGCTCGAGCACTCGTTCCGGGCATTCAAAACTCTGATAACGCCGAACTGGTCGCGGTTGCGGCGCGTGATGGCGCTCGGGCACAAGCGTTTGCCACCGAGCACAACATTCCCGTGGCGCTCGAAGGGTATCAGGCGCTGCTCGAGCGGGACGACATTGACGCGATTTATAACCCACTGCCAAACGACGGGCATTCGCCCTGGAGCATCAAGGCGATGGAGGCGGGCAAACATGTGCTGTGCGAAAAACCTGTCGGCATGAACGCGCTCGAGGCGGCGAACATGCTCGAGGTGTCCAAACGCACGGGCAAAACCCTGATGGAGGCGTTCATGTGGCGTTTTCACCCGCAGGTTGCTCGAGCCAAGGAGATCGTGGACAGTGGTGCGCTGGGCGACATCAAACTGATTCGCACGGGCTTTTCGTTCTTTCTGAACGATGCCGGCGATATTCGCTGGGTCAAAAGCATGGGCGGCGGCGGTTTGCTCGATCTGGGTTGTTATAACGTCAACGCCACGCGGTACTTTGCAGGACGAGAACCCACAGCCGTTTACGGCGCTGCCGATTACTCAGGCACAGACGTGGACTTGCACTTTGCGGGCATCCTTGAGTTTGGCAACAACCTGCGCGGCGTGATGGAATGCTCGTTCGGGCAAGAACACCGTCAGCAACTCGAGATTGTCGGCACAAAAGGCACGCTCGAGGTTGCGCAGTTCGTGCTGCCCGAAGGTGGCGTTGGTGAAATTAAAGTGAATGGTGTTGCTGAAAAAACCGTTGCCGCCGACAAGTACCAACTGATGGTTGAACAATTCGTTCGTGCCGCTCGAGGTGAGGAAGCGTTGGCGTACCCAATGGAAAATTCGATTCTGCAAATGAAAGTGCTTGATGCGTTGGCACAATCTGCAAGAACGGGCGCAAAAGTCACGCTTTAATTTTGTTTAAATTTTGCTCGAGAATTTCCCAGGGTCATGGGACTTCTCGAGCTTTAAGTTGAAGCTTTTTCCCGAAAGGCAAACGGGTTGAAGTTGGTGTTGCGGTCGTACACGTCAACATTTTCGGCGCGTTTCAGGAAGCCAACCACAACGTAAGTCAGTGGCGTCAGCAGAATCTCGAGCGCGACTTTGTACAGGTAATTGAAGGCGATGATGCCCCAAAGCACATCGGCTGGGATAGCGTTTGCACCGATGCCAAAGGCGAGCCACGAGAAGGTCAGGGTGTCTGCGCCTTCACCGATCAGGGTGCTGCCGATGGTGCGCACCCAGAGAAATTTGCCGCCCGTCATGACTTTGAGTTTCGCCAGCACAAACGCATTTAAAAATTCTCCCACAAAGAACGCGGCTAGGCTTGCGAAGACAATTTGGGGGAAGAACCCCAGCACCGTCTCGAACGCGCCTTTGGTGGGGCTTGTGGGGTCTGTGGGCAGCAGTCCGACCAAGGCAAAGATTAAACTCGAGGCAAGGTTGGCAGCCATGGCGAACCAGATCACGCGTTTCGCCCTGGCATAACCATAGACTTCGGTCAGGACATCGCCAAAAATATAAGTCAGTGGGAACAGAAACGTGCCGCCGTCAAACACTGGCTTCCAGGTGCCGATGGTGGCGGTGGCAAGTTTGGTGCTGGCAATGTTTGAAACGACCAGAACCACGGCGAACGCGGCGAGGATCAGGTCAAAGTAGCGAAACGTTTTGGGGGCGGTATTTTCTTTCACGGCGCAATTGTACGCCGCAGTCCTGAAAAACCCAAGCTCGAGCTGAGGGCGTAAACTGAACAAACCATGACAAACGAACTTTCAAACCTGCGAACGGCGTACCGGACTTGCAATTTGTGCGAGGCGATGTGTGGCTTGGAGATCAAACTCGAGGGGAACAAGATTGTTTCGATTCGGGGCGACGAACTCGATCCGTTCTCGAAAGGGCATATTTGCCCAAAAGCCACGGCGCTCGAGGATATTTACAACGACCCGAACCGGTTGAAATTTCCTGTTAGACGAACCTCGAGCGGCTGGCAGCAAATCTCTTGGGATGAGGCGTTTGATACCGTCATCTCGAGTTTGAAAGCCATTCAAGCCAAATACGGGCAAAACGCGGTGGGCGTCTACCAGGGCAATCCGAGTGTTCACAACTCTGGAACGGTCTTGACCTCGAGCGGTTTTTTTAAGGTATTAGGCTCGAGCAACAAGTTTTCGGCAACCAGCGCGGATCAGTTGCCGCATCATTTTGCGGCATGGCAGATGCTGGGGCATCCGCTCTTGATTCCGATTCCTGACATTGACCGCACGAATTTCATGCTGATTCTGGGTGCGAACCCACTGGCTTCAAACGGCAGCCTGATGACGGCGGCGGGCGTGAGGCGGCGGCTCGAGGGCATCAAAAAACGTGGCGGCAAAATCGTCTTGGTTGACCCGCGCCGCACCGAAACGGCGGCAATCTCGAGTGAGCATCATTTTGTTCGTCCTGGAACGGATGTGTTCTTGTTGTTGGCGATGCTTGAGGTGATTTTTAGCGAGAACCTGGTGAAGCTCGGGCGACTGTCGGAATTCACGGATGGTTTGGAGGTTTTGCGCGAGGCGGTGCGTGGGTTTACACCCGAACGGGTCAGCGCTCGGACGGGCTTGAGCGCCGATACGATTCGAGGGCTGGCTCGAGATTTTGCAAAAGCACCAACGGCGGTGGCGTATGGTCGAATTGGTTTGAGCACCCAGGCGTTTGGAGGCTCGAGTCAGTGGCTTGTCTCGGCACTGAATATTGTCACGGGCAATTTTGATCGGGCGGGCGGCGCGATGCTGACCACACCCGCGATTGATTTGATTCGGGCAAAAACCCAGGAGAATATTTTCAATCGCAGCCAGTCCAGGGTGCGCGGTCTGCCAGAATTTGACGGCGAGTATCCTGTGGCGGCGATGGCAGCCGAAATGCTGACCCCAGGCGAGGGGCAGGTCAAGGCGTTCATCACCAATTCGGGCAATCCGGTGCTGTCCACGCCGAACGGTGGGCAACTCGAGCGTGCACTCAAAGACCTCGAGTTTTTTGTGGCGATAGACATTTACATCAACGAAACCACCTGCCACGCGAACATTATTTTGCCGCCCGCGACTGGACTCGAGACGGCGCATTACGATCTGATCTTTCATCATTTGGCAGTGTCCAACCACGCGAAATATTCAGAGGCGACCCTGCCCAAGATTGAGGGTGCAAAGTACGACTGGGAAATTTTCGAGGAACTGCGCAACCGTTTGACGCTCGAGCCTGGAGGCACTTTAAAAAACCCGCGTGACCCTGCCGAAAAGCTCGAGCTTGGATTGCAAACTGGAACGTACAAACTGAGTCTCGAGAAGTTACGAGAAAACCCGCACGGTTTGGATTTGGGCGCACTCGAAGTCCGCCTACCAGAACGACTTTTAACCCCGAACAAACGCCTTGAACTCGCACCAGAGTTGCTGATTGCCGATTTGACCCGCGCCAGGGTTGAACTCGAGCAAGCCAGCCCCGAATTGGTCTTGATTGGACGCCGCGAGTTGCGCAGCAACAATTCCTGGATGCACAACGCTGAACGCCTGGTGCGCGGTAAAAACCGTTGCACACTGATGATTCACCCCAGCGATGCGGCGCAAAAAGGCATTCTGGAAGGTTCGAGGGTGCGCGTCAACTCGAGGGTCGGCTGCATCGAATTGCCCGCCGAAATCACCGAAAACATCATGCCTGGAGTGGTCAGCATTCCACACGGCTTTGGTCATGCTCGGGCAGGCGTCAAGCTCGAGGTGGCAAGCAAAAACGCTGGGGTGAGCATCAACGATTTGACCGATGAACATTTGATAGATGATCTAACGGGCAATGCGGCGTTTTGTGGGGTCAGTGTCAGCCTTCAAGCTTTGAGCACCTGATTTTTGAGCCTCAAGCATCAACCCGCTTTGATGCTCGAGATAAACGGAATGTTGCGGTCAAGGTGCGCACGGTCCAGACCGTAACCGTAGACGTAAGCGTCAGGAATGGTGAAGCCCAGATAATCGACTGGCACCTCAACCTTGCGTCTGGCGGGTTTGGAAAGAAGCGCCGCGACTTTCAGGCTGGCAGGTCCGCGTCCGCCCAGATACCCGAGCAGGTAATTCATGGTCAAACCCGTGTCCACAATGTCCTCGACCAGAATCACGTCCATGTCGTGCAGCGGCAGGCTCAAATCTTTAATCAATTTCACCTCGCCAGAGGTTTTGGTTTGCGTGCCGTAACTCGAGACTGCCAGAAAATCGATGGTCAACGGCAATTCGATGGCTCGGGTCAGGTCGGACATGAAGTGATACGCGCCGTTAAGCACGCAAATCAAATGCGGATTTTTACCCGCGTAGTCTTTGGTGATCTGCGCCCCCAATTCGAGAATCCGAGTTTGAATTTGCGCGGCACCGATCTGCACCTCGCCGTCGCCTGGCGTCCAGATTGAAACGGCGCTCATTGGTGTTGTTTACGGCTCGAGAAAGACCGTGAGAACAAGAAGACGCCAATCGCAATCACGATCAGGAAGACAATCGGATACTGAACCGCCAAGAGCGGCAGCATCACGCAGGCAACAATCGAAGCAATCACAAACACCACAATCCTAAATACAACCATTCACTTCACCTCGAGATGCCCAGTCTAACGTATTTGAGAATTTCACTCAATGCCAAAGCTGTGACAACGCTCAGACAGGAAAATTTGCTCACAATGTCATTTTTAGTACGCATAATCTGCTGGGTTCGGGTGTAATATCCTAACTGTTCGCGCTCGAGAATCGACGCGCAGGAGGAAAACTGACATGGGCAAATACATTGAATTAACCGATGCAAACTTTAACGAATCGATCAGCCAGGGCGTGACCCTGGTGGACTTCTGGGCACCCTGGTGCGGACCGTGCCGCATGGTTGCGCCAGTGATCGAAGGTCTGGCAGACGAATACGCCGGCAAAGCCAAGATCGCCAAGATCAACGTCGATGATAACCAACAAACCGCCATGAAGTTTCGTGTCATGAGCATTCCAACCGTGATTGTCTTCAAAGACGGCGAAGTGAGTGAAGTCATGGTCGGTGCTGACATGCGCGGCGACAAGTACCGCAACATGCTCAACAAAGCCGTCCCAGCCAGTACCGTAGCCGCACCAACCGTCGCTGCCAGCGCGTAAAGCTCGAGCCTCAAAACCAAAGCCTCCTTGATAACAGGAGGCTTTTTTATGACTCAAGTCTTTCAAAGTTCACCTTCGAGCGACTGAACTGGGTTCAAGCAACTGGGTTCAAGCAACGGCGTTCAAACCTGACTTTCAAACGTCTACGTGTTAAGCTTCATTACGGTGCGTGAGCGCCGTGATTTTATTTTCGCGGCTCGAGCCTCTATTTGAACCGTTCACCACAGGGTGAACAGCTTGGAGTCAGAAATGCCAGGAATTGCAATTATTGGCGCTCAGTGGGGCGATGAAGGCAAAGGAAAAGTCACAGATTTTCTGGCACCGGACGCGCATTGGGTTGTGCGCTATCAGGGCGGCGCGAACGCGGGGCACACGATTGTGCTACCCGATGTGACGTTCAAACTCAATCTCTTTCCTTCGGGCGCGGTAAGCCCTGGCGTCAAAATTGTGCTGGGTGACGGCATGGTGATTGACCCTTGGAAATTCAAAGACGAATTAAAATACCTCAAAGACCACGGTTTAAACCCTGAAGTCTACGTTTCAGACCGTGCGCATTTGGTTTTACCACATCACAAATTTGTGGACGGCAAAAACGATTTTGTTGGCACGACAGGACGCGGCATCGGACCCGCCTATGCCGACCGTGCGCGTCGAATTGGCATTCGGGCTGGGGATTTAAGCGATGCCAACACCCTGCGCGAGAGGCTCGAACGGCTGATTGAAGCCAAACCCAACAGCACGGCGGGCGTCAACTGGACCAGCGTCGATAAAGCTTACGTGGACATGGCACAGGTCCGTGACATCATCAGTCCTTACGTGCGCGACACCGGCACGATGCTGCGCGAGGCGCTGGCGCAAAACCAGAACGTCTTGTTCGAGGGCGCTCAAGCCACACTACTTGACTTGAATTACGGCACGTACCCTTACGTCACCTCGAGCCACCCAACCGTGGGCGGCGTGATCGTTGGGGCTGGCGTGAACCACAAGCACATCAACAAGGTTTACGGCGTGGCGAAAGCCTTCACCAGCCGCGTCGGACACGGTCCGTTCCCGACCGAGGTGTTTGGTGATCTCGAGGACCGGCTGCGCGGCGAACGCGATGCGCCAGGGGCAGAGTATGGCACCACCACGGGTCGCCCGAGGCGCATGGGTTGGTTTGACACCAAACTGGTGCGTTATGCGTCGGAAGTCAACGGTTTTGACGGTCTGGCACTGACCAAACTCGATTTTCTGTCTCATTTTGAAACCGTCAAAATTGCCATTGACCACGATGAGCAGGGCACGGCGATTCTCGAGGAAATGCCAGGTTGGGGTGATTTGACAGGCATCGATAAGCGCGAGAACCTGCCCAAAGAAGTCTTGCATTACATCGCCCGCATCGAAGAGCTGGTGAACTGTCCAGTGGCGATTTTTGGTACGGGTCAGGCTCGAGCCGAAACGTTTGGGCAGGTCAGTTGGAGTTAAAAGTTGTGTCCCACTAATTTTATGACTCGAGACAATAACCCTCGGGTCATAAAATCTTTACAACGGCAAGCTGGGTTTATCTTGAGGAACGCCTTGAGCTTTCGCTCATCGAAACTTGAACTATTCTTAACTCGAGAACAACACTCATGAATTTTGCGCTAGGCTAACCGCATGAAAAGAATTTTCTTACTGGCTGGTCTGGCACTCATCTTCTCATCTTGCTTTCCGGTTTACCGCACGGTGCGTCCTGAACCGATCAACCCACAACCTATCCAACAACCGCAACCCATTCAACAACCGGCTCCGGTGGTTTCGGGCGGCATCACGATTTACATTTCGGCAGGCATTCAAGTCTCGAGAATCATCGGTGATTTCCAACCGACCAAAGGCACGGGTGCGACCTACATTAACGGCGAGCGTCTGGTCTTGCGTGCCGACGTTGCGTACCCTGGTTACTTGACCTTGCTGATTTACAACCCACAACAATACGACAACTCGGTCTTGACCAATATTCCAGTTCAGGCGGGTCTAAACCTGATCTCGAGGGATTCGACTGGCAGCAATGAGCTGACTATCGCTCCGCCGTATGGTACGACCCGAATCCGCGCGATTTTCACACCGTACCCGATCAACAATGGCTCGTACCGTTGGGTCAGTGCGCAAAGCCTAAACAACCTGACCGCGCAATTGCTGAACCCATATGATGTTGGACAACGGGACTTTGCTGAGACTTACGTCAGGGTTTCACAGTAACCTAAATTTTTTGAGTCCCAGCCCGCCTTCAAGTTTGAAGGCGGGCTTTTTTGAATGGTGCGCTGAGGATGTTTCGACCGGTACCAAACAGGTCAGAATGAAAACATGGATTTGATGACTGGCAAAACCGTGCTCGTGACGGGCGCAACCAACGGAATAGGCTTTATCACCGCGCTAGAACTGGCAAAAATGGATGCGGTGGTCTTGATGGTCGCTCGAGACGAGAAAAAGGGACGTGCCAAACTCGAGGAAATTCGGCAAGCCGTGCCAAATGCCAAACTTGAGTTGCTGCTGGCAGACCTTTCCAGCATGGCAAGCATCCGTCAACTGGCGATCAACGTCACCGCCAAATACTCGAGTTTGGACGTTCTGGTCAACAATGCGGGCGCGTTTTACAGTGAACGCAAGGTCAGCAAGGACGGTTTTGAAATGACCTTCGCGCTCAATCACATCGGGTACTTTTTGCTGACCAATTTACTCCTGGATACCCTCAAACGCGGCAAAAACCCCAGGATCGTCAGCGTCTCGAGCGGGGCGCACTTGGTGGCAAAAATCAATTTCAATGATTTACAACTCGAGAAGAAATTCAATGGTTGGGCGGCGTACTGCACCAGCAAATTGATGAATGTCTTGTTCACCAAAGAACTGAGTCGCAGGCTGGCGGGAACGGGTGTGACCGCAAACTGTTTGCATCCTGGATTCGTCAACACCGGATTTGCAGGAGACTCGAGCGACTTTATGGGGCGAATGCTGAATTTCGCCAAGAATATCCTTGCCATCACTCCAGAAAAAGGCGCTGAAACCATGATTTACCTGTCCTCGAGCGCTGATGTGGCGAACGTCACGGGTGAATACTTTGAGAAGAAAAAAATTGCCAAAGTCAACCCGATAGCGCTCGACTCGAGCATCGCAAAGAGGTTGTGGGATGTCAGCGAGAAATTGACGGAAATTTAAAAAGTATTTTAGACACGTAAGGGATGTGGTCTGAAACCATCCCCTACAATTCATTTCTGACGGGTTTTCCAAAGGTTTAAGAGTCCCTCGAGCGCAATCGGTTCGTTTTGTGGCGCGAGTTTTCCAGCCTGGTCTTTGTCAGACAAACCATGACAGGATGTGCAGACGCGCACCTCACCTGGTTGGAAACTGAGCCAGTAGCGTTCGCGCACCACGCCCGTTCCTGCGCCGTCGGTCAGTTGCCAGGACATGGCTCGGGTGGCGGGCACAAACGCGGCAAACGAACCGTCGGAGGCAACTTTGACGCTGTTTGGCACGCCAGTATTGCTCGGGTTGACCAAAACTGCGGCAGCATCGTGCAAGGGTTGCGCCAGCACCCGCCGTCCCGCTCGAGGGTCGGTCGTGCCGCCAATGCCACGGATCAAATCGCCCTGAAAGAATTGCAGATTGGTGACATCGTAAACCTTGTCGCCCGCTTTAAAGCTCGAGCTTAGGCTTTTCACGCCGCCTGGGACTTGCAAATTGAAGGGTTGTTGCCTGTCCAGATCATCGCGGGTGGTGACGTTGCGCCCGACCAGCAACGCCAGATTATTTTGTTTTAAGTAGCTTTTCAGCGTCTCGAGGTTGACGCCCGTTTTGCTGAAAACGTTTTGCTCGGGTTCCTGTAACGGCGTGGTGGTGACGTTTGGGCGAACTCGAGCACGCAATTCGGTGGGTTGCAATTCCCAGAGTGTCCCGTCAAACTCGAGTTTGCTGTCTGGATTCCACCAACTGACTTTTTTGGTGATGCCTGCGGTCAACGCCGTGGTGGCTTTAAACACTGCACCCGATTTCTCGAGTTTACGGAGCCTAAAATCGTACACGGATTTGTTTGGCACGTATTCGCCGTGGGTTTCAAAAGTGTGGGCGGCAATCAAATCGCCATTCGAAAGCATCAGCGGATCGCGGTAATGCCCTGAATGGTTGGCGCTCGGTTGCACGCTTGCCTCGAGCGCATCACGGGTGTCGCGGTGCGTGATGTACTGGATTGTGGCGGTTTCTGGGCTTTGGCTTGGTGGGGCAGACAGGGCAATAATTTGTCCACTGCCATGCGAGTAAAATTCTGGCGCGTCAATGCCGTAATACATGCCTGGGGTGTTCGGGTCCTCTTTGATCTGCAAGAAATTCTCGATTGGATTTGGATTGACCCTTGGGTACTGCTGGTAATACTCGGTGACGAGTGGGTCGTCATTGCGTCCGCTGCCCATGTACGAATGCAGCTCGTGGCGTCCAAGGTGGTTGATGACCTCGGATTCCGTGCCGTCCTGGTTCATCGTCCAGGGAAAAAACTGGTTGAAGGTGTGCGAAGGAAATACAGTCCCTGCCGCAGCTTTGTCGGCTCGAGGTTCTGGATAGACTTCGCTTCTCGAGGTGGTGGCTTTGGCGGTCACGGCTTCGGATTCGTAATTGAATGTGCCGTAAGTTCCAGCCTCATACGTGTCAGTGTCGGCTTGCTGGTCGCGCTGCAAGTGATCCCACTGGGTGAACAACAAGCGTCCGAAACTGTCCACGAACGGCGTGAAATCACCGCTTGGCGCATGATTCAGCATTTTTAGATTGCCCGTTGTGGAATCCAGACTCCACAAGCCAGAAACCACGGGCGCTTCCTCGTACTCGTCGCGTTGCGGGTACAAATGCGCACTGCCGTCCCTGGGGCGGTCTGTGGTGAAAATAATTCGGTCGTCAGACCCGTAAATCGGTGAAACATTGTTGTAAGCAGGTTGGTTTGCAACTTTGGTGATGACTGGCGTTTGGTTTGGCTCGAGGTTCGCAACCTCGTACAACTGCCAGTGCGTGGGTGGTTCTGTGTACTGTGCCGTTGGCGCTCCGATGAGCATCGAAAAAATGATTTTCTTGCCGTCCCAGGACGGACTTGGGTCGCGCACCGCAATCGCGTTCGCGCCTTGCAGACCATCCATGCCGTAACCTGCGGTTTTGGTCAGGTTTTTCAGACTACCGTCCGAGTACCGAATCCACAAATCCCCACCTCGAGGGACAGCTTGAATCTCTGAACGTTGATTGCCAAAGGTACTGGCGATGGTCGTGAAATCGTCACGCATGGGAACTTGCGTGACAAAGACAATGCCATTGCTGGTTTTGGAAATCGGGTTGATTGGCGCGGATTGGGCGGCGCAAGCCACCACACCAAGCAACAGAACCACACATACTCGAGTAAAGGTCATGAATTACTTTAGGACAGTTTGCAACAATCCAACGTTCATTCTCGAGAAACCCTATACTTCTCGAGTTTTAAGCGAATACAATCAGCGGCAGGTAACAACTGACGACCCAGTTTGGCATGTCCACCACCTCAGAAATCCTCAGATCACACGCCACACTGCACAAGGCATACGCATCCTTTGGCTCGAGTTTGTACTCGCGTACCATGTGGTCAATCATGGCTCGAGTGGCGTCTTTGACGGCAAGCATCAAGTCTGGCGCGACACCTGTTGTGGCGTAATAACCCTTTTCGTCGTGGTGTCGCGTGACTGGACCGTTCGTGCGAAATTGCGGGCTTGGCAGGTTGCGGGCTTTCTCAAGACCAAACTTGAGAACCACGTTCATGGGGCTTTCGATGGCAGTCCCGCACACCTCGCCGTCACCTTGCGCGGCGTGGGTATCACCGACAGAAAACAACGCGCCAGGAACTTCCACTGGCAAGTACAACGTGCTGCCCGCACTCAAATCCCGAATGTCCAGATTTCCACCCACCCGACGCGGCGGCACAACACTGTGATGCCCAAGCTCGGCAGGGGCAACCCCAATCACGCCCGTAAACGGTTTGATCGGCACGCTCGCCAAACCAGGCAGAAAATGCGCCAAATGACTGTCGTGCTCGGACACAATCAAATGCGGGTCTGGGAATTCATCGGACAGCAAACCAAACCCAGGAATCAGCGCCGTCCAACCCCAGCCCGAAGTTTTAAACTCGAGCAACTCAACCACCAGCGCGTCGCCTGGTTCTGCGCCCTCAATAAAAATTGGACCCGTGACCGGATTGACATTGTTAAAATCGAGATTGATCAAATCCTGCAATCCGCTCTTGCGGTTAAACTGCCCGCCACCCGCGTCCAAAATTTCAAACTCGAGCGTTGCGCCAGGGGTGATGCGGTGCGCTGGCGGCAAAGTGTTGTCCCAACCCAGATGGTGCGAGTGGATGGTTTGCCAATGGTGGTGATGGTCGCTCATGGGATTCCTTTTTGGTTTGAGCAATTGCGCGGTCTGCCCTCATCCCCGACCCTCTTGACCCTTACTACAGCACCTGTCGGGCTGGGGTCGCCTTCTCCCGCTAGCTGGAGAAGGGAGCTTAGGCGCTTTACACGTGATGCTCGAGGATTTTGAATTTCCTTCTCCCTGCGGGAGAAGGTGTCAGCGGAGCTGACGGATGAGGGTTTCAGGGGCGCGAAGTTTTATTCAATCTACCTGTGACTGGTTTCTCGAGGTTCATTCGTTAAGAATCGCTGTTCTCGAGGGCGCAAGGCGTTGCGCCCCTACAGTTATTTGACGCTGAGGCGTTCGTAGGCGATGTTGTGAATTGGGTCAATCAAATCTGTGGCTTCACCGACCAGTTTTTCGCTGTGCATGGTGTAACGCACCTCGTTGAACATGGGCACCCAAACGCTTTGATCCATCAGTTTCTTGTAAATCTTTTTGTACGCCTCGAGCCTTGTACCGCGCATTTCTGGGGCGGTCATCTGGTCGGCTTTGGAGGCGGCGGCATCCAGGGTTTTGTCGCAGGTGAATGGCCAGTTCCAGCCGCCTTGGACGGCGCTGCGGCAGCTTAAGATGGGCCAGTAAAAATCGCTCGGGTCTGGGTAATCTTGGGTCCATCCCATGCCGCCAGACCAGACGAGCGGTGCGGTTTTGGGTGTGCCTGCGGCTTCGATCACGGTGCTGGCGGCTTGGGATTTCAGTTCGATTTTGATGCCGACGGCGGCAAGGTCTTGTTGGATGCTTTGCGCGATGCGTGGGTTAGGGTCGGTGGAGTTGGTGTAGAGGGTGCTCGAGAATCCTTTGCCCAGACCGGCGGCTTTCAGCAGCGCTCTGGCTTTTTCTGGGTCGTAACCGTACCCCTTGTAGCTCGAGTCGTAGCCTGGCATTTTGGGTGGCAGGATTTGGTTGGCAATCAGTCCGCGCCCGTTGATGATCTTTAAAACCTTTTTCTTGTCGATGGCGTATTGCAGCGCTTGACGCACGCGCAGGTCGTTGAAGGGCTTGATGTTGGTGTTGATCGAGACATAGGTTGTGTTGGCGAGGGCGGTGCTGACAATCAGGCTTTTGAGCTTCGGGTCAGATTGGGCTTGCAAGAAGTTTGCGGGCGCAATACCATCACCGAGCAAATCGACCTCGCCGCGTTGCAATGCCAGGTACGCCACGCTGGGGTCTTGCCCAACTTTGATGTTGACCGTCTCGAGTTTGGGCAGGCTTTTGATAAAGTAATTTGGGTTGCGTTTGAACATCAATTCTTGCCCCGTCGTCCAAGACTCGAGCGTGAATGGTCCACTGCCGACGGGTTTGCGACCCCAGTCCTCGCCAGCTTTGATGACTTCCTCTTTGGGGACGATAAAGGCAAAATTGGTGGCGAGCACGTTCAAAAATGCGGCGTTGGGTTGGGATAAGGTCACTTTGACCGAGTTGGAATTCAATACTTTCACACCGCTCAGGTCTTTGCTCTTGCCGCTCGAGAACGCATCACTTCCTGCAATGTCGGCAAAAAATCCTGCGCCTGGACTTTTGGTTTTGGGGTCAAGCACACGCTCCAAGGTGTACTTGATGTCGGAGGCAACCAACTCGCGTCCGTTGGTAAATTTGATGCCTTTGCGAATCTGGAACGTGTAGGACTTGCCGCCGTCACCAACTTTGGGCATGGCAGCCGCAATCCGAGGCTCGAGGTCGGTGGTGCCTGGTTTGTAATCCAGAAGCGCATCGAAGACCATTTTGATGGCGGGCCAGTTCTGCCAGTCGTAACCCACCTGCGGGTCGAGCGTGGCGATGTCGTCCTTGTAGGCGATGACCATGCCACTGCTGGCGGGTGATTGCGCCAGCGCGAGGGTTGCCGCGACAACCGTTACGCCCAGACCAATCAATGCTCGAGAGACGGATTTTGGAACCCTGTTCTTTGAAACCTTGTTCATACGAACCTCCTGTGAATCACTTCGGCAAATTTTTGCGAATCAAACGAATTTGTCCTCGGTGGTTGATCTCGTCTTCAAAGACGTGAAACCAGCAAAAGTAATTGTTGGCAGGTTCGCCGCCCCAAAATGGAAACTCGAGGTGCAACCAGTCGTCGTCGCGTTTGGCAAATTCTGCAAAGGTTATCTGACGGACTGCATTCAACTGCGTTAAATAATGCTCGAGTGGCTTGCCAGTGATTTCCTTGACCTGTTCGCCAAGGTCCAAACCTGCGCCCCAACGGGCAAATTCAGTTTCGTTCAAGTCGCGTTGCTCGAAGGTTTGAAGTTGGTAGGCAACTTCGACGGCGGCGAAATGCTCGAGCAGTGCCGCAATCGAATTGCCAAAACCTGCTGGCACACCATCGAGTTGTTCAATGCTCAAATCCCTGACCGCGTGTAGGGTCGTACCTCGAGCGTAATTCATCATCGAGACCAGCCGTGCGATGTGCGGCGTAAAACCTGGAATGTCTTTGACAAGATAATCCGCGTTCATAGTTCCCCCTTACCCGTATCGTACCCGAGGATCAGCCAGAGGGTATGCAAGGTCGGCTAACAAATTTCCAATCACGATCATGACCGCACCGAGTTGCACCACGCCCAAGATCACGGGAATGTCCACGACCCGAATGGCATCCCAGACCAGTTTGCCGACGCCAGCCCAACCAAAAACACTTTCGACCACGACCACGCCGCCCATGAACACGCCGATGTCCGAGCCGATCATGCCGATCACGGGCAGCAGCGCGTTTTTCAGGGCGTGGTTGGTGATGACCTTTGAGCGCAGCACGCCTTTGGCGGTGGCGGTGCGCACGTAATCTTGCCCGAGCACCTCGAGCATTTCGGAACGGACTACCCTGGCATACCAACCCGCGCCGCTGATGCCGAGCGTTAAAGCGGGCAGAATGATGTGGGCGAGTGTACCGAAACCGCCGAGTGGAAAAATCGGGAATTTGAAGGCGAAAACGTACAACAAACTCAAACCCAGCACGAACTGCGGCACACTGACGCCCGCAAATGACAGCATCATCAAACCCCGATCCAGGAAACTTCCTGGTCTCAGTGCCGCCAGAATGCCCGCAGGCACACCGAGCAGCAATTCAAACAAGATTCCCGCCAGCATCAACTCGAGGGTGGCGGGAAGCCTCGAGAGCAGCAATTCGGTGACATTGACGCTTTGCTTGTACGAACGCCCGAGGTCGCCGCGCAAGACTTTGCCCAGGTAAATCACAAATTGCTCGAGGATCGGTTTGTCAAGCCCCAATTCGTGCCTGATGTTGTTGACGGTTTGCACGCTGGCGCTTGGACCGGCAACCATGCGTGCAGGGTCGGCGGGCAGCAAGACCGCCAGCCCAAAGGTCAAAACGCTGACGGCAAGCAGCACCAGAATGCCTTGAAAGATTCGCTCGAGCAGCAATCGCATTTTTAAAACCTCGTCCGTTTGGCACTCGGGTCGATGGCTTCGCGCAAGCCCTCGCCGAGCAGATTGAACGACAGCGCGGTCAGTAAAATCATGATGCCAGGAAACGCCACCAACCACGGTGCAAGCGTGAAATAACTCTGACTTTCGTTGATGATGCCGCCCCAACTTGGCGTGGGCGGTTGCACGCCAACGCCCAAAAACGAAAGCGTCGCCTCGAGCATGACGCTGGTGCTGATGCCGAGCGTTCCCCAGACCACGGCGGTTGGCAGCAAACCTGGCAGCACGTGACGCAACAAAACCCTGGTTTGACTTGCGCCAAGACTTTCGGCGGCGGTGACATACTCTCGAGATTTCAGTCCCAAAACCTGCCCGTAAACCACCCTGGCGAGGCTGACCCAATTCAGTAACGCAATCACCAGCGCGACAATCCAGAGGCTCGGTTTGAGGATGGCGGTCAGGGCAATGGCGAGCAGCAAGACCGGAAACGCGGTCATCAGGTCGGTGAAACGCATCAAGAGCGTCCCAACGATGCCACCGACAAAACCCGCGATCAAACCGACAAACACCCCAATCAAAACCGCCGCGCCGTTTGCCAGCACGCCAATCAGCAAGGAGACTCGAGCGCCGTAAATGATCCTCGAGAACAAATCGCGCCCCAGTAAATCCGTGCCAAACCAGAAACTCGAGTTTGGAGCGATGGGTGCGCCCGCGTCGCTCAAACCTTCGGGAAAGTTGAGGTCAGGATTTTTGGGTGCAAGTTGCGGCGCAAAGACCGCCATGAGTGTTAAGACGACCACTGTAAGCAATGCAAGCATCACCAGAGGATCGCGCCAGAATCGTTTCCAACGCGGGGCTAAACCTCGAGTTTGCAATTGTCGTGTGAGAGGCAAGCCCGTGTCTGTCATGCGCTCGAGCTTACCAGGAATTGAGTCTCGAGTATCAAAATTGTTCATTGGTCAGACTGAGAATTATTGACACATGTAAGGCGACCAGAGCATCCAATTGGATGCTCTGGTCGCACAATTTTATTTTGAAGATATTAGCAAGAAACAAATTGGTTTGGTGTTGAAGCGGGTAATCCGAACGATACCACTCCTCCACTAGCACTGAAGTATGTCGTGTCAATTATGGCATTGTAATATCCAGTGATACAAGGTCCGGCTGCAACCAACTGGTTTGCTCGGATACTTACACTACTTACACTACTTAGACTGATCGTTTTTGAGGCAGTTCTATAAAGTATACCTGATTTGTAAAGAGACACTTTTGCAGTTGCATACACAGCTTGGCTAGTTGGAGTACAGTTTAGCGTTCCTTTGGCTACAACCTCTGTTGATATGGTAGCGGATTTGTGAGGGTACTCAACTGTTTTTGAGCAAGCTGTAACGTCTCGTGTGGAAAAGCCATTTCCATTGCTAGAAATCGGATTTTCTGAAGCCGATACAGTGGGAATATTCAAATCTGATTCGTCAGAAGCAAAATTTTCCGTAGCATTATTTCCAAGATTCCCACATGAGACAAGACTAGCGATCAAAGCCGCAAAAATCAATTTTTTTATTTAATTCCTCCTAAAAGCGATCTAGTGATAGAATAAGCCCAGTATTTGCACTGCGAAATTCAAATCCGTTTTTTTCTATATCTACCCTGGGACGAGTTGGATAACTGGCATCCTCGAGATTGATGATTGCCTGCAAGCACCTTCTAATGAGAATTAAATATTCTGAATCATCTTCTTTTAGTTTCAAAAACAACGCCGGATTATTAATATATTGAAATATTTTCTCCGAATCCTCCTTCAGAATTTTTGATTCTTCTAATATCTTATTGAGTAAGTCATCATTTTTATCTATCACTTTATACTTCCTTTACAAATGTAAGTATATAAAGTATTTATTAGAGAAGTATTAGCGCATTCACAATGGGATTTGTTTATTTAGATAGTTTTGAATACTCAGAATTTTCGTTTTCATAAATGGCACGAATAGTCCGTATCAGACAATGCACAATAAAGTCAAACAAAATGCTCGAGTCGATCTCGCATTTCAGCCAAACTCAGCAAGGAAAATTCAATGCAACTTGTTCAACATTGCAGCATCAACGCACCCATAGAACGCGTTTTCGATTTGGTTCGCAGCATCGAGGCGCACGAAACCACCTCGAGCATTGATGGACGGGCGGTGGCTGGCAAAACTGTGGGTTTATCGGGTTTAAACGATGTCACCACCTGGTCGGCACGGTTTTTTGGTTTGCGGTTTCAACTGGCAACCCGGGTGACCAGTTTCAACCCACCATTTTCACTGACCGAAAGCCTCGAGCGCGGTTTGCTGCTCGAGTTTGGTCATGTTTACAACTTAAAACTGCTCGAGTCTGGCTTGGTCGAACTCGAGGACAAATTTGGGTTTCGCAGTCCGTTGGGAGCATTGTTGGATGCGTGGGTGTTAAAACCAGTCATGAGCCGCACCATGTCGGCGCGACTGAACGGTTTAAAAGAACTTGCCGAAACGAACGGTTGGAAGAAATTTTTAGACTCGAGGAGCGAAACATGAAAATTGTGATTCCAGGCGGCAGCGGACAGGTCGGCGCAGTGCTCACCAGGGATTTTCAAATCGCAGGTCATGAGGTCGTGATTCTCGGGCGCGGCGTGCAAGCCACGCTTCACGGGGCAAGACACGTGCAATGGGATGCCAAAACGCTTGGCGCTTGGAGCCAGGAAATTGACGGCGCGGATGCCGTGATCAACCTGGCGGGACGCAGCGTGAATTGCCGTTACACCCCAGAGAACCGCCGTCTGATCACCGATTCTCGAGTTGAGAGTACGCGGGTCGTCGGTGAAGCGATTGCTGCCGCCAAAAATCCGCCCAGGGCTTGGTTGCAAGCCAGCACCGCCACGATTTACGCGCACCGTTTTGAGGCTGCCAACGACGACGCCACAGGCATCATTGGCGGCTTTGAGCCAAACGCACCCGACACCTGGGTCTTCAGCATTGGCGTGGCGAAAGCCTGGGAGGCGGCACTCGAGGCGGCAAACACGCCGAACACCCGCAAGGTGGCGTTGCGCAGCGCGATGGTGATGGACCCATTCAAGAACGGTATTTTTGACACGCTTTTAAAGCTGGTGCGTTACGGTTTGGGCGGCGACATGGGTGACGGCAAACAATACATTTCCTGGATTCATGACCAAGATTTCACCAGGGCAATCCAGTTTATTCTCGAGCGTGAAAATTTCTCGGGCACAGTCAATCTTTCCAGTCCCAACCCACTGCCAAACCACGATTTTATGCGGCAATTGCGCCAGGTTTGGGGCAGCGGTTTTGGACTCAATTCCAGCAATTGGATGCTCGAGATTGGCACCTGGGCAATGCAGACCGAGACCGAGTTGGTCCTCAAAAGCCGTCGGGTCGTGCCCTCACGCTTGCTCGAGGCTGGGTTTGGGTTTAACCATCCCGACTGGCACGGGGCGGCTGGAGATTTGGTGAAACGCTGGCGGGCAATTGCGGCAAAACCTTAACGCTCGAGCATCAATAGTGATACATTTTTGAGGCTGCATTTTTGCCCATCGAGCACAACTTGAACCCTATCTTGTGACCGTTACGTGACCAAAATGGGTCTAAGATACTTTTGCAGGCAGCACCATCGGCTTGTTTCAAGGCATTCACTGGACAAAAAGATTGAGCTTCGAGATTCAATTGTCTCGAGCGGTGGTCGTTGCGATTGGCAACGGTGTGAGGCATGGAGGCAAAATGATGTTCAACTTTGAAAGTCCAACGCAATCAGGTATTGGCGACTCGATGATGAATCATTTTGTCGGTTCAATCGACTTGACGGGCGCAGAACTCGAGTTTGGGGGATGCTTTGTGAACGTGACGAGCGGTAAACTTGGGCGGTTTGACCCCAAACGCCGTCAGGTCAGTGGCAGCCTGAGTGTTGTCAGCAGCATCAAACCAAGTTTGCTCTCGAGCCTGGTCAGGATTCACTGGCGAGATCAGGAATTTGAGGTCATCATGATCTCGTTAAAAGAAAGCGCGGTCAAAAACGAGTTGACCCTCAAATTTGTGGCACGCGTGCTTTCATCAGCAACGGTTTAAGTAATCGCCCTTGACACTTCAAGTCTCCACTTCAAGCATTGGGGACTTGTGAAGCCCAAGCCTGAGAATGCACAATGGGGTTGTGCTTGAACCTGTCCTCAGTTTAATGCTTCGACTTTCGGGCGCGTGCGTGCTTGAACAGTCAGGAAAGCTCGAGACGCTGGGGCGGCGCTCGATGGCATTGCTGGCGTACCTGGCGCTCGAGGGGGTGACGCCGCGCTCGAGGCTGGCGGGTTTGCTGTGGGCGGATGTCGGCGAGGACCGCGCCAGGGCAAACTTGCGTCAAGAAATTTACCGCGTCAATCAGGTCGGGGCACTGATCGAAAATGACCGCTTTAACGTTTGGCTGGCAAAAAACGTGCAATCTGACCTGACGCAATTTGACGAATTGAACGGCGAGTTTGCCCAGGGTCTGGAAATCGATGACGCGCCAGACATCATGGACTGGTTGTACAGCCAACGCGAGAGCCTGAGCGGGCAACGCCGCGCCAAACTCGAGGGGCAATTCAAGCAACTCGAGAACGCGGGTTCGTACCGTCAGGCGGCGGTCGTGGCTCGAAAGCTGGTGTTGCTCGAGCCGCTCTCAGAGGCGGCGCACGTGCGAATGCTGCGTTGCCTGTATTTGAACGATGACAGGACCGGCGTCAGGGCTGGAATCCTCGAGTTGAAGCGCCTGTTGCGCGAGGAACTGGGGGTCGAACCGCTGCCCGAAACGACGGCGATGCTCGAGTCTCTGGAGGCGGGGCAATTGCAGCCAGGTTCGCCCAGCAAACGCCTCAGCATTCCTTTAAATGTGCTGCGCCCACCCAGGTTGGCGGGAGTCAAGGCGTTGCGGGCGCTGGTGCAAGGACTCGAGCGTGGAAAAGCCGTGTTTATTGAGGGCGAGGCGGGCGCGGGCAAGTCGAGGTTGCTGCACGACCTTGCCGCCTCGCGCAGCGCCCTGGGTGGACATGTGCTCGAGGTTCGCGCCAGGGAATCGGATCAGAGTCTGGCGTTTGCGCCCCTGATTACGGCATTGCGCGAGTTGTGGGAAGCCGGTTTTCGCGCCGAGGTCGAACCGATCTGGCAACTCGAGGTTTCGCGCCTGCTGCCAGAGTTGCGCCCCAGCGGCAACCTCGAGGGGCTGGCGCAGGTTGAAGTCCCGACGGAAGCCAAAGCCCGTTTTCTGGAAGGTTTGACGCGTTACGTGTTGGCATTTGCGCGGCACGGCGGGCTGTTGATTCTGGACGATCTGCACTGGGCGGACAGCGCCACCCTCGAGTTTCTGGCGTATGCCGCCCCGCGAATCTTGAATGAGCAGGTCGGGATTTTGGGCGGTTATCGTCCGCTCGAGGTCAATCCCAATTTACAGGCTTTGATCGGGCAGCTCGAGCGAGAAGGTTTGGCACTCAGGCAAAAACTCGAGGCTTTGGAATTGCCCGAGGTGCGCGAGCTGTTGTTTGGCATTGACCCCAAAGCCGCCGCCCTGAGCGAGCCGATGCACGCCGCGACGGGCGGCAACCCGTTGTTCGTGGTCGAAACCCTGAAATACCTGCTCGAGACTGGGCAACTGGACGCCAACTTTCAACTTTTGGGGCAATTACGTCCTCCAGAACGGATTGGGGCGCTCTTAAAGAACCGTCTCGAGCGTCTGGACACCGACACGCGCCGCGTTCTGGCATGTCTGGCGGTGGCTGGCGCAGATTTCAGCGCCAGCCTTGCGGGCACGGTGCTCGAGTTGCCAGAATTACGGGTCGCAGAGGGTTTGGGCGAGGCGGAGGGGGCGCAGGTCATCACCACAGACTCAAATTTCACCCATGACCTGCTGCGAACCACCACCCTCGAGTTGACGCCTGGCAGCGTGCGCCAAACCCTGCACCGCCTGGTGGCGCAAGAACTCGAGTTGCGCCAAGCCGCCCCGAGCCGTATTGCCGCGCACCTGCTGCAAGCGGGGCAGAACAAGGATGCCGTGGTGTGGTTGATCGCCGCGAGCGAGATCGACCTCGAGACATTTTTGCCGCAAACCGCCCTGGAACGCCTGAATTTGGCGTTGATGCAGGCGCTCGGTCCAAACCTCGAGGTTCAAGTTCGTACCCTTCGGGCAAAAGCCCTGACCGGCGTCAGGCGTGCCACAGAGGCAGAAGCCGAAGCCAAGCTGGCGCTCAGTCTTGCCCACAAACTTGGACGACCCGACCTTGAAAGGCGGGCGAACCTGGCGTTGTCGGGTGCGCTGATTGAACTGGCAAGACCCGCCGAGGCTGCCAAAATCACCCGTCTGGCGATGCAGGATTTAAGTCAAAGCACCGAATTTGTCGCGCACGAACAACTGGGGTTTAGTTTGATGATGCTGGGTGATTTTGAAGCCGCCAGCCTGGAATTCACGGCTGCCAGCCCAGAAAGCACCGATGCCCTGTTTGGACGCGCCATCACCGCCTGGCACGTTGGCGATTTCTCTCAGATGCTCGAGTTGGCACACGGCGCTCAAACCCGAGCACTGCCCGATGTTAAACGCGCCAGGTTTCTCAACCTGGAAGGCATAGGGCTTTGGACGCTGGGACGTTTTCACGAAGCCGAACAAAAATACAACCAAGCCACCCGCTTGTGCGAAACCAACCAAGCCTTGCAAGCCGTGGCGATTTACTTATCCAGAAGCAGCCTGAACATCAGCATGGGAGAACTGAACAAGTCCATCAAAGACATTGATCTGGCGGTCAAACTCGAGGAATTGGCGGGCAACACCAGCAACCTTGCCGATGCGGTGCATCAAAAAGCCTGTATTCATTACCTTTGCGGCGATTACGTTCAGGCGCTCGAGCTGGTTGATGATGCCATAAAACGCTGGTTTGAACCTGGCGCGAAAGCCTACACGACCGCCACCAAAGCCGTCATCCAAAGTGCCTTGGGGCAAAACCCAACCAGCACCGCAAACTCGGCACTCGAGATGGCACGCCAATCACGTCACACGTTTTCGCTGGCACTGACCTTGCGGGCTTGTGCGGAGGTTGCCCTGCATCTCGGTCAGCCAGAACTGGCACTGCGACACGCCAGCGAACTCAAAAGCCTGGCTCGCCAACACGGGATGCTCGAGCAACTCGGTTACGCGCACCTGTACAGCGCTCTGGCGGGCGAAGCAAAATATTTCAATGCCGCGCTCGAACTCTCCATTTTACTGCCCAACCTCGAGATCACCTGGCGAGCCGCGCAGGGCATTGGGGATACCAAACTGGCGATTCGTACCTTGGAGAGCGTTCATGCCAATACACCCGAACACTTGCGGTCTTTTTGGCAAACCAGCAAACCAGGAATTGCCTATAAAACCGTGTCAGGACGCGAAAAACCAACTTTTTGACGATGCTGTGACGCTGCTTGTGGCAAGCTAAACTCATGGACTCTGCCGCCGCCACCACTCGAGCCTCATACCTTGTCCGGGTCTGGTGGGAACCCAGACCGCAAGGGCAAGTCTGGCGTGCCAGCGTGACCGACCTGTCCACCGGCGAACGCAAGTATTTTGCCACCCCAGAACGCCTTGCAAGGCACCTCGAGAAACGGTCTGTGATGGACGGAATGTAAAAGACGGGCGCAGCAAAAGACGGGCACCGTGCCCGTCTTTTTTGCTTGAGACTTGAGTTTGGGTTTTTAAGGTGCGGGTGTTGGGAAAGTATGTGTAAAAGACAAGCTGAGCGCCGTGCCATCAAGTTTAAAACTGACCGAACCACTCGCAGTTTGAGTTCCGCTTGGACGGCTGCCGATGGTAATTTGAAAGCAACCTTGACCCGCGTTTAAAGCATCACAGGTGACAGCGCCCGTGACTGGCGTTACAACCACAGCTCGAGTTGAAACTGTTGACGCGCTGGATTGGTTCACAGTGGCAATAACAATGTCGGTCAAGCCCGCCTTATTGACCATGTATGTCTGATTGCTTGCAGTTTTGACAGAAAAATACACTTTAAAGTTCAAGTTATCAATACCTTCGGTGGTCACAACCGCAGCCGAAGCTGGGACTGGAGGTTTAGCAAAGGTCGCGCTGTAATTTAAAGTCAAAGGCGTACCATCAAGTTTAAAACTGATCGTGCCACTGATGCTGGTGGCTGGCGATTTATCGATCACAATTTGAAAGCAACCCTCACCAGCAATCACGGCAGCACATTTGGTTAAGGTATTCACAGGAACAACAACCACCGCTCGAGGATTGTTTGGGTTGTTAACAACTGTTGCCGAATCGAGCGTTTCATTGCTGACATTGTTAAAGCCAACGCTGTAATTAAAACCGTCCGTATCGTTCACCTTATAAAAAATCTTGACGGTTTTACTGTCAATTCCCGACGAACTGGTTTGGGTCGCGGTTTTTGGTTTGCCTCCAAAAACAACGATGCAGCCCATCAAAGAACTGGCAATTGCAAACGCTCCAAACATTTTGAGTACATTCTTCATACATCCTCCATTGACGCTCGAGCCTCACTCTAGCGCAGCCCGATCACTTTGCGCCTTCACTTTTCATTAAGCTGCCCAGTACACTTGGGTCATGAAAGTTTTTGGGGGTACATTATGCGTTTTAAAATTTTGGTGTTGTGGTTTGTGGTCTTCGTGAACAGCGCCGAGGCGGCACCACAACTCTGGCAGGCGTTCACAACAACTTCCATGAAACACGGCACGCTCGAGCATGTACAACTTGGAACTGGCACCAATTTAAAAGTGACGCTCGAGAAAAACATGAAAACAGGTTCGCTCGAGACTGGCATCATTCCGGTCAATGCCGACACCGCCATTGCGTCCTGGAATGCCCTCACACCAGAGAACACGTATCTCGAGGTTGAGATTCGGGCGCAAGTCGGCACGCGTTGGACGCAGTATTACAAGATTGCGCGTTGGAACAATGACGGCGAAAAATACTCGTTCGCCAAAGAATCCGACACCGACGGACGCATCAGCACAGACACGTTAAAACTCAAACAAACGACTCGAGGTTTGCAATTGCGCATTTCGTTTTACTCGAGTCTTGCAGGTGTTAGCCCGACACTGACGGGTTTGGCAGTGGTCAGCAGCCTCGCCAGCCAGCATTTCACGGCTGACAGCATGATTTCCAACCGTCAAGCTTGGGGACTCGAGCTGCCCGTGCCAGTGCATTCGCAGATGATTTACCCGGGCGGCGGCGAGGTCTGGTGCTCACCGACCAGCGTCACGATGATGCTGGGCTACTGGGGTACAAAACTTGGCTTGAATCTTGCCGATCCCGTGCCAACCGCCGCCAAATCCATGTGGGATACGGTCTATGACGGTTCGGGGAATTGGGCATTCAACATGGCTTACGCCTCGAGCAAAGGTTTAAAAGCCTATGTCCACCGTCTCTCGGGCTTTGCTCAAGCCGAGGGTTATATTTCAAAAGGCATTCCCTTGGCGCTCAGCATCGCTTGGGGCGTGAACGAACTCGAGGGAGCGCACATTGCCAAATCGGGTGGGCATCTGGTGGTCTTGCGGGGCTTCACCAAAACGGGTGATGTGATTGTCAACGACCCCGCCGCCAAAACCGATGCTGGCGTGCGCACCGTTTACAAGCGCAGTGAACTCGAGCAAGCCTGGATTGGGCATTCGGGCGGTGTGGTCTACGTGATCGAGGGGCAGTGATGGTTTTTCAAAAGTCTTGACAAACTCGAGAATCCGCGTCTCAATCGCATCCCGCACTGTACGGAATTTGACTTAAGTTGTTGCCCCGCATTCCCGTTGCGCCAGGATCGAGACGATTTCAAAACGGACATTACTGGCAAGTGCCTTCAGGATTTCGAGCGGCAGATTCACCGATTTTTCTGAATGTATTGGTGTGGTTGTCATCAAAAAAAGTATATTTGATTTTAGGTCAATTGGTCTGGCTCAAGGCGTTGGGGCTTTGCCAGCTTGCCACGCCCCAGATTCGCCACCAGACCAAAACCATTCGCCATCAAGTGGACGTTTATCCAGTGCTACCCGAATCAACTCGAGTTCGACCCGAGCTGCAAACCGCGTTTTGGAATGCCAGACCTCGAGATTGGCGTTTTGCCCTGCACCTCGCAAAAAACTGGCGGCGCGGTTGACTGCCAGATCAAAAATCGCGTCTCGAGCGACGGAATTCATGACAGTTCTTGAAGCGCCAGTTTGCACCAGGCACGAACTTCGTTGCCCAGTGGCAGTTTCTCGAGTTGCGTGGCATCGCACCAAACAAACGGTTTATCCTCGCTGGCAATCAAACCGTCATAACCAGTTTCGGGACGGGAGAAGTAAATCAAATCAATGTGCTCATGCCCTGCACCAATCCCCTCGAGTTGGATGCCTCTGGGGCGGGTCAGTTGGCGGGGCAATTCAGCTTCAGGCAGATACTCGAGCTTGTCCGAAGCCACCAGTTGAATTGTTACCCCAGCTTCCTCGAGCACCTCACGAATCGCAGCCTGATCGGGAAGTTCATTCGCTTCAATGTGCCCCCCTGGCGGCAACCATTTGCCAAGCTTGCGATGCTGGTGCAGCAACACCTGGGTTTGCCAGACCACAAAAACGGCAACCGTAAAATCTCGAGTGAGGGTCATGTCACCAGCTTAACGGAGAGGAGTTCAAGATTGACAAAACCTTAAGACAGTCAATCTTGTTGTTCCTGGCGGCTTCAATCGAGTTTGGTGGTCTGCCGTGCTGGAATTGTTTTGCCTTTGGACTTCCAAATTGCTATGCTGACCCACGTGAATTTTGTTGTGAATCGTAACTTCAAATCCGTCTGTGTCGCCACATTGATTTTTCTCTGCTTTTTTTTCAGCGGTGCCTTCGCCCAAACGCGACCCGCCAAACTGGTGACGCGCCAATTGATCTGGCCCCTCGAGGGTGCAACCGTGTTTGTGAACGGCAATCAGTTCACCTCGGCATTTCCGCAACGCACCGTGGACTCAAGGGCGCTGTTGCCCTTGCGTGAACTCTCGAAATTGCTGTCCATCTCGCTCGAGCCAATCGCGGGTGCGCCAAGCGCTGTACGGTTTGGCAAGCTCGAGATTTTCCCTGACGTGCGCCTTGCGCGGGTGGACGGCAAGCAAGTGTCCCTGAACGAAATTGGCGGTGTGCTTGACGGTACGTTGTACGTGGCGGTGCGGGTGCTCGACAAAGCCATCAACGCCTCGTGGTCGCTCGATGCGATTCAACGCCTGATCACCGTGACCGTCTCGAGAAGCGGCGACAGAGCCAGGGCACCGGTGGCAAGGTTTTCGACGGACAAACGCGAGTACCGCATTGGTGAACCCGTCAAAATTGTCGAGTACAGTTACGACCCCGACGGCAACGGCATCGTGAGCGAAAAATGGACGGGCAAAGAAGAGGCCTATTTTAGCACCGGCGTCAAAACCCTGAGTTTGTTGGTCATCAACAACAAGGGCATCTCGAGTGAGCTTTTTACCCAACAAATCAAAGTCACCAGCGATGTTCTGTTCTCACAACGCGATTATGCGCTCAGGTTTTTTAACATTGGTCGCACCTTCCCAGATTCGGACGTGCTGACCTATCCCACCATTGCGCCCTTTCGTGACGATGACACCACAGCCTTGTTGCTTTCCGATTCGCCCGAAGACCCAGACCGCAGCGGTCTGATGTACGAGGACACCGTGAACGGTGCGGCACGGCTGATTGCCTATCACACGAACAATGCCAGCGGCACGGCAAGACTGCTGGTGCTCGCCACCAATTTAGAGAATTTCGGCGTGAGCACAAAAATCAACCGCTTTGGTGAAACCAGCGCCACGACTGTCGTTGCCACCCTGGGACGTGCCAGTTTGCTGGACTTTCTGACCAGCCAGGGGCGCGAATCCTTAAACCTCGAGCCAAGCCAATCCACGCCGTTGTACTTTTCCAACCCGCTCGAGCCTGGACAGGGACTCAATTTGATGTTCGACCTGGAAACCAGTGGACGTGTGCAATTGTCCGTGTTTTTTATTGAGGAAAACCTGATCGCCTCGAGTTTGCCTTACGTCAACACACCCGAAGTCTTGACCACCCTGCGTTCCTTGCCCGCCCTCAGCCGCGACCCAAACCATCAACGCGGCACGTTTTACGGCGCGGTACGCAGTTTAAGGCTCGATTTGTCTCGGGTCAGTGCGCAACAACCCGCCAAGATCATTATTGGCGATGGCAACATGGATCAGCACCTGGTCGGGCGCGATGCCTTGACGGGTGACACCATGGTTTTGAAGGGCAACTTTGGTGTGACCTACAAAATTACCCTCGAGAATGCCATTGGCACGGTGGGCGCGATAGTGCCGCGCGGTGGTCCTTACGCCGGTGCGGTGCGGGTCAACGGCGCGTACACCGCCCTGCCTGACAGTGGGGTGCTCTACCGCAAAGACTTGCCGATTTTGTTGTATCGCGCCCTGGAGGGCAAGCTCGAGAACAACCGCATGGAACTCGAGTTTGTGCCTGCCAGTGGGTCTTATTTACCAGTCAATTTCTTGTTTTACCGCGTCGGTGGTCGTGACATCACTTTGCGGTAAACTTGGGCTATGCAGCACGAATTTGAATGTATCATCATTGGCGCGGGGGCGGCTGGGGCGAGCGCAGCGTATCAACTGGCAAAACGCGGAAAACGTGTGTTGTTGCTCGAGCAATATGCAGTCGGGCATGATCGCGGGGCTTCTCAGGGTCACTCGAGAATTTTTAGGTTTGCCTATGACAGCGCCGAGTACGCGCAAATGGCGATGCGTTCTTTGAATTCGTGGCGCAACCTCGAGGCTGATGCTGGTTTAACGTTGCTGACCATGACGGGTGGGCTTGATGTCGGTGCGGCTGGTGCGGCGTCACTCGAGGCGACCGCACAGGGCATGACCAAGGCTGGTGCAAGCTTTGAACGCTTAAGCTCGAGCGAACTGATGCGGCGCTTCCCGCAGTGGCATGTGCCCGAAAACTGGGTGGCGCTGCATTCACAGGACGCTGGCATTCTCAATCCGACACATTGTACGGAAGTGATTGCAGGCATGGCTCAGGCTTACGGTGCAAGCGTTCTCGAGCATATGACTGTTGAAAAACTCGGGTTTGAGACGAACACGGTTGTCACCTCAAAGGGTAATTTCACTGCCGACAAAATCATTGTCGCGGCGGGTGCGTGGTTGCCAGAACTCCTGCCAAACCTGAATCTAAACCTCAGCATCACGCTCGAGAGTGGCGTGTTTTTCAGACCGAAAAACCTGGCGATGTTCATGCCCGAACGCTTCCCGCTTTTTATTGAACACCGTATCACAACGCCAGAAACCGACCGATTTGATGCTGCCCAAGCCTACGGTTTTCCAATTTACGGTTTGCCTGGGGTCAAAGTGGGCTTGCATCATTCTGGCGAAACCGTGACCGCCAGCAACCGCCATTTTGAGGTGTCGCAACGCACCCTCGAGACATTGCAGGCTTGGATGCTCGAGCACTTGCCAGATGCGGCGGGGGAAATTATTCATGCCAAAACATGTCTGTACTCGAACACCGCAAACCATGATTTCTTGATTGACTGGCATTCGTCGCTCAACCCCGAAGGCTCGTGCGACGTGTTGATTGCCAGCCCTTGCAGTGGTCACGGATTTAAGTTCGCGCCGTTCATGGGTGAATTGCTGGCGGACATGGTGACGGGGCAAGACAATGCGTTTGTGCTCGAGCGATTCGGGGCGCTTTCACACGGTTTAAAAGCTCTAAGTTAAAGCAAAATCAACCTCGGGTTTAAATCTCGCCATTTGAGACCCAAACTCGAGCTTAAATCTTAAGAAGAATTGCTTGAACCTCGAGGTTTCAAAATTCGTTCGAGCGTTCCTGACGGCATTAAACTAAGTATTAAAATCAGACCGATCATGCTTAAAAGCAATCCCGCGTTGCCAACATTCAAAAAGCACAGTGGCACGAGCGCACTTAACCCAATCGGCAGGGCGTACTCGAGTCCGAGGACGAGCACGGCAAGGGTGATGGCGATGATTGCACCCAGCACGCCAGCGATGATGGGTGACATGTACCCAAGCAGCATGGCGTTGACGGCAAACCCAAAGCCGAATCCGAGCACGGCAAGCAAGACCCTTGAAGGCTCGAGTTTAAAATTGCGTCGCCACGCGTAGGCGAGCACCCAGGCAAGCATGACCATCAGGGCGAGCGGCGCAAAGGTGAAGACTTTGGTCAGGGTTTCACGCAGACTGGCTTCGGGAAAACTGAGAACCACACTCTGCGAGGTGATGACGTTGGCAAGTTTCCACTCGAGCGTGCCATTTTGACTGGTCGGGAACAGGCTGCCCTTTGAAAAAAGCACGGCTTTGGGAGTGTTGACGTTCAGTTTGAAATTGCGGATCGGTTCGCGCCGCGCACCAAAGTCGTAATTCCAGGTTTGAGAACCTTGATTGCGGTATTTGACCGCGATTTCGACTTTTTGTTTGGCGGCGACATCGCCCTCCCAGACGTACCCTTGGCTGAGGTCAGATTGCGTCACCGCCTGCCCGTTCACCTTCATCTCGAAGTCGGAAAGCGTGCCAGAACCGTCGGGAAGCGGAAACGTGAACCGTAACTTGCTGGCTTTCTCGAGCGGGTTGGTAAAACTGTACTTGCCCGTAAAATTGGCACGGTAGTACGAACGCCCTGAACCGGTATCTCCAAAGTCAAAATTCACAGTCACCTCGGCATTCTCGAGCGCCACGGGAAGGCGCTGAATCACCTCCAGGGTGCGGATGTACAACAATCCTCCAGCTTTTTTGACGAACGAATCGTTGACCTTGCGCACAAATTGGCTGTTCGGGTCGTTGTTGATGTACGGCGCGAGGGCAAGCGCCGGGTCATTACCGAGTTGTTTGGCGATGTCTGGCGGCAGGGCAAAGGTGCGATCATAGGTGATGACATTGTCGTAACTGACACTTGGGCTGTACTGCACGGTTTGCCCGCCGCTTGGGTCTTCGCGGCTGGAATACTGCGCATTTTGCTGGTTTGAAAACCGCAAACCCACGGCTTCCCTGGCAATGCCCAAACCAATTGCGGCGGCAAAGACCGCCAGCGTGACGGGCAACCAGATCAAACTCGAGCGTAAGCGCTCCCAGAGCCAATCCCTGGCTTTGTACAAGGCTTCGCGGTCCAGGGCGTACAAGACCAGGCTGGCAACCAGCAGCACCGCCAAGACAATCAACAGCATCATGAAAATTGGGGTTGCGAACGCAATCAAGCTCGAGAAGGAACCGCCCAGCCAACGCAATGTGCTTTGCACCATAAAATTTGCCTCCGTAAATTCAGAATACGGGGTTTTGTAAGTTTTGATGAGAACAGCGCTTTCACGAATTGTTAATGCAAATCTCAATCAACCAGCTCGACAACGTCCTCGAGTTCGATGCCGCCATCAAATTCAAAGGCAATCAGTGGCAGGTTGATGTAAAAAATCGCGCCCTGACCGCGTTCGGATTCTGCCCAGATTCGCCCGCCGTGTTGTTCAATGGCGAGCTTGCAAAATGCCAACCCCATGCCCGAATCAAAACGGGTGGTGTTGGTCAACCTCGAGCGTTCAAAATCGGCAAAGATCTTTTCGATGTCCTCGGCTGGAATGCCCTCACCATCGTCGCGCACGGTGATCTCTAAAAGCGCATCTTTGGACCCAGCTTCGACTTGAATGCGTCCACCGTCGCGGGTGTGTTTGACGGCGTTCGAGATCAGGTTGGCAAAAACGCGCCGCAAGACTTCGGGGTCGGCGCTAAAGTCGGGCAGGGTTTTGGGCACAATAAAGCGCAAGTTGCGGGTTTGACCCTGCATTCCAACATCACCGAGTGCCAGTTTCAGCACGTCGGCAAAATCGGTGGCGCTCAGGGTTTTGCTGGTCAAATTCAGCTTGCCGTCGCGCATTTTTCGGACATCCAGAATGTTGGCTGCCAGGTGCAGCAAATGCCGCGATTCATCGAACGCCATCTGCAACAAAGAAGACAGTTTGGTCGGAAGTAGCGCCTGGGTGTCCATGCGCACCAAATCCAGAGCACCCATGACCGCAGCGATGGGGTTTTTCAGGTCATGCACCAGCATGTGCGTCAACCTGTCTTTCATGCGGTCATCCTCGAGCAGCAGATCGTATTTGGATTCGACGTTTTGCACCCGATTCAGGATGTCGCGGTCTTTGGTCTTCAAACGCATCGCGCCGTCAAGGTGCGCCCTAAAGCGTTGCCCATCGAGCGGTTCGATCTCGAACGATTGCAAGCCAGCCATGTAAAACGCGGTTGCCGTCTCGAGCGGACCAAGCCCGACAATCCAGGTGTGACGCAATTCTGGGCGGCGCGAGAGAAGCGATGCGACTTCGGGCGCACTGAGCGAACCGTTCAGGTCGTAATGGACGATCACCAGGTCTGGGGCGTTTTCGATGTTCAAGGTGTGCGTCTCGCCGAGTGCCGCCTCGGCGCTGCGGTACAGCAGGCATTGATATTCGCCCAGCATCAACTCGAGTTGATCTGTGACGGCTGAATTACTGGAAACAATCAATGCGCGTGCCACTGTTCTCATCCTAACTCATCATTTAAAACCAAAAAGGTGAATTTCGACATCCTTTTAAAGCACAACATTCTTGTCGTGATGATTCAAGTCAACTCAAGATAGAATCGCTTGTGAACTTTTCAGTTTTTGCTCGGGGTTTTCGCGCCATGTTCCCGATTTACCTCGGTGTCATTCCGTTCGCCGTGGCATACGCTGTGACCGCTCGAGCGGCGGGCTTGAGCGTGCTCGAGACGTGTCTGATGAGCCTGCTGGTGTTTGCTGGTGCGAGTCAGTTTTCGGCGGCGGGTGCTTTTGCGGGTGGCGCGGCTGGTTTGACCATTGTCTTCACCACGTTTTTACTCAATGTTCGGCATTTGTTGTACGGCTTATCACTCGGGCGCGAGATCAAACTGTCCAACCCGCAGCGCGTGGTCAGCGCGTATTTTTTGACCGATGAGGCTTACGGTATTGTCATGGCGAGTGGTGAGCGCAGTTTTGCGTTTTTGCTGGGTTGCGAGATGAGTTTGTTTGTCTCTTGGAATGTCTTCACACTGGTCGGAGCGCTGGCAGGTTCAATCATTGCCGACCCGACAAAGCTGGGAGTAGATTTTATTTTTCCGTTGTCGTTCACGGCGCTTATTGTGCCGTTGTTGAAGTCCAGAACCGATATCATTGTGGCTGGCATTTCGGGCATTCTGGCAATCGTGTTTTCCAAAATCTTGCCTGGAGGTTTCTCGATTTTTGCCACCGGTGTCATCGGCAGCCTGCTCGGCGCGTGGCTCACCCGTTCAGAGCCACCCGCACAACCGAATCTCGAGGACAACACCAGGGAAGTCGCATGAGTTTGCGTTTTGAGATTCTACTGGTCTTCTTGGGCATGTGCTTTGTGACCTTTGGCTCGAGGTTGGCTGGTCTGATGTTGCGTGCGCCCCTGCCGCCATTTTGGTTGCGGTTTTTAAGGTTTGTACCAATCTCGGTTTTTGCGGCGCTGATTGTTCCCGCCATTCCAGGCGATCAGGGACAGGGCATCATGCGCGTGCTGACTTCATTGCTGGCGGCGTTTGTGGCATGGCGAACTCGAGTCTTGTGGTTAACCGTGCTGGTGGGTTTCGGCACGTTTTGGGTTTTAAAATTGTTGGGCGTTCACGCTTGAAAAAAATACGTTCGTATTGTAATCTTTTTGAATGCGAATCTCGAGTCAGCGCGAACCAATTCTTGAACGCGCCGTGCAACTTGCATCGGTACATGGTTTAAATGGTTTGACCATCGGCTCGCTTGCCGAAGATGTTGGCCTGAGCAAAGGCGGAATCTCGGCACATTTCAAATCCAAAACCGCGCTACAACTCGAGGTGGTGAACAGCGCAAGTGACCTGATGACCTTGCATGTCATTGCTCCCATTCAGTCAAAACCTGCCGGTCTGACACGTTTAAAAGCCTTTGATGCCTCCTGGTGGAAATACTTTGAAAATCGGGTTTTTGCGGGCGGTTGTTTTTTCACCAACGCCATTCTCGAGCTTGACGATCTGGAAGATGATGAGGTTGCGGTGGCGGTACGTCACCAGTATCAACGCCTGATCTCTTACCTCGAAGCCCAAACCAAAATTGCCAAACAACAAGCAGAAATTCACGCCGATATCAACGTTGCAAGCTTTGTGCTCGAGTTTATGGCATTGCGATTTGGCGCAATTGTCTACCGCAGTCTGGGTATTCAAAACGGCGTGCCAATGGCAAGAAAGGCGGTGAAAGCCTTGATTGCTCGAGCTTCAGTCTAATTTATTAAGTTCTTAAAAATACGAACGTTCGTCTTTAACAGGAGGATTTTGTGCACAACAAACCCGAAATCATTGCCGCTTTGCAAACCCAGAAACTCGAGATTTCAGCGTTTCTGGAAAGCATTCCCAGCCAACAGTTTTTTGATGGCTCGAGTGAACGTTGGTCTGTGGCGCATCACGTTCAGCACGTTAATAGCGCCATCAGCCGTGTGGGGCAAGGTTTATTGAATGCTGGCGTATTGCCAAAACGCGAACCCGCGACAGCCTCCAGAGACTTTGGGACCATGCACCAGACATACTTGGAAATCCTGCGAAACACGCCCGCCGAAACCCTGCGTCAACTTGGCAGCCGTGTGATGCTCGAGGAACATAGAGATTTGGACGCGTACAAAACGCAGATGATTTTGAGCTTTACCAGCGCCATTGAAAATTTCAATACCGCGCTCGAGCATTTTGAGGAAGCCAACCTTGAATCACTCGGAATGCCGCACCCCATCATGGGTTTACTCTCGAGCCGAGAGATGGTTTTTTTTATCGTTTACCACAACACCCATCACCAAAACGGAATCCAGAGATTGCTCGAGCAACCTGATACACTCGAACTGTGAAAACCCTTTTGGTGACTGGCGGCAGTCGAGGTATCGGCGCGAGCATCGCCAAACTTGGCGCACAACACGGTTACAACATCGCCGTCAATTACTCGAGCAACCGTGAAGCCGCCGAAAATGTGGTGCAAGAAATCCTGCGCCGTGGGGTGAGGGCATTGGCAATCCAAGCCGATGTTTCAAACGAATCTGAAGTCCAAACCATGTTCGAGACTGTCAACTCGAGTCTCGGGCGCATCACGCACTTGGTCAACAGCGCCGGAATCACCGGAACGCACAGCCGTCTGGATCAAGCCAGCGCTGGCGACATGCGACGCACGCTCGAGATCAACACGCTCGGCACCTTGCTCTGCGCTCGAGCGGCGGTGCGCTGCATGTCCACACGGCACGGCGGCACAGGCGGCGCGATTGTGAATTTGTCCAGTGCCGCCGCCACGCTGGGCAGCCCAAACGATTACATCTGGTACGCCGCCAGCAAGGCGGCGGTGGACAGCATCACGATAGGTTTGGCAAAAGAGGTCGCGCTCGAGCACATTCGCGTCAACGCGATTGCGGCTGGGTTTGTTGCCACCGACATGAGTCCAGCCGAACGGCTGCTCGAGGTTGTGCCAACCGTGCCGATGAAACGCGCTGGCACAAGCGATGAGATTGCAAAAGCCGCGTTGTTTTTGCTTTCAGAAGATTCGGCGTACACCACAGGCGCGATTGTGCGCATTGCTGGCGGAAGATAAACAAACTTAAAGCGCCTCGAGTTTGGCTGCCAACCCCTCGAGAGAATCTACTTGCAAACTGGCTCGAGAAACCTCTGAACGTGTGGCGTGAACAAAGCCCCAAGGTCCGCGCCGCACAAAAATCGCTTTCAAGCCAAGCTCGAGCGCGGGCAGAATGTCGTTGTCGAGCCTGTCACCGACGTAAGCCACCTCATGGGCTGCAAGCGCGGCGATCTCGAGAATCTTCTGGAAAAATCGCAGGTCTGGTTTTTCGATGCCCCACGAACTCGAGCTGGCAAGGTAATCCACAGGCAAGCCGTAACTTGTTAATAACGCCTCGGCTCGAGTTGGTTGATTGCCGCTTAAACCGACTTTGTAACCTCGAGATTTGAGTAATTGCAAGCATGGGATGGCATCAGCGTAAAAATCCTCGAGTTTCATTTCGTCTGGAATGCCCAATTGTTGCCGCTCGAGATTGGCGGCTTTGCGGTCAAAACCTGGTTTGATGATCTCAAAGACTTGGTTGTGATGCTGGTTTTGCGCGATCACTGCGCCCATTACCGCGAAAAACGTGAACCGCGTGACGCCCAGAAAATCTGCCCACAAACCCCACTGGCGTTCCTCACTCACCAGGGTTTCGCCCACGTCAAAAAACACGGCTTTGATGGTCATGAACGCATTTTGCCACGAAAAGCCACAGCTCGAGTTATGCTGAACCATGACAACAATCATTCCGCAACCGACACACGTCAAATCGCTCGAGGGGCAGTTTGTGCTGCTCGAAAATGCCAGCATCGGCGCGAGCACGGCGGCGCGAGCGAAAGCCGAACAACTGGCTGGGTTTTTACGACCAGCGACGGGTTATGCACTGCCAATCATTGAAGGTGGTGGCGGCACGATTCAGCTCGAGTTGAATCCAAAAATTGAGGGCGCTGAGGCTTACGAACTGAGCGTTTCAAACTCGAGTATCAACTTAACAGCCTCGAGTGAGGCGGGTTTGTTTTACGCCATTCAAAGCCTGCGCCAGCTTTTCCCCACCAGTATTTTCAGCCATTCTCGAGTCGATACGGTCTGGTCGATTCCCTGCCTCGAGATTGGGGATGCGCCGCGTTTTGCCTGGCGAGGCGCACATTTGGATGTCAGTCGTCACTTCATGCCCCTAACATTTGTCAAAAAATTTATTGACCTGATGGCGCTGCACAAACTCAACGTTTTTCACTGGCATTTGACCGACGATCAGGGATGGCGGCTCGAGAGTCTCAAATACCCGCGTTTGACCGAAGTTGGGGCGTGGCGCAAACACACCATGATTGGTCACGGTCACCAGGAAAACCCAAAATTTGATGGTGTTCCGCACGGTGGGTTTTATACCCAAACTGAGGCTCGAGAGGTCGTGGCTTACGGACTCGAGCGCCATGTGACGGTCATGCCCGAAATCGAAATGCCAGGTCATGCCCAAGCCGCCCTCGCCGCGTACCCAGAGTTTGGCAACACGGGCGAGAAACTCGAGGTCTGGGATCGGTGGGGCGTCAACGAGAACGTTTTTAACCCGCTCGAGCCGACGATCTTGTTCTTGCAAGATATTTTGACCGAGGTACTCGAGATTTTCCCAAGCCAGTACATTCATGTGGGAGGCGATGAATGCCCGAAAACCCAATGGGAGCAGAGCGCCGCCGCTCAGGTCAGAATGAAAGACCTCGAGATTGGCGACGAGCACGCGCTGCAAAGTTATTTCATTGGACGCATGGACAAGTTCTTGACTGCCAAGGGACGGCGGCTTGTGGGCTGGGACGAGATTCTCGAGGGCGGTTTGACCCAGAACGCCACCGTCATGAGTTGGCGCGGCGAGGCGGGCGGTATCGTGGCAGCCAAAGCGGGACACGATGTGGTCATGACGCCCGAGTACCCCACCTATTTTGACCATTACCAGAGCCAAAACAAGGAACTCGAGCCACTTGCCATTGGCGGATTGAACACGCTCGAGCACGTCTACGCTTACGAACCAATTCCACCGCAACTGACCGAACTCGAGGCGCGGCACGTTCTGGGTTCGCAGGTGCAACACTGGAGGGAATACATGTCAACGCCAGAGCAAGTTGAATACATGGCTTTTCCACGTTTGAGCGCCTTCAGTGAAGTGGTTTGGAGCGATAAAACTTCAAGGAATTATGATGGATTCCTCGAGCGACTGACATCTCAGCTCGAGCGACTGGATTTGTTGAAAGTCAATTACCGAAAATAGAATCAAGATTCATGAACCTCAAACGCTCGAGATTTCTTATTTCGCCTCTTTCGCAGCATTCCCCACGTCCGTCACCACCGCCCCAGTCCCAGTGCCCAAATGCGTTTTGATCGCGTGCGCCGCCGTCAACCCCACCCCTGGAACTCGAGCGATGACCTCGAGCCTTGCTGCCCGTAATTCCTCAAGCGATGTGAAATGCTCGAGCAGTGCCTCACGGCGTTTGGGTCCAACGCCTGGAATGTCGTCGAAGATGCTGGTCATCATGGCGTCGGCACGCAACTTGCGGTGGTAGGTGATGGCGTACTGGTGAACCTCGTCGCGCACGGCAATCAACATTCGCAGGGCGGGATGGGTTTCGGGCAGTTTGATCTCGCGCTTCTGGTCGAGGATCGTGCCAGATTTGAGCCACCACTGCGCCCCGTAGATGCTGGGCAAAATCATGGTCTCCTCGCGTTTGGCAAGCCCCACCACGGGAATCTCGAGTCCAACCTCGCGCAGGGCATCCAGGGCAGCGTTGACCTGCCCGTGACCGCCGTCGATCATCAGTAAATCTGGAATCGGCAGTTTGTCGGACAAACCGCCCGTGAAGCGCCGCGTGATGGTCTGGCGCATGGCGGTGTAATCGTCTGGGTGATCCAAACCTTTGACTTTGAAGCGTCGGTGCTCGCCCTTTCTCGAGCGTCCGCCCTCAAAGACCACCATGCCCGAGACAATGTTGGTGCCGAACAAGTTGCTGTTGTCGTAGCCTTCGATGCGCCACGGGCGTTCGGGCAGCGCCAAAATTTCTTTTAAACCTTCCAAGCCAGGGTTCTCGCCGCGTTTCTCCAGGAGCGCCAGTTCGGCTTCCAAGCCCGTGTGGGCGTTGCGGGTTGCCATCTCGAGCAGATCGACTTTTTCGCCGCGTTGCGGGAAGCGCAGTTCGACCTTGCGGTGCGCTCGAGAGGACAAAAATTCTTGCCAGACGCTCGCGTCTTCGAATTCGACGGGGATTAACACCAGTGGCGGGACTTGCATCGCCACGCCGTAATAATCTTGCATGAAGGCTTTCAAAATTTCCTCGAGCGTCGCGTCCTCTGCGCCCGTCAAAAAGCGTTTGTCGCGCCCGATGACACGCCCCGCCCGCATCTGAAAGTGTTGCACCATCGCATACTCGCCGGCTTGCGCCACACCCAGAAAATCCATGTCTTCGAGGTCGGTGTTCAGTGCCACCTGATCTGTACCGAAGAGTTTTTGCACCGCCTCGAGCCGATCACGGATGGCTCCAGCCTGTTCAAATTCTTGACGCAACGCCGATTCTTTCATCTCGAGTTTGAGTTTGGTCATGACATCGGCGGCTTTGCCCTCGAGCACCTGGGTCACGTCGATCACGGCTTGCGCGTAATCCTCGGGCGTGACAAGACCCACGCAGGGCGCGAGGCAGCGTTTCATGTGGTAATTCAGGCACGGGCGTTTGCGCCGCGCAAACGGAATGCCAGAATTTTTGCGCAACGGAAAGGTCGTGTCGATCAGGTTTTTGGCACGCCAGACCGCCCGAGAATCTGGATAGGGTCCGTAATACTTGCCGCCGTCCTTGATGACTTTGCGCGTCACGACCAGCATCGGAAAAGCCTCTTTGGTCAGTTTTAAAAACGGGTAATGCTTGTCGTCTTTCAAGAGCACGTTGTAACGCGGGCGATGCTGCTTGATTAAATTCGCCTCGAGGATCAGGGCTTCAACCTCGTTTTGGGTGGTGATGAATTCGAGGTTGCCCGCGTCTCGGGTGATGCGGCTGGATTTGCCACCAGATTTGAAATGCTGGTGGATGCGGGTTTTGATGTTGTTGGCTTTGCCGACGTAAATCACCCGACCGTGCGGGGTGCGGAAAATGTAGACGCCTGGTTGGATCGGGATTAAACCTGCCTGCTCGAGTTCCACAGCTTATTCTACGCCCCAAACAGAATCAAGATCGTAAGCTGATCAAAGCCAGTGTGCAAACTGCCAACAGAAAACCCAAAAACGGTGCTAGGCTCGGGGTGGAGTAACGATTGAGCACAAAATCTCAACCCAGTGAAGGTTTAAACGCCCAAGAGTCTCGTTTGGCAGGATTCAAACGTCGGGCGTATTTGCTGGTTTGCCTCGCCGGATTTCCTGGGATTGGGGTCGGGTTTTTCAGCACCGATGAATTGGTTCTCAAATTGTTGTTTGTCATGTTGGCGGTCTGTACCGCAAGCAACATTGCCTCAAACCTCAACGCTCGAGTTCAAATTGGGCAGATTGAGCGTTTTGGTTTTTGGTATTCCGCCATTTTTATCTTGTCACGTGCGGCATATTCCTTGTTTCAAGCACGGAACGAGATGGCGGTCATGGCTGTTTTCCATGAGACGTACAGCTCAATCGCACTGATCGGCTTGATGGCGTACATCATGCTGAACACCCGCACGGCATTGCGCGCCGCTTTGACGGTCTTTGGGACAATGCTGATTTTAAACGTCATCAAATTGCTTTCGATGCCAGTCACCCCCACGCTGCCAGAGTTGCGCAATTTGCTGATTGGTCAACTGTCCTTGGCGGGGGCATTCCTGGCGTTTTCGTATGTGCTGGCACTGACCAAAGACCTGTTGGCAGTCGAACAAATTCGCTCGAGCACCGACCCATTGACGGGCGCGGCAAACCGTTGGCAGATGTACAACTCTCTGGAAAGTGAATGGTTGGCGTGCCAGAGCCAAAAACGCAGCTTTGGCGTGATCCTGCTCGACATTGACCATTTTAAAAGCATCAACGACCTGTACGGTCATCATGCGGGCGATATTGTGTTGCAAGAACTGACTCGGGTTTTTCAAAAGAGCCTTGGGAACCTTGGCAGTGTGGGGCGCTGGGGCGGCGAGGAATTCTTGATCTTGCTGCCCCATGCGACGCTGGGAGAAGCCCGGGTTCAAGCCGAGGCTTTGAAAACAAACCTCGCAAAACACAAGTTTAAAGTTGGTCAAGTGACCGCCAGTTTTGGCGTTGCCTGTTTGCTGCCAAATGAATCGACCAACGACCTGATGCGTCGAGCCGATGAGAACCTGTACAGCGCCAAGCTTTCGGGACGAAACCGCGTCGAGATCAAAGCTCGAGTTGCCCTAGAATTCGATCTGGAATACAAAAACCCTCGAGCCACCAACCACTCGTGAAAACTGGCTTAAGGTGATAGATTGTGCCAATGGCTCAGGTTTCAGATACGGTTTTTTACAATCAATGGGTGCAACTGCTCGAATGGATGCACGAATGGGCGCAAAGTAAGGGTTTGCGCTTTGATAAAGAGTCCGATTTCACGCAGTACATTTACCGCATGGAACGCGATTACCCATTACCAACCACCGTGCAGAGCGCCAGTATCGGTTTGACCAATGGCACGGCGGTCGTGATTGCCAGCGTCTCGCCCCCACAAGACCCCCTCAAAGGCATTCACTTGCGAATCATGGGTGGGCACCTCGAGTTTCATTTGCACGCCGGCGAGAACGGGCTGCTCGAGGGCAAACGGGCATTTGGCAAGGAGCGTTTGGCGTTGATCCTCGAGCGTGTGACGGCTGTCAAAGCCTGAGCTTGAATTGCTCCATTCGTCAATCAAGCATCCAGGGTCTGAGCATTTGTATGGGGAGCAGCACCAAGCGGGAGGTCTTGGTGCTGCTCAAAAACTGCATCTGGCAATCCAGACACGAGAAGAAATCAGTTACAACGAGAGCACTTTTGTTTTGTTGGGTGGAATCCAACGCGCGATGAATTTCAGTTTTAATTCGGCTTGGGCTGTTATTTCCTGAATTGAAATCATCATCAATTCAAACTCGAGATGTTGCCATCCAATTTTCGCTCGACTCGAGAACAAACTGGGTTTGGTGTGGCTGATGATGCTCAAATGACCATTTGCCAAAGAGGTTTCTGCGTTCACGCGTCCAAGTCTGCCGTTCAAGATGTGCAGGCAGGATTCCCCGTACTCAAATTCTGCTCCAGTCAAATCGATAGAACCAATTTCCTGTGTCGGTGCTGATTTGTACAAGAGCTGGGTGTTATTCACTGCTGACCTCTGAACATAATTGCTATCTTGAACGTTATTCCTGTTTTTTCACTGAAGTAAAACTGATCGTAAGCTGAAAATACAATTGATTGACTCCGGCTTTGAGAATCGACTTGCAGTTGAAGCCAACATGGCATCAAAACCCTCAACACTAACAGATTGAATCAGCCACGCTTACGAGCAGCGAACCCGAGGGTGAAACCAACCTTTCAATGAAAGGATGGGGGTTTATCTTGATGAATTTTTACCGTTCAGTCATTCAGGGCTGGGAAATGCTGGTAAGGACGAAACAGAGGACGGGGCTGGTATTGACAAAGCATGAAAACGCCTTTGAAGCCTCAGATTCTCAAGTACAATCAATACTATGACCGAAGAGCACCACCTCGAGACTGCCGAACAACTCGAGGCATTCGGTCAAACCCTGCCCGCCAGGTTTGGGCGCGGCACGGTCATTTTGCTGGTCGGCGAGATGGGCGCGGGCAAAACCACGCTGACCAGAGGGATTGCGCGGGGGTTGAACTCGAGCGCCGAAGTCACCAGCCCGACCTACAATTTGGTTCACGAGTACCCAACGCCTGAGGGCAAACTGGTTCATGTTGACGCCTACAGGCTCGAGCGTCCACAAAAATTGTGGCGCATGGGTTTGGACGAATTTTTGGATACCGCACGGCTGATCGTGATCGAATGGGGTTTGGAGCTTCGTGGTGATCTCGAAAAACCCGTGGTTGTTTTTATTTCCAGCCTCAAAAAGGGTCGGTTGTTAAAACTCGAGCAAGATTAGGCTTTAAAAAACACCAATTCTGGGTTGATTTCGGGCGGGATTGGACGCGAGGCGGTCATCTCGAGGCTGGCGGCAAGTTGCTGCGCAAACTCGAGGTAGGCGGCATAATCTGGGATTGTTGAGGTTTGACTGATCACAATTTCAGGTTCGAGGCTGGCAAAAAAACTTTGCGGCGCAGTGTCTTGCGGGTGTTTCCACGCGCCAGAACGCCAGTCAAAATCGTACAGTTGCACAAAACGCTCGCCGTGATCGGCAACAAACTCGAGCGCGGTCAGCAAGAATTCAAATTCTTCTTCGCTGATGAATGAATTAAAATTCAGGCGCGTCCAGCCTGGTTTGATGCCCTCAAAACCGTTCAGAATCGCATCGCGGTAGCCGTGCGAGTGTGCGGCGTCAATGTCGAGCAAACGATGTCCATACGGTCCAGCGCAGGCGCAACCGCCCCTGGATTGAATCCCAAACAAATCATTCAAAAGCCGCACGACAAAACGCGGGTGCAAGTACCCACCCTCAGGGCAACGCACCAAAAACGATAAAATCGCCAGCCGTGGCGTCTCGAGGTTGCCCAGAAGCTCGAGTTTGGGATGTGCTTTCAGGCGAGTGATGGCGGTGCGAATGTAATGTTTCTCGAGTTTTTCGATCTGTTCAACACCCAATGCCCTCTTGACCCAAAACACCAGTGCCGCCCGAATTTTTTGGGTGATGGCGGGCGTTCCAGCGTCCTCCCTGGCTTCAATGTCTGCGGTGAAAAAATGTTCGCCAGAACTGACATACGTGACCGTGCCGCCGCCCGCCGTACTCGGACTCGAGAGGCTGTACAGCGCAGGGTTGAAGACCAGAATTCCAGGTGTGCCAGGACCACCCACAAATTTGTGCGGCGAGATAAATATCGCGTCGTAACCGTCTGACTTGCCTGGTTTCATGTCAATTTTGACGTAGGGCGCAGATGCGGCAAAATCAAAAAATGCGAACGCCCCCTGCGCATGAAGAAGTCGTGCCACCGAACGCGTGTCGGAAATAATGCCAGTCACGTTGCTGGCAGCCGAGAACGACCCAATCTTGGGACGACCCGCAAACCTCGGGTCTGTCAAGGCGCCATGAAGCGCGTCCAGATCAATCAAGCCTTTGGGACACAGGGGAATCTCGACGACTTGCGCAAGGCTTTCGCGCCATGAAACCTCGTTGCTGTGATGCTCGTAAGGACCCACGAAGACCACAGGACGCTCGAGTGGCGGCATGGCGGCAAGGATGGCGCTGCGGCGATTGCTGGGCACGCTCAAGCCTAAAATGTCTTGAAGGCGTTTGATGGCGGCAGTCGAACCTGAACCCGCGAAGACAATCTTGTAATCAACCGCGCCAACCTGGGCTTTGATGTATTCGGCGGCTTCATGCGCCAAATGCGTGGTCTGCGCCCCAGTGAACGAATCTTCGGTGTGGGTGTTGGCGTAAAACGGCAAAACTTTTTCCCGAATGACCTGTTCGACAAACTCGAGTGATCGCCCCGAAGCCACGTAATCGGCATAGGTCAAAACCCGTGTGCCGAATGGCGTGAGAATGCTCGAGTTTGCACCGATCAGTTGCGAACGAATCCAAGCTGAAGTGACTGTTTTCGCCTCAAACATAAGGCATCATAGCGCGTTTTGTACAAAAAACTGTTCGCATTTTCCAGAAAAATTTTAATCTGGCTCGAGGAACTTGGGTTGCAAAAGTGATGCGAGGGTTTTTCTCTCGAGAGATGAAATGGTGAACCCGAGGTTCGGGTTCACCACTTGATTTTTTACAGGGGTGGCTTACTTCAGGGTGACGTTCAGTTGCGGAACCGAACCGAAGCTAAACAACTGACCGCTCACCCCAACGCCTGTAATATTGTCACTCTGGGTAAAACCGGTCGCGGCGGCAAAACCGCCGCTGAAACCAGTCAATGAGATGCTGTAATCGCCAGCCAGCAATGGTTGTGGGGCAGCACCAGGATTGACAAAATCGATCACCCCCAGAGTGGCACTGAGGCTCGAGCCGGTGTAAAAACCGAGGCTCGAGGATTGTTGGGCGTTTTTGGGCAACGCCAGAACTTGATACAAGACGTTATAGCCAGGGGTGGCTGTACCAGAATCTGTCCAGGCGACCGTAAAACCGTTCGCGTTGTACTGCCCGCCCTGGGCAATGTTACTGAAGGCAAGGTTACCGACCACCGAGGCGGAACCCGAACCATCAATTGTGCCGTTGCCATCGCCGTCGATGGTCACGGTGTAACGCCCCCCTGGTTGAATGCTCAGCGTTGGGGCGCTCATCGGTAGGCTATAATAACCGGTGGAAACGTTCGGTTGTCCAGAGGGCACCTCTTGCAGGTTGACGCTGGTGCTGCCGTCCGAGAGCGTGATTTTTGCGCCTCCAGCGGCTTCAGCCTCGTCGATGCCGCCATCGGTGTTGGGAATACCTTTTTGCAAAATCAAGAAAAAACCGCTGGTGCTCAGTTGACCAAAAGCCTGGTACACGGCGTCAGGTGCAAGTCCCATGACGATCTCAAGACCGTCGGCAGCATCTCGGGTGGCGGGTTCAGGGGTCTGAGCGGCGGGTTTGGTGCAGGGTTTGCCTGGGTCGTCCACCCAGATGTTGGGCAGGCGTGTGACCTTGCCAATCTCGATGACCTTGCCAGGAAAACCAGGTTTGGTAATGATGACCCCATTTTCGACATAACTGTTTGGATAGGTTCGGCTGGCGGTGAAGGTCACAGGCACACCGTCTTCAACCGTAATGTTCGCCGAACCGTTGGCGTTGGTGGTGGCACTCAACCCGGGGCTGGCCGTCACCCTCGCTCCCTCGAGAATCGCGCCGGTCAGGGCACTGCGGACCTTGACCCGAGCGCAGCGTTGCTTTTTGACCTCTGGAGCGCCACCGTACCAGCTAAAGTGCCTGATCTGGGCGCGAAGCACGGGCGTGCTGTTATCGACGCTCGAGGTGACGACCGTACCTTCAACAAAATCTTCCCACTTGCCCGTTTGCGGGTTGTAGGCATAACAGTGAATGACTGATCCCAAGGGGTACTGGACGCGCAAATCAGCCGGGATGGGCAGTTCGACCATTGCGTTTGCATTCGCCTTGAGGTTGACTTTTTTGCCGCTCGAGTCGTAAATCGTGAATTCGGCGAAGGTCACCGCCGACAGTGGCGTGCTGCTGGTTGCCAGTTCGCCAGGCAGGGCAGAAAGTTCTTTGGTCGGATCGAGCGGCGTGATTGAAACCTTGAGGTTGGTGTCGCTGGTGTCCAAGCTGCCCGCCGTGAAAATCACGGCATATGGTCCGGCTTCGGTGCGTTGAATCAAGGTTTTGGCTTGCGAGGCATTGTAACTCTGTCTCGAGCCTTCCTTTTTTAAACTGACCAGCACCGTCTGCGCGGTGTTGCCCGCCTCGGCGCTGGCGTAACTGGGCGCAAATCCGGTCTTCTCGAGCGAGAAATTGACGGCTCCCGTCGCCAGGTTGCTGAGGGTAAATTCGCCCTTACTGTCGGTGTTGACTGTGGTGGTGCCGCCGACCAGGCTGACTTTCACGCCCGCCAACCTTGCGCCGTTGCTGATGTCGGTGACCAAACCGGCGACCACACCACTATCGGTCGGACCAGGGGGAGGGTTGCCATTGCCCCCGCAGCCAGCCAACCCAAACCCCAGTGCCACAAACCCCAGTGTTCCAAACCCCAGGGTCAACACGGGTCGCGGCATCCATGCACCGAATAACTTTTTCATACGCACCTCCTGAAAACACTTGCGCCCTTGAGGAAATCTCGAGCTGATTGCTTTTAACTTTCACGGAACGCGTGGAATCACAGCCACATCAAAACTCAGACCATCAATCTTTACGGCTCTGACAACCCGTTGTAACCGCAGATCAAACACCAACAAATGCGCGTCCGTGCCGCTCGAGACGATATATGCCAGCGCACCATCTGGCGAAAGCGCGGCATTGGTTGGATTGACAAATTCTTGGTTGTTCAACTCGAGTTTGAAGGTGCTGCTTTGGTTGTTGACCAGATCAAGAATTGAAACGCTGTTCGAGTAATAATTGAGCGTCAATATTCGTCCGTCCGCCAAGCGCCGTGTGCCGAGTGGTCCCGGTGTAACCTCATGCGAGACGGGCGCGGCACCTGACTTAAACTCGGTGACGGTGTTGGATTCAAAATTTGAAACCAAGGCGCTGTCACGGTTTGGAATCGGCAAAATAAAACTCGGGTCGCTGCCAGTCACAAATTCTGAAATTACCTCGAGCGTGTCGGCATTTAACCAACGCACCACGCCTGGCTTGGTGCTCGGTTGCGCCGAGCGCATGGTCACAATTAATTTGTGTCCAAGGCTTGCCACGTCAGACAATTCTGAAGCCGAACCCGTCGGGATCAACGACACGCTTCGCTCGAGCATCCCAGAAGTTCGGTTGAGCACACTCAACCTCGAGTTGCGAAGGTGCGAGACAATCAGTTTGCTGCCGTCGCCCGAGAGCGTTAAACCCACGGGGCGCTCACCGACCACGAACGGTTTGACGCCATCGCTACTGGTGTTGTGGCAGGCAAAACAGGTGGTTTTGGAAAAAGCATCTCGGTCGATGTGCCCTTGAATCAGGCTGCCATCGCTGCGATTTCTGGGCACCGCTGCGGTCAACATGGTGCGCGTCAGCTCGAGCGACTTGCCGTCAATTTCGGCTATGGCTTGCGAACCGACCAGCAGCGCGTAAACTTTGTCACCGACCACCAGCAAACGATGCGGCAAACCACCCACCGAGATTCGTTTGAGGGTTTCACCCGTGTCTGGATCAATGACCGCCACAGTACTCGAGCCAGCCTGAGACACCAGCACCAGATGATCGGCTGGGATTGCGTTCTGATAACAGGCACCCAAGCCCAGTGCTAGCAAGCTCAGCGCCAGTAAGCCCCGTGCCAGCAAGCCCCCTGCCAGCCAAAAAATCGTACCGAGACGAATGTTCAACATATGCCCCTTGAACTTTAAATCTTTGAGCGCTTTCAAGCCAAATGATCAACCTAACCGACCATCTTGAGCCTTAACCAAAATACCACAATCCAAATCAGTCCCAACCCCGAGAAACTGTTCAACCTGCCTGGAGCGTCGGAAATGAATTCTTCTTTGGAAACTCTCTAACCATAATCGTTGCTTTTGTCATTGTCCATTATCTTCCTCCTTTTTTGCTCAGTCCATAACGTACAAAGTAGAGCGTGACTCGAGCGTGACACGAGAGAAAAATCTTTCACAGACAGTTTTTGAATCTGCGTTGAAGGCAAATGTTTTTGACTCAACCAGCTCGAGCTGAACTTTCATCCTGTTATCAAAACAAAAACGCGCCCACCAATTTTGGTGGGCGCGTTCTGAGGCTCGAGAATCTTTAAGGGCGGGCGACGGTGATCGTTGGCGAAATCCAGGTTTCGGTGTCAGCGGCGCGGTTAAACTTGCCCAGCGCTTTGGTGACGGTGATCTTGATGGCGTATTGACCGTTGGGAAGGGTCACGATCTTCTTTGGGTCTGGCGTGACAAAACCGTTTTCGGCAACGTCGGCGTCTTTGGTGGCTGTGCCGTCCCACTCGAGCGAAAAGTATCCGTTTGGACCGGTATTGCGAATCAGGTAATCCGCGCCATCGATCAAGAATGTCTTTTTGGGCGTGGCAATGTTGTACACGTCAAATCGCAGGCGTCTTGATTGATGGTCGAGGTGGTACAAGATTTGTGGGAAATCGCCTGGTTGCATCGTGAAGCTTGCGCCAGCCGTCTGGTTGACCAGATTTGTGCCGACCACTTTCGCCAGCCACGGGAAGTTGCTGGCGGTTGGCGAGAGCACCTGAATGGCTTGGTAATCGCCCTTGAAGCCCGCGTAAGGCACGCGGATGACCTGAGTGCCGTTGTCGGGGGTCAGGACAATGTAACCACCGTAAATGCTGCGATCAGGCAATTCTGAACTGGCGGTGACGGTGACTTTGACCGTGCCTTCATTGTACTTACCAACGCGCACGGTTGGCGAACTGAACGCCACACTGGCAAAACCGGTATCAAATTCTGGGGCGTAGGTGTCAGGTCCAGTCGAGAGGGCTGGCTCGTGACCCAGGGTGTACGTGACCACTTGGTTGCTGTCGTTCACAATCTCGAGTTCGTTTTGGACTGGTCCCTGGGCGCTCTCGCCCAATGAAAGCTTGGAGGGGTAAACGGTGGTCGGGCTGAGCACGGCAGAATCGATTCGCAACATGCCCGCGCCTTGATGGTGAACGCTGTCCAGAAAGCCCAGGGCTGGATTGCCAAACCAGGCTCGAGGGCTGGCGGTGTTTTGCAGCAGACTGCGCACGTCGATGGCTTTGATGTCGGGATTGGATTGCAACAGCAATGCCACCGCGCCAGCCACGTGCGGTGAGGACATCGATGTGCCGCTGAGGGTGGCATAACCGCCAAGCTCGAGCGGGAAGGTGGAGCGGATCAAACCGCCGGGCGCACCGATGTCTGGCTTGAGGCTCAGGTCTGGCACCAGTCCGTAAGAGCTGAAGCTCGAGATCAGGTTGCCGGTTGGAACTGGGAAGCCGTCGCGCTGGTTGGTCCAGGTTTGATTGACATTCGCGGCATTCAAGAGCGCGTTGATGGCAATGCCCTCTTCGCGGGTGATTGAAACCACCGGAATGGTGATGGCTGGGCTACCCGCCACGGTTGGACTGATTCGTCCAGCCGCATTGTTGTACAAGACCACGGCGGTCGCGCCCGCATCTTGGGCGTTCTTGGCTTTGGTGTAAAACGCGCAAGCGCCACGGCGAATCAGGGCGGTCTTGCCCGTCAGACTGCCTGGTGCCAGTGGTGCACAAGCATCGTTGGTGGTGGTGATCGTGCCGGTACGTACAATGGATGCCATGCCCGAGGTTGGCGGCAATGGTGCGCCCGTGGCTTCGATATAACCGACATGGGTTTGATTTGGCGAGACTGTAAAGTACGGCAAACTGACGGCAATGTTGTCAAACGAAGCCACCGAAATGACCTCTTCGCCAGCCGAGGGACCACCCGTCGAATACAAGCCCAAAGCGCCGCTGTTGCCCGCCGACGCGACCACCACGATGCCTTTTTTCACCAGCCGGCTCGAGGCTCGAGCCAGCGGCGATTGCGCCCAACCGAAGCTTGAGCCGAGGCTCATGTTGATGACTTGCATACCGTCGCTTTTGGCTCGCTCGAGCGCCGCCAAGAGCACGTCGTCATCGGTTGAACCGTTGCACCCAAACACGCGGTACGCACCGAAGCTGACGGCGGGGGCAACGCCCGTAACCTGTCCCTTTGCGCCAATAATGCCTGCGACGTGTGTGCCGTGACCTTCGCAATCGTCGGCGATTGGGTCTGGGGTTGGGACTGGGTTAAAACTTGGGCTGCTGGGGTCGGCGTTGTAGGCATCGCCGACAAAATCGTATTGATTGGTGATGCGCCCCGCCAGGTCTGGATGCTGGAGGTCGATACCGCTGTCGATCACGCCGACTTTGACGCCGCGACCATCAAGCCCGAGTTCGTTCTGGGCAATGTCCGCGCCGGTCATGGTGATGGCGGTGGCAAGGTCGGGATTGGAAACGACTTCGGTTTTGGGAAGCGCCGACTGACTGACTGGGTAAACCGCCCGAACACCTGGCAGACGCGAAATTTTGACGATTTCGCTGCCATTTGCCCGCACCGAAAAACCGTTGAACAGATCGCTGTACGAACGGCGTACCTCGTACTTCACACCTTTTTCGTTGGCATCGCGCTTGAAGCCTGCCCGCTCAGAATCCAAACTCGAGCGTGCGCCACCGTCGGCTTCTGGGTTGCCCGTCAATTCGACAAACCAAGATTTGGGCGTTTCGTTGACCATTTGGTCGTTGACCGCCGGCAACGCCTCGAGCGGCAACACGCGTTGAAAACCGGTCACGCTCGAAAGACTCGCCTTCGCTACTGGCTGATCGCCGACAATCGCAATCTGTTGCGGTGCGGCTTGATTGCACGCTCCCAGGGTTAGACCGACAACAAGCATCAACGTGTAACGTGAATACTTCATTCAACCACCTCCAAGTGGTTTCTTGGCAAAGTTGAAAAATAAAAATCAGTCTCCAGGGCAGTGAAGCCTGATTACCCTTCAACCAAGTTCAGAATCTTCACCAAATTAGCATGAAATGTGAAAAACGTACTCGGACTCGAGTGCAATTCTTTACCGTTCTTGTGTTGCTCTTGTGTTGCACAGTTGCAATTTGAAACCAGATTTCAAAAACCCTGCAAAAGCCCAATGATTCTTCAAGTGATAGACTTCGTTTCATCCCTCGAGACGAACTCGGGTTTTATTTCACTTTTAAGGAATTTTTATGGCTGATCGCAAATTTTTTGGTACGGACGGCGTGCGCAGCGTCGCGGGGCAACATCCACTCACCTCGGCTTGGACCTTGAACCTGGGCAAAGCGGCGGCTGAGGTTTTCAAAACCCAATCCCGCAAACCCAGCGTGGTCGTTGGACGCGACACGAGGCGCAGCGGTGACATGCTCGAGGCGGCGCTGGCGGCAGGCTTGACCGCTCAGGGCGTCGATGTGATCCATGTTGGCATCATTCCGACCCCAGGCGTCAGCTATTTAACCCGTCAACTGAATGCCACCGCAGGCGTGGTCATCAGCGCCTCGCACAACCCGTACCAGGACAACGGCATCAAATTTTTTGGCGCCAACGGCGAAAAACTTTCCGACACGCTCGAGCATGAAATCGAAGCCAACCTCGAGAAACCCATCGCTGACTTGACTGGCGTGTCTCTCGGGACGGTCAAGGATTACCATGAAGCCGAAAATCTCTATGGGGACTTCTTGTTCAGTCACACCCCAGACTTGACGGGCGTCAAAATTGTGCTCGACTGCGCCAACGGTGCGGCTTTTCACATTGCGCCCAAAGTCTTTCAACGCGCCGGCGCGGATGTTTTCACAATTTTTACCACGCCCGACGGTAAAAACATCAACCTCGGCTGCGGCAGCACCCACTTGGACGTGTTGCAACGCACCGTCAAAGACCTGGGCTTTGACCTGGGCATTGCCTTCGACGGCGACGCCGACCGCGCCCTGTTTGTGGACTCGAGCGGCACCATGGTGGACGGCGACCACGTGCTGTTTATCAACGGCGTGACCCGCAAAGAACGCACCGTGGTCGCCACCCTCATGAGCAACATGGGCTTGGAAGTCAAGCTCCGCGAACACGGCATCAACCTCGAGCGCACCAACGTCGGCGACCGTTACGTTTTAGAGAGGATGCTCGAGAAAGGCTTTACCCTGGGCGGCGAGCAGAGCGGTCACACCCTGTTTTTGGACGCCGCACCCACGGGTGACGGCATCATGACCGCGCTGCAAACCCTGAAAGCCATCAAGCAAAGCGGCAAAAGCCTTCTCGAGTGGCGCAATGAAATGCCGCTCTTCCCGCAAACCCTGGTCAACGTGCGCGTAACCGACAAACACGGCATTTCTCAGCATGAAGACGTTCAACAAGCCGTGCTCGAGGTGGAACAAAAACTGGCGGGTTTGGGACGCGTCAATTTGCGTCCGAGCGGCACGGAATCGCTGGTGCGCGTCATGATCGAAGGTCCAAGCGAAAGCTTAATCAAAGAACTTGCCGAATCGGTTGCCAGTGTGATCAGGCGTGTGGGCGGGGCATCATGAAGCTCGAGCAAATTAGAATCCTTCAGTACAATAGAAGTGCAGTGTTTTTAGTTCTCCCCTGCGAAGTAGCGTTTCCGCCCGAAGGTGCGTCTTGGAAACAAGAAGGGGAGGTGGCTCGAGCGACCCAGCCCGTCAGGTGCATGTTTTGGGTCAAGAGAGCGCAGCGAGAGACGGAGGGGTCGTGCGCTATTGGTTTGACGACTAAATTTTGCACGACCCCCCGCCGCAAGCGGCGACCCCCTACTTCGCAGGGGGTGACTTTTAAGAGTTCAGAACGCTCTTTTCGATTAAGTCATTATCAAAAACCAAGCTTCACCCCTACTCGAGTTGCCCAATGAGCCAGCGTACCTCCCAAGTCGAATCGACCATCGCTCGAGTTTTATCCAATGCGATTCATGAACTGAGCGACCCGAGATTGCCAATTGTCATCACGATTGACCGCGTGCAGATCAGCACCGACCTGATGAACGCCAAAGTTTTTGTGTCTGGCTTGGGCGAGGTTGCACCGATGCTCGAGGCGTTGAACGGCGCGAAAGGCTTGTTGCAACGCGCCATCGCCCGCGAAGTTCGGATGAAACGCACGCCCCTGCTCGAGTTTTTGGATGCGGCGAACAATTTCTGATGAAAAAAGTGGTGCAATCCCAACTTCAATTTAAAGTCCGCTATGCCGAGACTGACGCGATGGGCATTGCGCACCATAGCAATTACGTGATCTGGCTCGAGATGGGACGGGTGGCGTTTCTCGAGGAGTTGGGCTTGCCGTATTCCGAGGTCGAGAAACGCGGTGTGTATTTGGTCGTGACCAGCGTTGGCGTGAAATACCGTCGTCCAGCCATTTTTGACGACACGTTGCTGTTGACCACGCGGCTGGGCAGTTTGAAGTCGCGCATGATGCGTTTTGAATACGCCATCGAACGCGCCAGCGACAATTTACTGTTAGCTGAAGGCTTTACGGAGCACATGGCAACCGATTTTGAGAAGCGCACCGTACCGATCCCGCAGTATTTACGGAATCTTCTCGAGGATTCTTAAACAAACGCTAAACCATACGTTTTAGCTGTGCTACTCGAGCTTGATTGCAGCTAGGTCATTTGGCGCAGTTTTTGGGCGCTCTAAAATGCTATACTGATCTCAGGTCTCGGATGAGGACTGAAAATGTGCCCACATTTTTTAGCCCCCCGAAGGAATCAAGTTCTGCGTGAAGAACAACGCCATCTCAACAAGCGCAACCCAACAGTGGTGTCATTAAACGGCATAAGCCGTAATGAGCGCAACACGATCTTGCTCGAGGTCACGGATTATGCACTCGGGTTTCCTGAAAATAAGTTTTTCAGGGTGAAGGAGTTTGTATTAGCCAGTCTGTTGTAAAAGGCGCGAAAGCGCCCGCCTCGAAAAAACCGAGGAAAAAAGCCGTTGAGGAAACTCAACCCACCCAAACCCAAGCCGCTTTGAACAGCAAAGCGAAGAAATCTGTCTCTCGAGGTGCGAAGAAATCTCCGCCTGCGAAAACTTCTGCACCAGTGCTCGAGGTGCAAGACTCAGCCACGCTCGAGGTGAATGAACCTGTTTTATTCGAGGTTCAAGAATCTGTTGCACTCGAAACCACGCCCAAAACCCGAGGACTCCGCAAAAAAGTTGTCCCTGTGACAAAAGTCACTGTCGAATCAAAACCTGTGATTGAACCCAAAAGCAAGGTAGGGGCGCTGCTTCTTGACCCTAAAACAGCACCTTCTTGGTTCCAAGACGCACCTTCGGGCGGAACCGCTAACGGGCTTGGGTCGCTTCTTGACCCTAAAACAGCACCTAACGGGCTTGGGTCGCTTGCTGCGCCCGCTATTGATGTTGCGCCCATGGTTTCACCATCAGTGGCGATCAAACCCAAAACCAGACGTGCCAGACCCGAAGTGTTGCTTGAACCAGAACCAGCCGTGCGCGAGACTGAAGCCGTCGAACCAGTCAAACTCGAGGTCCTGGAAGTTACAACGCCAGAACTGACCGAAGCACCCAAAAAATCTCGAGGGCGCAAAAAGATCATTTCCCAAACGCAGCAACTCGAGTTGCTACCGCTCGAAACGATAAACCTCGAGCCTGAAGTTGTTCGACTCGAACTTGAAACATCCAAACCAGTTTCGCTCGAGCCTGAGCAGGACGAAACTCCAATTGAGAATCTGGATGCTGAAACCTTAAAACCGATTCCCGCGCCAGAAGCCAGCAAATCAGCCGTGCGGGCGCGAAAAGTTGGACGCACCAATATTTTTGAAACCCAAAAAGCCCCGCTCGATCCGCTCGAGGCGCTCTTGGAGTTTTTCCGCGCCAACCCGAGGGCGCATCAGGTGCGCGACATTGCCAAACGCCTTCCTGCCTTTGACTATGAACGCCTTGGCGGACGCAAAGGACTCGAGGATTCACTCGAGAATCTGGTGGCGGCTGGACGTTTAACCCTGGTGCGTCGCCACACCTATGGCTTGCCTCGAGATGTGAACCTGGTCGTCGGGCGTTACAGCGTGACCAACAACCGTGGTGGCATCGTGCAACCCGAAACCCCGGGCATGAAAGAATTCTCGATAGATGCCAGGGATTCCCTGTTCGCCTGGCACGGCGACCGTGTGGTCGTGCGCGAGGAACGCAGCCAAAACCGTTCTCGCGGCGTGGTCATCCGCATTCTCGAGCGCGACCGCGATGAGGTGGTTGGGACGCTCGAGTACCGTCAGGGTTACGCGATTTTGCGCCCCGACGAGAACAAGATTCCGCACCGCATTGTTTTGATGCCCTACCGTGACCGGCTCTCGGCGGGCGCTCGGGTCGTGGCAAAACTGCACTGGCCCGAAAACACGGGCGAGGATGAACCGTTCGGTGAAATCTCGAGCGTGCTGGGCATCAGCGACTCGCCAGAGGTGGAAACCCAAGCCGTTGTGGTTAAGTTTGACCTGCGCGATGAATTTCCTGGTGACGTGATGCTCGAGACTGAAAAAATTCCGCTCGAGATTCCGGTCAAGGCGCTTCAAGGTCGGGTGGATTTGCGGGTCAAACGCGTCTTCACGATTGACGGCGAGGATGCCAAAGACTTTGACGATGCGATTCACATTGAACCGCTTGGCAACGGCAATTTCCTGGTTGGCATTCACATTGCCGATGTCTCGCATTATGTGACCGACGGCAGCAAGCTGGACATCGAAGCCAAAACCAGGGCGACCAGCGTTTACTTGCCTGGCAAAGTCCTGCCGATGTTACCCGAGCGTCTGTCCAACGGCGTCTGCTCGCTCGTGCCGTTTGCAGATCGCCTTTCGGTTTCGGCGCTGGTCGAGTTAAGCCCAGAGGGCGATGTCGTCAATTACGCCGTGCGCAACAGCGTGATTCACTCCAAAGCCCGTTTGACTTACAACGAAGTCCAGTCCTTCTCTGAGGGCAAATCCGCCATGCCCGACCATGCCAGGGATGTCGAGGGCGATTTGCATTTGCTCTTAAAACTGACCACCAAAATGCGTGAAAAGCGCTTCCGCGACGGCAGCCTGGATTTCAAACTGTCTGAGGTCAAGGTCGTACTCGAGCCAGACGGTTCGCCGCGCCTCGTGCCGGTCCGTGAAGAGACGGCTCGAGGTTTGATCGAAGATTTGATGCTGCTGGCAAACCGTCTGATTGCCGCGTTCTTGCTGGCAAATGATGCCCCAGCACTGTTTCGCATCCACGAAGTTCCAGCCGAAACCCGTTTCAAGGAATTGCTGGATGCGCTCAATCGCATGGGCGTGACCCAAGCCGGTCTGCTCGAGCCAACCCCGCAAGCCTACCAGCAGATTCTGGCGTCGGTGCGCGGCACACCGCAAGAGAGCGCCGTCAACTCGTTGTTGTTGCGCAGTTTGCGTCAAGCCAAATACTCGAGCGAGAACAAAGGTCATTTTGGGCTGGCGTTTTCCGATTACCTGCACTTTACCAGCCCGATTCGGCGCTACCCAGATTTGCTGGTGCACCGCGTTTTAAAACTGGTGATTGCTCAGAAATTATCTGACAAAAAACGCGAAACCTTGCGCGAAACCCTGCCCGAACTGGGCGAGTTTGTCTCGGAGCGCGAACGCAATGCCACCAGCGCCGAACGCGACCTGAACAAGTACTACCAGTGCAAGTGGGCACAAGGCAAAATCGGTGAAACCTGGCGCGGCTACATCAGCGGCGTGATGCCATTCGGCGTGTTTGTCACCCTCGAGAACGGCGTTGAAGGTCTGATGCGCCACGAGGACATGAAAGACGATCAATACAGCTTTATTCAAGGTTCGCAAGCTTTCAAGGGTCGTCAAGGGCGGATGTTCCGCCTGGGTACACCAGTGCGCGTTCGCATCGAACGCGTCAACGCAGTCGGACGCGAGATTGATCTTGCCCTGCCTGTCAAGGAGAACACCATGGGAAAATTCCGCAACCGCCCAGGCGGCGCTGCCGTGACAAAACCAGCCGCCTTAAAAGGCGATAACCGTCGTCGTGTGGTCGTACTGGACGGTAAAATGCACGGCGAATACTCGAGACCGGTGAAAGTCACCGCCCGCAAGTTGTACTTCGGCGAGTGGACGCGTGAGAACATGGAAGCCGACGAGCGAAGTGGTGGCGGTGAAAACCGTCCAAACAACAACTTGAATGGTTCACGTCCGCGCCCGAATGCGCAACCGAACAACCAAGCTCGAGTTCACAACCCGAATCAACACCCGCCGCGTCCAACTTCAAACCAGCAGCCGCGCCCAAATCCAAATCAAGCACCGCGTCCAACCTCGGAGGCTCGAGTCGAGGGCGGCACTGAACCTCGAGTTGAAGGTCAGGCTCGTAACGAACAACACCGTGGCAGGTTCAACCGTTCAAAAAATCCAAACCCTCAAGCTGCGGCAACCCAAACCTCGAGCGCCCCTGTTGTCAGTCCGGTCACCTCGAGTCCAGTGGTTTCCGGTCAACCCGCGCCAGCCCGTCCCAAGTTCGAGCCGCAAAAACGCCGTTTTGAAGAGCGCCGTCCCAAGCCAGACGTGACCGCAGCCGTGGTTGCTCCCGTCAATCACAACCGTGCCCAAAAAGGTCCGCTCGAGGGCAGCGCGACCCCAGTTCCGAGCGCCCCGCGCGTCGAGCGTCCTCGGGTTCGTCCGGTGATCGCTGGCGCAGAAGGGGCGCAACCCGCCACCCCAGCCAATCTGGTGGCTGGCGCTGATCGCCAACGCCGCCGCCGCCGTTAGATTCCGAATTTTAAAAAGCTCGAGTGGAAGATTTCCACTCGAGCTTTTTGTTTGAGTGGATTTATTTTAATTCGAAGTCTACGGTCACTCGGTTCGCTTGGCTCAGTTTCGAGGTCAAGGTGATGGTGTAATTTTTCATCGTGAATTTTGCGTCAAATGATTTTTTCATCATCATGGCATCATCGCTTTTCGCCATCGTATCGGCTGGTTTGGTCATGGTATCGCCTGGTTTTGCCATTGCATCTCCAGGTTTGGTCATGGTATCGCCTGGTTTTGCCATCGCATCTCCAGGTTTGGTCATGGTATCATCTGGCTTGGTCATGGTGTCATCTGGCTTGGTCATCGTGTCACCAGGTTTTGCCATCGTGTCGGCTGGTTTCATCATGGCGTCGGCAAGTTTCCAACCGTCTTTTTGCAAGGCGGCTTCGTAATACGCAAACGGATCGTGCGCGACTTTGCCCTCAAAAATCAAAATGGCTGACTTGTTGTTGATGTTTTTTGCCAACAACTTGAACTTTGGATACGCACTGATGCTGATGATTTCGCCCTTCATCATCATGTTCGAGCCTTCGTCCTTGCCAAACTTGAACATCGGTGCAGCCAAAGCAATGCCGGAAAGAACCAACGCGGACACGACCAAAATACTTTTTTTCACAATAACCTCCTGAAAACCTGTTTTTCAACTCGAGATTCTGAAAAGAATTCCGAACGAAACAAAGGTTGTCTCGAGGATGAATACGCGAGAAATTCAAAAAAGTTCAAATGGGCTTCAAAATGCTGACCCGAGATTTCAACAAAAACCGTTGCAACTCGAGTGAGGCAGATTTTTTGGGTTTTTGCCCTATAATCTGGCTATGAACCAATCGGGAATTGGAAATCAAATCATTGCCGTCATCGTCGCGCTTTTTTCATGGGTGATCTCTCAAGGGCAACCACGCCCAACAACCACAGGTCGCCCAATTCAGACACCGTTGTGTGCCGCCATTCCAGTTGCCGAAACAGGTTTAACAAATCAAAACGTGACCACCTTAAAAATCAAAGATTTCCGTGTTGGCAACGGTACAAAAGCTGAAAATGGGAAAAAAGTGGTGGTGAATTATGTTGGACGACTTGCAAACGGCAAGCAATTTGATACCTCGTGCAAGAAAACTCCGTTCGAGTTCAACCTCGGTCAGGGACAGGTGATTGCAGGTTTTGACCAGGGTACGCTTGGCATGAAAGTGGGTGGAATTCGGCGGTTGGTGATTCCATCGAATCTTGGATATGGTGCGGCAGGTGCAGGCAGCATCATTCCACCAAATGCGGCAATGGTGTTCGACGTGGAACTCATTGCCGTGAAATAAAAACCTCGAGCTTTGGGTTAGAATCAAGCCCATGAACAAAGGTATTCTTGCCGGAATCGTGATCGCCATCATTGCCGCCGTTGGCTTGCTGGTCATTTCCCAGACCAGTTCCTCGAGCAATTCAAGTACACCCGTAGACACCACAGCGCTGCCTGCCACCTCGAGTGCCGCAGGAAATTCGGTGTTGTGCGCCTCGCAACCGCCAGCGTTAACAGGCGTGAAAGACAGCGACGTCAAAGCAATCAAGCTCGAGGATAAAATGATTGGCTCGGGCGCTGAAGCGCTTGCTGGCAAAGCGGTGGTCATGAATTACATTGGGCGACTTACCAACGGCACGCAATTTGACACCTCCTGCGGCAAACCAAGCCCCTTCGAGTTCAACCTTGGAGGAGGGCAAGTCATTGCCGGTTGGGATCAGGGAATTGTCGGCATGAAAGTCGGCGGGATCAGGCGCTTGATTATTCCAGCCAACCTCGGTTACGGCGCGGCTGGCGCGGGTGGCGTGATTCCACCAAATGCAGCCCTGGTGTTTGATGTTGAACTGCTTGAAGTAAAATAATTTTTGAAAAGGAAAAAAACCATGAATGAGCAAATGCAAATCGAAGAATTGACCGTCGGCACTGGCGCAACCGCCGAAAAAGGACAACTCGCCATTGTACATTACACGGGCTGGTTGACCGACGGTACAAAATTTGACTCGAGCAAAGACCGCAACGACCCGTTCAGCTTTGCGCTCGGCGGCGGCATGGTCATCAAAGGCTGGGATGAGGGTGTGGTCGGCATGAAAGTTGGCGGCAAGCGCAAGCTGACCATTCCAGCGCACATGGGTTACGGCGCTCGCGGGGCGGGTGGCGTGATTCCACCAAATGCCACGCTGGTCTTTGAAGTCGAATTGCTCGACGTGAAAGGCTAAGCTCGGGTTTCTCGAGTTTGAAAAGGCTCGAGTTATCATTTCACCATCGAAAGTTGAAATATGAAACTTCCTTTTTTAATTTGTCTTGCGATTCTTTTGGCTGCCTGCAACAAACCCGAAGAAAGTGTGCCGCTCACGGGCATGAAAGTCTTTGCGTACAAAGGCAGTCACAAACCGGGACGTTTAAGTTTTTCTGAAAATCCTCCAACGGGCGGTGTTCACAATCCAAGCTATCAAAATTGCGGGATTTACGACACACAAGTTGCGCTCGAGAATGCCGTTCACAGCCTCGAGCACGGTGCGGTCTGGATCACCTATCAACCCGATTTGGCAACCGATCAAGTCACAAAAATACGTGAGTACGCCAAAGGGCAAACCTACATGTTGGTCTCGCCATACCAGTACGGCGCACTGGACAAACCAATTTACGTGGTGGCCTGGAATCACAGCATGGGCGTGGACAAAAGCGACGACAAACGCATTGGCTCGTTTATTAAAAAGTACCAGAACGTTGCCGACAACACCCCAGAATTCGGTGCACCTTGCACGGCAGGCATTGGCAACCCGATTCAATGATTGCACAGCAAACTCGGGTTAAATCACGGTGCTCGAGTTTTACCGTTTTTACCCTCATCACGGCGTCACCGAAAGTCTTAGAATGAAACTCAGAATGAAATCCTCTCTTTTAGTTATTGGTCTCGCTTTGGTTTTTGCCGCCTGCAACAAACCCGAGGAAAGTGTGCCGCTCACAGGTTTAAAAACCTTCAAATACAAAGGTGGTCAACACAAAGAAGGACGCTTAAGCTATACCGAAACACCTCCAAGCGGCGGAGAACACAACCCCGCCTGGCAAAATTGTGGGATTTACGACACGCAAGTTGCGCTCGAGAATGCCGTTCACAGCCTCGAGCATGGTGCGGTCTGGATCACCTATCAACCTGATTTGGCAGCCGATCAAGTCACAAAAATACGTGAGTACGCCAAAGGGCAAACCTACATGTTGGTCTCGCCATACCAGTACGGCGCACTGGACAAACCCATTTATGTGGTCGCCTGGAATCACAGCATGGGCGTGGACAAAAGCGACGACAAACGCATTGCGTCTTTCATCAAGAAATACAAGAATGTTGCTGACAATACCCCAGAATTTGGTGCGACCTGCTCGGGCGCAATTGGAACGCCGATTCAATAAATTTCGTGGAAAACACCCTTCAAACCACCAGAACCCCAGCCCGAAACTCGAGAAATTGGATTGCGCCCATTCTTGTGGTTTTAGCCATTGGTTTGAGTTGGTTTTTGGGACGCTCCAGCAACAGCGCCCCACTTGAAGGCAGCGCGGATGTCACCTTCGCCAGGGACATGATCGCGCACCACACCCAGGCGGTGGACATGGCGATACGGGTTCGTGACCGAACCAGTGACCCAACCCTGAAAATTTTTGCCATCGACATTGCCCTCGGGCAAACCAATCAGATGGGTCAGATGATGGCATGGCTCGACCTCTGGAACGTCTCGCAGAACAGCCTGAGTGCCCCGATGAACGGCAAGGGCTTGATGATGGGCATGTCCACCCAAACCGATGTGAACAGCATCTCGAGTTTGCCTGTAAAAGACGCCGAAATCAAGTTCTTGCAACTGATGATTCGTCATCACCAGGGCGGCATTTTCATGGCGCAAGATGTGCTCGGCAAAGCGGGCAGTGCGCAAGTCAAACGCGTGGCACAAGCCGTCATCAACGCGCAAACTTTTGACATTGACGCCATGACCTCAATGCTCGAGCAGCGCGGCGCAAAACCGCTGTCAAAACTTCCCAAAATGCAAATGCGTTAAATCCCTCGAGAATCACCATTCATGCGTTATTCTGTAGCCGTGAACTCGAGGTTGCGGTGAGGGCAAAACAATTGGACGTGGTGATCTTGGCGGGTGGCAAACCAGGCGAGCGCCTGGCGGTGGCACACAACGTCCCCGTGAAATCCCTGATCCCAATCAATGGTCACGTCATGTCCTGGTATGTCTTGAAAGCCTTACGCTCGAGCGGCATGGTGAAGCGCATCGTCTATGTTGGTCCGAGCGCTCACGAACTAGAGGAATTGTACGACATTCACTTGCCTGCACGCGGTGAAATGCTCGAGAATCTCGAGGCGGGATTGAAGGCGCTCCCCGCCTCAAATCGGGTTTTAATTGCCACCGCCGACATTCCACTTTTAACGCCCGAAGCCGTGCAAGACGTGGTGTCTCGAGATTCTGGCACTGGCTTGGTCTATCCAGTGATTTCCCGAGCGGCTTGCGAACGTGCCTTCCCAGGTGGAAAACGCACCTATGCCAAATTAAAAACCGGCAAATACACGGGCGGCAACTTGTTCCTGCTCGAGCCTGGGCTGGTGAATGCGTTCATGCCCAAACTCAAGCAAGTCATTCACAACCGCAAAAACCCACTCGCCATTGCAAGCATGATCGGCATTGACACGCTTCTCAAATTTCCGTTCGGAATGTTACAAATCTTTGAACTCGAGCAGAAAATATCCAAAATTCTGGGTGTTCCCTCGAGCGCCCTGATCACCGAATTTGCCGAAGTTGGATTTGATGTGGACAAACCCGAAGACCTCGAGTTGACACTGACAAAATTACGAACGTAATGTGCCAGACTGTAAATCAGAATTCAATCGAGTATTGTCCCCCAAGGAGTCAGTCTTTTGAGAACACCAACGCAGGTCCGAACCACCGCCTTCATCGCCTACGCGCTCGCCGTTGTCGCCGCGCTGCTGGTGTCATTTGTTGTTCATGCCCTGTTCGGTTCGCAGGGACGCGGCGGCTTTATGGACTTGAACTTTGGTGGCATTCTCGAGACGCTGGCTTTTGTGTTCACGTTCTCCAACGCGCTCCTGCTGGCTCGAGTCAGCTTTCACCTGCCGATCAGCACGTTAATGACCTGCGGCATTCTGACCCCGCCGCCCGCCAAGAATTTCGCGCAAAAACTCGAGACACTCGAGAATCCCAGCACCCTAGAATTGGGATTGGGTTTGACAGTACTGCGTCAAAACGGAAAGCCCGTCGGGATTCACGATGGACGCCGCACGCTCGACTGGGACAAGATCGCCAAGATTTCGGGCAATGTTGCCGTGACCGAATTGCGGGCGTTGTTAGCCAAAAGTGATTTTGTGGCTGTGCTGGATGATGATGCTTTTTACGGTGTGATCACCCAGGACATGTTTATTTCTGGTTTGTGGCGCGGGTTAGAACCGAGTCGAAGTTAAAGACTCGAGTTATTTGAACTTAAAAACATATTGATCGTGCTCATCATAACAAATGCTTGGTTTCAAACTCAGCAAGCGATACATTGAAACCTCGGTTTGATGGTAATTCAAAGATTTCTTCGGAATCCTTCATCACAACAAGATAAGGAAATCCAAGTGTTAAATCGAGGTCAAATCGAGTCTCAACCCATTTCTTATTTTGAAATATAAAAATCCATCCATAAGACTTTTCGATGGTCAAATCTGTTGCAACTTGCAAATCTCGAGAATCAGTGTTGAATTTTCTGATATTTTTAATGTAATTTTTTGCCATTGATAATGCTTTAGATTGATCTATCATGTATTTACCTCGAGTATATTGCTTATACCGTATCTCCAATGCCAAACCCTGAATACTGACGCTTGTATGGTGCTTAAAAACCTAGGATGATGTTTGCTTTTGGAATCCCAAACCGCGCCAGTGCATCAGCCACACCATAATCTGTATTGTCTACTTGCACCCAAATTTGATCATGACGAGTATCAAGATGCACAAAAATACTGTGAGTGCGTTCCAAGTCGTTCCAGCCGACACTGAGCAACTGGTAATGTCCTCGTTCGTCATCCATGATGACTTGCGATTCGATACCGTTATTTTGGCATTCACCTTCGGTTAATTCAGCAAAAACCTGACGAATGGCTTGTTGAGCGGCTGTTGGTAGTGTCCTAACCCTGACTGATTCTAACCATAGCTTCTAACGGCGCGTTATACACATCCACAAACCCACGCACTCGCAACTCATGCCGATCAACTCGCTTACTGAACGACAAGGTCTTCCGCACCAAGTTTGAACATC
>JANXTZ010000025.1 GCA_025352125.1 Deinococcales bacterium | reverse complement strand
GAGGCTTTGGAGGCGACAGTGCGTGGTTGGAATCGAGCGCCAACACGGTTCGTGTGGGGCGGGAAGCGAAAGTTACGTCGGGAACGAGCGAAAGCGCGGCGGTTAGCTGGGTCTGGTGCGATGGTTGATTCAAAACGCTTTAAACCTTATAAGCACAGCAAGTGACCCACTGAGAACCAAGCGAAGCTCGAGCCTGCAAAAACGAGCAGCAATCACCATCCAATTCAAAAGTCTTTGGATTCTGTGCTGGTGATCCAGCGCTTTGGCAGCGATGAGCACCGTCAAATTGGTGATTCGGCTTCGGGTGGGGCGGCGACCGACATTCTGCTCGATGACGGCACGCACCTGAGTTACGGCGAGATGGTGGCGATGGGCGACTTTTTTGGCAGTCTGGATGAAATTCGTCGTCTCGCGGCGACCCCCGCCGGACAAGCCGAGGTGCGTTGGGTTCGTTGGTTTGCCCTGCACAATGGGTCAGAGCCGACGATTCCCGAGAACCGCAAAAGTTACCACCGCAATCACTATTACGAACTCGCTGCCAACAACATCAGCCATTTCAGTGCCGGTGGAAACGCCCGCAACGCCTATGACACGTACCACCAACAGGCGCTGGCGGCAGCCTTCCTCTCTGGAATCACCGGCGATGCTGCCAAATATAGCGAAGCCATGACCACCGAAGCCTTCGGCAACCACTTCCTGACCGACATGTTCTCGGCGGGACACGTGCGAACCCCGCGCCAGGAAATGCGGGAGTTCTATCAATCGCATTTTGGAGACTCGGTCAACCAATTCGTGACGTACATGGCGGCATGGATCACCCACCGTATTGATACCCTCGGCGGGATTCCCTGGTCGATGCCGAACAGCGGCGTGCAGGACAAAATTCAAGAGCAGGTTCGAGCGCTCGGTGGCGCGGCGCTCGACAGTTATTCGCTGGGTGATATCGTCAGCCTCGCCTTTCACAACCACGACAACCGAGGCTTGGGGGTGATTTCGGACGTTGACCCCAGCGGTCAACCCACCCCTGGCGGGTTTCATTGGACGGCGATGGGCGACGATCACCTCGCCGATGGTGAAAGCGGCTCGAGCGCAAACATCGCCTCCTTCCCAATCTCCCAGGCGTCAATCACACGGCGCATGGTGAGTGCCGCCGTGGCTGCCTCGATTCAAGACCTTGAGGGTGCGCGTGCGCACGGATTTTTGAGTGGCGCGGGACCGAGCATCAGCCCGACCGAACTCGAGTCGCACACCCGTGCGATGATCGCCAATTTCCAACCGTTCAAGGCGGAGAAATTTATTCCACGGGAAGACCCAACTGCCGGCAATGAGCAGATGGACTGGCATTGGCCACTGACCGGAACGCTACGGGCTGAAGTTGACCACGATGCCAAAAACACGATTGGTGGTCAACTGATGACCCGAGCCTCGAGCGCCCCCCCTACCTCGAGTCACTGGTTGTTGGGCACGGTCACGCACATTCAGGAGGCGTTCAGGGATTTTGCCACGCTCATGCAGGGCAGCGGGATCACCCTGATTGAGACCATCATTTCGGGGACTGCACCTTCCACCGGCGGAGGAGGTGGACCTGCCGCTGGAGATGCAAGTCAGGGCGGTGCCCCACCGACGGGGATGGACGCCTCCGTGCCAGGCAGTGGGGCGGATGCAGGCGTCAATTAAACATTTTTCTTTTGAACACCCGTTTTTGTTTTCTGACGTTAACCTGTCCGCATGATCCTCAAAGAACTCGAGCCTTTCCATTCCAGCGACAAACTCGCTCGAGCTGGTCGCGCCGCCGAAGAGCAAATGGCGTTTTACCTGCACCGTTTATTCTCGATCCAGCGTTCCGTACACCGTCAGACACAGCCAAGACCTTCCACGATCTGGTCGCCGCAGGACGGCGCAGCGATGCCGCCGAGCACTTCATGGCAAAGGTGGTCGGGATGCCTGCCGATTTCGTGACTTTCGCCAAAAGCCCAACGTGGTGGGCGGCGCAGGAAGCTCTGGCGCACACGCTCGAGTACGACGCGATCATCATGGGCGATTACTCGTTACCCGAAGATCGTATTGCTCAGGTTAGGATTCCAACCATCGTCATCAATGGTTCTGCGAGTATGCCGTTCTTCCAACCGAGTGCCGATGCGATGATCAAGCTGCTGACGCACGGGCAACGCAGCACGTTCGAGGGGCAGCAACACAACGTCAGCGCGGAAGTCCTAGCTCCGGTGCTCGTGGAGTTCTTCGCATGAGCCGGTCCGAGCAGACCTCCCAAAAAATCGCCACCGATACCGATTGGCGTGGTTCCGTCCTGGCGTGCTTGAACTCGACCTTTGCAAATCGCCACACTTGGATGCCAATCGTGACACAACCTCACCGCAGCTCGAGCCTGACGTTGAGACATGGGAACTTTGATCGCGCTTTAAAGGACAGCACCATTCATGGTCGGCATTATGCCACGCAAGGTTTTGATGGGTATCTGCGAGTTTTTCTTCAGATGAACACTCCTTTGAGGGCTTCCCGGTCGTGAACGTACAGGTCCTGAACGAACCCATCGGCTGATTCCACGAATCACGTGCTGATCGGGTGACCCGCCTCGGCTTGAGAGAGCCGAAGAGGCTGGTCGTTTGTACCTCGAGTTTTTGCGACAACTCGATGGCATTGGCATCAAGGCGCTCGACCCTGCCCAACTTACGCGCCCTGAGAAACAATTTTTTGGCGCTTACCTTGCCCAAAAGGTCGTGCCGTTGACCGATTTGATCGACGGCAATGAAATCACCGAATTAAAAACCGGTGCGTTGTATTTCACGGCGGATGAATTGCAATCTTTGGTGAGGTTGCCCGAAAGCATTCCTCGAGTACTGCCCATCCCTGGGCGTGGTGGTGCTTACGTGCGTCTTGGAGCGCTCATCAGAATGCGAAACGATTTGTTTCTGCCCGAAACCAGTCGGCTCTTCGAGTTTCGACTGGTGCGCCTCGCGCAACTCGCCGCTCTCGAGCCGATTGGGATGAACTGCCCGAAGCGCTCGAGTCATGGCTTGATGGCACGGTAAGTCACCTCGAACTCGAGAAAGGTTTTCCAGCCGCTTGGGTGCAAAGCTTACAAGCAAAACTCGAGATGCAGCCTTTTGAGGTGTTTGAGTTGGCTCCACCGCTCGACTTGAGTTTTGTTGGCACCCTGGTCAATGACGGTCCGAACATGTCTAAATTTGCGCCAACCAAAATGACCAGACCCAAAGGTTTTAGCGCCGATCCATGGGCGTTCCTCGAGAAGAGTGACCTCGTGCAATATCACCCGTTTGATAATTACGACATGGTCAAACACTTCGCGCTGGCAATGAATACCGTAATATGTTGTGAATTCGGGAATGCGACGTGGTTCGAGCGCGTATAACCAAATGATGTTGTCATAAAGCTGACAATTATCAGACATACTGGGTTCAAGGGGGTATTGGTTGAATCGAATTCTTGCACCACTGATGACCATATTGCTCATTTTGGGCGTTGGATACCTGCTGTTCACCTCGGCGAGCAAACAATTTTCGGGTCCAATCAAACTCAAAGGCGCGATTGGCTCGGAAAAAGAGGCTTTGTTTGCCGACCCCGAATGGCAAAAAGAACTTCGCGCCAAAGGTTTTAGCGTCGAGGTGGTGAAAGCAGGCTCGAGGACGATTGCGACAACGTTTGACCTGACAGGTTTTGATTTTGCCTTCCCGAGCGGTTCGCCTGCCGCCCAAAAACTCAAAACGGACAAAAAAATTGCTAGCAGTTTTAATGTTTTTTTCAGCCCGATGGTGATTGCGAGTTGGACACCAATCTCTAAAATTTTAACTGCCAACGGGGTGGCGAGCAACAAAGGCAAGTACGACGAACTCAACTTGACGGCGTTTCTTGAACTTTTCAAGGCGCACAAACGCTGGTCAGACTTGAAAAACAACAGCGATTACGATGTTTCAAAACCCGTTCTGATCAACACCACCGACATTCGTTCGAGCAACAGTGCCGCGCAGTTTTTGGGTCTGGTGAGTTATGTCCTGAACAATAAAAATGTCGTCTCGAGCAGTGCCGAGGCAGATAGGGTCATTCCCACGGTCAGAGAATTATTCGCCAAGCAAGGCTTTCAGGAATCCTCGAGCGCCGGTCCATTCGAGGATTATTTTTTGATTGGCATGGGTAAATCGCCGTTGGTGTTCATCTACGAATCACAGTTTCTCGAGAAGGTTGTTGAAAAAAATGTACGTCCGGACATGCGCCTGATGTATCCAAACCCGACCATTTTCACCAAGCATATTCTCGTGCCGCTGTCCGAAAATGGGCGCAAATTTGGTGAGCTGCTTGCCAGCGACCCAAGCTTGTTAAAAATTGCCGCCAAATACGGATTTCGCTCGAATGACCCAGGTGCTTTTGCCAGCGTTGTGACGGGTTTTAACTTGCCAGTCAAGGACAACATTGTCAACGTGGTTGACCCACCAAGTTTTGACACGCTGGAAAGCATGATTCAAAGCATCGAGAAGAGATAACCCGAGGAGAAAGTCTATGGAACTCGCACCGCCCGAAACCCTGAATGTTCCCGAAGCCGTCAAACCCGTGGAAATCCAAGCCGCCGATGGTTTGGTCAAGCTCAAACCCGAACAGCTCGAGGAACTGGCAGACCGCGCCGATGATTACGTACAGGACGTGATGAAATTCGATGTTCAGTCTGAAGAATTTAAGGCGCGAAGCAACGCCGTGAGTGAGCTTGGCAACGCCGAGGCACGCCAAGCCGCCAGCGTCTCCAACCGCATGATGGAACGCCCACTGGCAGCCAGCAAGGGTTTGCAGGACGGCAATTCTCCAGTCTCGAGGTCGCTGACGGCATTGCGCCGTACCGTCGAAGACCTTGACCCCAGCAAGCAAGGCGATTTGTTCGCGCCGAAAAAACTGTTTGGTTTGATTCCCTTCGGTGACAAACTGCGCGATTACTTTATGCGGTATGAAAGTGCCCAGACCAACCTCAACAAGATTCTCGAGGGGCTGTACCACGGGCAGGACGAACTGCGAAAAGACAACGCCGCCATCGATCAAGAAAAAGTCAACCTTTGGGGCGCGATGCAAGCCCTGCAAGGTTATGTCTATGTCGGCAAGCAAATTGATGCCAAACTGGCGGCGCAACTGAACGAACTCAAGACCTCGGACCCCGAAAAGGCGCGGGTGGTTCAGGACGAACTCTTGTTTTACACGCGCCAAAAAGTTCAGGATTTGCTGGTGCAGTTGACGGTCAGCATTCAAGGCTATCTGGCGCTCGATCTGGTCAGGAAGAACAACCTCGAGTTGATCAAAGGCGTGGACCGTGCCACGACCACGACGGTCACGGCACTCAGAACGGCGGTGATGGTGGCGCAAGCCCTGGCAAATCAGAAACTGGTGCTTGACCAGATCAACGCCCTGAACGCCACGACCAGCAGTTTGATCGAAAGCACCTCGAAGATGCTGCTCGGGCAATCGGATGCCATTGCCAAACAATCGGTCAACACGACCATCGGGGTAGACAGTTTGAAAGCCGCCTTTGAGAACATTTACGCCGCGATGGACAACATGAGCCATTACAAGGCGGCGGCGCTCGAGAGTATGCAGCAAACCGTGAGCGTACTGTCCCAAGAGGTGGACAAGTCCAAACAATACTTGGATCGCGCCCAGAGCCAAACGCGACAAGAGGCTGCGAAGCCACTCGGTGAAGGTTACAAAATCTAATGCGACTGCCTCGGATGGTGCTGGGAGGTTTGCTGGGGGTTTTGCTGGTCTTGGGCGTTGGCTGCAACGCCGAACCGGTCAGCCTGAATCTGATCGCGGGTTCGGAGATCAAAGACCTCGAGCCAATTTTTGTATCGATGAAACAAGACATTGGTATCGAATTGAAAATCACGTATTCTGGAACGCTGGACGGCGTCGAACGAATCCGCAATGGGGAAGCCTTTGACGCGGCATGGTTCTCCCACGCCAAATACCTGGATTTGGTGGCTCGAGATAAAGTCAAAAGCCAGGAGCGCATCATGCTCTCGCCCGTCGTGATGGGCGTCAAGCGCAGCGTGGTGGCGCGGCTTGGCTGGCAAGGCAAGAGCATCACCTGGGCAGATATTGCGGGTGCCGCCGCCAGCGGAAAACTGCGCTACGCCATGACCAATCCCAGCGCCTCGAACAGTGGGTTCACCGCCCTGATGGGCGTTCATGCGGCATTGGGCGGTCAGGATGCCAAACTCAAAAGTTTCTTCGCCGGGCAGCGCCTGACGGCTGGCTCGAGCGGCTGGTTGGCGGATGCGTACCTGCGCCAGCAGGACAGTTTGGACGGCATGATTAACTACGAAAGCGTGCTGCTCAGTTTGCAAAAACGCTTAAAAGAACCGCTCGAGTTGCTGTATCCCAAAGAGGGCATCGTCACCGCCGATTACCCGCTGGTGCTGCTCGAGAATTCTAAGCGCGACACCTATCAGAAGGTCGTGGATTATTTGCGCTCGGATAAGGTTCAGCGCCGTATCATGGAGACCACCCTGCGGCGACCCGCCGTGACCAGCGTGCCGCCTCTAAGCATCTTTGCCAAAGGCTTGCTGGTCGAATTGCCGTTCCCTGCCACCGAAGCCGAAGTCAACACCATTCTGGCTAAATTTTTGTCCGACCAGCGCCGACCAGCCCACAGCGTCTTTGTGCTCGATGTTTCGGGCAGCATGGACGGCTCGAGGATTGTAGCCTTAAAAAATTCGATCAAAAAACTTTCAGGCACAGATTTGAGCTTATCGGGACGATTCGCCCGTTTTCAAACCCGCGAGAAGGTCACGATCATCACCTTCAGCGATCAAGTCTCCGCGCCAGAAACCACGCTGATTCAAAATGACGCCAACCGCCAGACCATACAAGCCAAAGCCGATGGGCTAAAACTCGGCGACGGCACCGCCATTTATGACGCGCTCGAGACGGCTTACGATTATGTTGACAAGACCCTTCCACTCGAGCCAGACCGGACATTTAGCGTGGTCTTGATGACCGACGGCGAGAACAATGCCGGTGATAACTACAGTACGTTCGCCGCCAAATTTCAAGGTCTGAAGGCTCAAACCAAAGCCATCAAATTGTTCCCAATCTTGTTTGGTGAAGGCAACACATCAGAAATGAACGACCTTGCCACGCTCACGGGCGGGCGGGTGTTTGACGGTACAACATCGCTCGAGGGCGCGTTCAAGGAAATTCGAGGCTATCAGTAGTGCGCCCATTTTGGTTGTATATTTACTCGGCAAGAAACCTGTACGGCAGCTTGTTCGCGCTGGTGGGACTGGCGCTGTACTTTGCCGGAATCATCCAAGATTACTGGTATCTGATCGTGCCAGGTCTGTACCTGATTGGTTTTGTCAGCAACCCAGCCAGCCGTGCCGATTTGGATTTGAAACAAAACCTTGCCGACAGCGACATCAAAAACGAACTCGAGCGCATCATCGCCAAAGCCAGACGGCGCATTCCCAAAGAAGCCGCCGACCATTGTGACCGCATTGCAACCCTGGTGGTGGACATGCTGCCACGTTTACGCGCCTTACAAGGTACACAAGATGCTTTTTCGATCAAACAAGCGGCGCTCGATTACCTGCCGCACACCCTCGAGAATTATCTGGCATTGCCATCCGCCTTTGCCAACATTCATCCGCTGCAAAATGGCAAAACCGCCAAACAAATCCTGCTCGAGCAACTGACCCTGCTCGAGCAAAGTGTTCAAGATGCCAGCAGCAATATCTTGCAGGGTGACGCGCAAAAAATCTTGGTCAACACACGGTTTTTAGAAGATAAATTTGGCAAACCCGAAGATTTTTTTCGCACCAGTTAAAAAGAGATACAAGACAATGGTGAGCGCCTGCCGGGCGTACACTCGAGATGCTGAAATGCTTTTACTGCGCCATCATTTCAAGCCTATTCTTGATTCTAGGTACGCAAGCCGCAACGCCTGTTTTGTACTTGGTTGGCGCAGGTGACGTTGCGGGTTGCTCGAGCAACGGCGATGAAACCACAGCGAAACTCGTCTTGAGCGTTCTCAAAAACACCCGAACGCCAGCGTTATTACTTTGGAGGATAACGCGTACCCTGTTGGCAAGGGTGGGTCAGCCCGAACCTTTTCTCCGAGCCGCAAATCAATTGGCTGATGCGCAACAACAACAGACGCATCCTTAGAGCAGCACCTCACGGGCTTGGGTCGCTCCGCGCGCTCACTCCTATGAAAATCGCTGTCTGTTGCTACTCCCGCTGGTCGCCAATGTTCCACGCTTCGCATCAAACATTGTGCAAGGCGCTGTAAACAAGTGTCCTCGCGCGTTGGCAATACACTTGAAGGAAAGCAAGATCGCGTCCAGTCTCAAACGGCTGTTGCACCGCTCGCTTTTGCGAAGATTTGTTCAAGTGATGGCGAGGAATTTACGTTTTGCGCTTTCCTACCCATCTCCAAGACTTCACTCCAAAACCCGAACCATCACCAGGCGCCGCAGTGGTCCCGTCACCGAATCCGAGTACAGCCGCATGAGGCTCGAGCTCCAAACTTCAAAGCCGTTGCGTTCGTAGAGGCGCACGGCGGCAGTATTGCGGTCGGTGGTTGAGAGTTGCACGCCCGCAGCGCCTCTGGTTTTGCAGAGCACCAAGAATTGTTCGAGCAGGGCGCGTCCCGCACCGTGACCACGGGCGTCCTCGAGCAGGTTGATGTGCAAATGCGCGGCGTAGCGCCGGTACGGCGCGTGGACTGAAGGCTCGAGTGCCGCCTTGACCAGGTACGCCAAAGCGTTGCGCCAATTTGGGTATTCGCCGCGAAAAAGTCTGGTCAGCACCAGCGGCAGCACGTGACGCAAATAATCCAGTGGCATTGCTCGAGAGTCAACAACCCCGATGATGTAACCCACGGTCGCGCCGTTGAGCGCGGCGACCAGCGCCATGTCGGGATGCCGGTCGGTGTAGACTGCCGTCCAGAGGTCGGCGAAGAGTTCGGGGTCTGGCATCAACGGCGCGATGGAATCGCCGAGGAACGCGGTTTGGTAGGCAATCTGGCGCAGCGCCGCGCGGTCGCGTGGGTTGTAAGCTCGAACCTCGAGCGTCAGGGGTTCTGTGGAGCCTGGATGGCTGGGGTTCATGGGTTTTTGACCCATCCCAGATGCCGGAAAGTCAGGCTGACCCCAGTCACCCAGGCGATGGCGGCTCCCCAGCCAGCCAGCACGTCCGAGGGATAATGCACCCCGAGGTACAACCTCGTCAGTCCGATGGTCGCCACGAACAGGCTGCCCAGAATGACCGTCCACCAGCGCCAGGGGCTGTGCCAGTAGAGCACGATCAGCACCGCCACCAGCGCCATCGATCCCATCGCGTGACCGCTCGGAAAGCTGAAGCCCAACTCGCGGATGCTCGAGTCCCAGAGGTGAGGTCGCACGCGTTGAAAAATGATTTTGGCAATCAAGTCCAGTGCGCCCGCCCCAACGCTGCCCAGCGCCACATAGAGGGCGCGTGTCGCCTGGTGTCGTCGCCACAAGACCAGTGCGTAAGTCGCCCCAAGCAGTGCCATCAGTCCGCCGGAGCCAAAGAAGGTCACGATGATTGCCAGGCGATCAAAGCTGGGGGTTTGAAAGCCGTGCAGCAGCTTTAAAAACTGTTGATCCCATAAAAATGCCTCGTGCAACCAAACGTCTTCTGCCAGCGCCGCAAAACCGTACAGCGGCAACAGCAGACCAAACAACACCAGCAGCCACAGCATGGCTCGAGGGGGTGGGTTGGGGCTTGAATCGGTCATCGGCGGCTCAGGCTTGGCTCAAAGCGTTGGTGTTGCCCGAGAGCCACAACTCGAGGCGTGCGGGCATCAGGTCAAGATCGATTTTGCTTGGAGGTTGAACATTCGCGGCGCTCAAGTCAGCTTGGGATGGGTCTTGGCTGTGCAGTTCACCTTTGACCTCGGCGTCCAGGTGGAGCGGTGCACCGTCCCACTCGAGAGAGAAGGTTTTGCACTGGACCACGCTGACCGTTGGAATTTCCTCGAGTTTGCCGGCGACCAGGTGCATCAAATAATTGAGCAGTCCGACGCGTCCACCCTCTTCGATCAGCACCACCTCGAGCAGCCCGTCGTCGGTCTTGGCTTGAGGCGCGAGGCGCATCGAATTGCCGGTCATCGGGGTGTTCATCGCCTCGATCAGCAGGTAACGTCCCTCGCGGGGTTGACCGTCGATGGTCAGGCGGTAGTCTTTGGCTTGCAAGTGACCCAATGCGCCGATGATGGCTTGAGCGCCACGAATCGGGCTTTTTGGCGCGTCGGGGTCGTAACGGTAGAGGGTTTCGGCAAACAATCCCCAACCGACCGCCTCGAGAAACAGCGTCTCACCCCACGAACCTCGCGCCCGTCCGAGGTCGAAGGCGGTCTTGCGCGGCGTGGCAAGGTTGGCGCACAGCTCGAGTGGCTTGCCGACCTGTCCGAGCGAGTGGGCGATGTTGTTCGAGGTTCCCATCGGAATCAGAGCCATCGGAATGCCGCGCCCAACGATGCGCGTGGCGACCGCCCGTGTTGTGCCGTCGCCGCCAGCCACCACGAACAAGTCTGGCTGTCCCTCGAGTGCCAGGTCCAAATCTGATTCGGATGCCGTCGGACGGTACTCGGCGTCAAAACCGGCGTCGACGAGCGTGGAAAGCAATTGCTCGCTCGAGGCGCTGCCACGACCTCCGGCGCTGGGGTTGTAAATTAAAATCGCCCGCATGACATTAAATTAAACCGCCTTTCAGTTATACCTTCCTCGCGCCTGAATCAGGCTGCGTCGGTTGCTCATCGGATTCTTCGGCGGCGACCTGGGCGAACAACTCGTTGCGCCGCGCAAACGAGTTGAGGTAACGCGACATCAGCAAGACTTGCGAGTGGTGTGCCCCGATGGCTTGGGATTTGGTGCGCACCTGATCGTGGTCGATGTCCAGCCGTTCCCAGGACAGCCCCCGCCCGCGCGGTGGCGGCACGAGTGCCAGACGTGGATGGAAACCTTTGGGCAGGGGCCATTCCAGACCACCGTGAATGATCCACTCGTAACGGCGAATGTCGCGCCGCGAGCCGAGTGTTCGCGCCACCAGTTCGGCGCTGGCTTGATGGTCTGGATGGGCATCGCGCGAGGACGGGGCGAGCAGCACGGTCGGCTTGACCCGCTCGAGCACCGTCTCGAGGTCGCCGAGCAGGTTGCCCAGGGTGTGTTGCGCCTCTGGCGAGAGGGCTTCTTTGTAAGGCACACGGTCAACGCCGGTGTAAATCGAGTGGTAGACCGCGTCGCTGCCCTCGAGACGGATCATCGGCATCAGCCCTCGGTCCGGATAGCCCAGAAAGAACAGGTTTTCTTTGGGCAGACCGAGGGACTTGGAGGCGTTTTGCGCCTCTCTCAGACGACGCTGACCCAATTTCAGGTTGTCCTCCCAACTTGGACGCCAGTGGTGTGCCAAGAGGGCAGCATCGATCCAGAAGCCGTCGCCGAGCGTCAAGAACACGATGTGAACGCTCGCGCCAGCCTCGAGCGCCGACAAGATTGCGCCGCCGCAGGCGAGCACCTCATCGTCTGGGTGTGGGACCACGACCAGCAAACGATCTGAGGCGCTGCAAAGCCTCAGTGCGGGGAATTCATTGACCACCCGTGCGCGGCGCTTGTACCAGGAGGTCACACCGACCGAGCCAGCCAGTGCAAACGAATACACCATGTTGCGAGCTGCCCGTGCGCCAGCCACAATCGCACCCAGAACGTCTCGAAGTGCGGGCGCGTGCTTCGATTTGGACTCGAGCCGTTTGTTCATAGGTTGACCACGAGGTGTTTTACGACACTTTTATGGATAACAGATGAAATGCTGTTTTGATTGAAGACTTGCGCGTCAATCGAGTTACTGCCCGAAGCTCGAGCCTTGGATAAAAATTCATTTTCATCGTAAACGTGGGTGCATGAACGCAACGGTCTGCCTCCTGGCTTGTGACGTTCTACACAGAAGTTTCGGAAAGTACAAAATCCAAAAAACTCGATTTGTTTAAAGTCTATGAATTGCTTTTTCGTCTTAACTGAAGCCAAACTGTGGGCAAGCTGAGGAAGCCGCTCGAAACAGGATGTATTGGGTTTATTCAGGTGCGGATCAGTGCGGGTTCAGCCAAATAAACAACGGGCGGTATTGAATGATGTCATGTCTCTCAAGTCACTTTGTCTTGGATTGAACTGTTCTGGGTTTGAGGCATGAACCAGTTGCCGGATATGCGCATCGATTTGCATTGCCACACCCTGGCGTCTTACGACTGCCGCACGACGCTGACTCAGGTCCTCGAGCGTTGTGAACAAACGCATATCAATGTCTTGGCAGTCACCGATCACAACCAAATTTGGGGCGCGGTCGAACTTCAGCGCATGACCGAGAAGCATCCAGACCTGAGGGTGATCGTTGGCGAGGAAATTTCGACCCGTGAGGGCGAATTGATTGGGCTGTACCTTCAGCACGTGATTCCGGCGGGATTGACCCCAGATGAAACGGTGAGTGAAATTCATGCCCAAGGCGGTCTGGTGCTGTTGCCACACGGTTTTGACCCTTTAAAAGTCCACCGTTTAAGGGCGGCGGCACTCGAGCGCATCGGCGCGGAGATTGACATTGTCGAGACGTTCAACGCCCGCATCTCGAGGCGCTCCTGGAACGGGGTCGCCGAAGCTTGGGCACGGGCGCGTGCCTTGCCAATGTCGGCAGGCTCCGACGCGCACATTGGCGCGCACATCGGCGATGCCTGGGTTACAGCGCCGCAGCGCCCGATCAATAGCGCGGCTGACTTGCTCGCCGCCCTGCGCGAGGGTCAGGTGAATGGCGTCTGGACGCATCCATTGTGGGCATTTGTGCAAAAAACTTTTGGTGTAAAAACGGCGCGAAAGTCTGCTGAAACGGGTGTCAACATCTAGAAATTCAAATGCTTCCTAAAACATCCTTAAATCCTATTTTTATTCTGCGGCTGAAACGGTATCAAGATACCTGTACGACGTTAATCTCGAGATTCCCAACGTCGCACAAATATCCTAGACTTAATCCGATTCATCGTTGTATAACGAAATCGCCAAAGCTCGAGTTTTTCATCCAGTCCCTGGTGTCTTCCACCCAACCCTCCACGAGCACGAGTCGAAGCCAATCCCGCCGTGCGTTCGCGGATCAACTTGCGCTCGAATTGGGCAATTGTGCCAAAGATATGAAAGAACAACACTGCATTCTCAGTTGTTATATCAATGCTTTCTGCAAACTCCGAAAGCCAATCCCTCTGGCTTGCAAGGCATTGATTTTTCCAGGTCGAACGACTCGGGGACTGCTCTATGATGACTTTAACTTCCTCGTTCGAGTCATTCCCAGCCCAATCTGTCGCACCAACCAGCACACTGTACTCCCCTACAGGAAGCTGTTTGGAGATCGCTTCCAGATCGCCCAGTCCAGCTTTCCCAACAATCAGTTGAATCCCAGTTGGCGCATACGAATAATCATCTTTGTTATCATCAAATTGCAAGTATTCA
>JANXTZ010000072.1 GCA_025352125.1 Deinococcales bacterium | reverse complement strand
GAAGCTCGAGTTGGGTGGCAGCAGGCTTTTCGAACTTGGTGTGAAGTGCTGGCGAGTGTGACACGCAGTTAAATACTGACCGCCTCGAGTGGCTCGAGGTGTTTCGGACGTGCTGCATGACGTTGCTAAGTTGACAGAACCCAACGCGTACCCCAACGGGTCACTCGAGGAATTTCAAAAGTGTTACAACCCGAGCTGGGGTATCTTCAAAGCCAAAACCCGCCCAGTTCCGGGCAATCACGATTGCCATACGCCCCGAGCCTCTGGGTATTTCCGCTATTTCGGACAGGGCGCCGGCGACCCAGATCGCGGCTATTACAGTTACAACCTTGGCGCGTGGCAGGTGGTGGTCAACAGCAATTGTTTTTTGGTTGGCGGTTGCCACGTGGGTTCTGCATAACAAAAGTGGTTGCGGGCAGATTTGAAAAAATCCTCGACTTTTTGTCAGATCGTGATGTGGCACCATCCCAGATTTTCGAGTGGTCGGCTGCACGGCAACAATCTGGAAATGCAAGACATTTGGGCAACGGCTGCCAACGCCGGAGTCGAATTGGTGCTGAACGGTCACGAGCATCTGTTTGAACGTTTTGCACCGATGAATGCCAACGGACAAAAATCCAAAACAGGAACCACCGAGATCATTGTTGGTACGGGAGGCATCAGCCTGTACCCATTTGCCTCGCCTCAAGCCAACTCGCTCGCTCGCAACAACTCCACCTACGGCGTGTTGCAACTCGAGCTTGGCGCATCGGGTTACAAATGGAAATTTATTCCAGAGCCTGGCAAAACCTTCTCGGATTCAGGTTCTGAACCCTGTCACTAAAACTTGATTTGCGCCTGACACCCGAGCGCCAAGATGAAGGCGTGACAAATCCTCAACCCCCCAGCCCTTCAACCCCGATTCCACCACAGCCGATGCCTTCAGTGCCGGACAACAAGCTGCCTTTTCCACCTCGAGACCGTCAAAAACCACCCAAACCCAACTGCATCCAACCGACACATGCGGATTTGGAAGGCACTGTGAAACCAAGCATTGCTGTCTCGCAAGGGAAAGGCTCGATGTGACCCAAGAAACCCAAGCAACAAGAACCTTCAAAAACCGTTTCTCAGACGTTAATTTTGGGTCGAATTTGCTGATGGTCACAATGGGCTTGGCAGCGATTTTCTTGTGGGGAAATTTTATTCTCAAACGTCTTTCAGGTGCGACAAATGACCTGCCAGTTGGCAGGATTTTTTTTGAGGTCAGGGCAAATTGTCGCGTGTTACCAGGGATGGTGCGTTCACCAATCTTGACGGCTCGAGATCGGGTTTTGAGGGTTCGACCGTTTGACCTTGCTGGATTCTCTCAGGTACAACGTGTGCTCAAAGTCGTTCGGGAAGGCTTTGGCAGCGCTCTGCTCAAAAAATCGGTGCGCCTCGAGTTCAGCGACAGAACCCGGGTGCGCCTGGCATTGTTGCGTGGTGGAAGACCGCTCAGTTTACTCTCGAAATATCGCATTGGAGTCTCAGATTTTGTGATGCAATCGGGCGCGGTGGCGGGCATCAATGGTGCATTTTTTGTTGACGCTTCACTGTTTGGCACGAACAACACCCTGATTGGACCGTACCAGACCGAAGCCAACCCACAATTTCAACCCGAACGCAATCCCGCCATTCTCGAGCGCATCAAAAACCGACCACTGGTGTTGTGGAATGCGAAACGCATCGCCATCGTCGCCTTTCAAACCACAACACTGAACTCGAGCGACTGGCTGAATTTGATCGTTCCCAAGATCACAGATGCTTTTCTTGGCGGTGCGTGGATTCTCAAACATGGGCAGGTTTTTTCGGATGCACAGTTGCTCGAGCGACCCGCACCGCAGGATGTCAACGAAGTGCGCCCTCGGGTGTTCTTTGGTGTGACCAAACACGGCGAGGTGCTGCTTGGTGCATCGCTTAACCCGACAAGCTCGAGTGAACTTGCACGGGCAGCACGGGCGGCTGGTGCGTTTGAGGCGGTGCTGCTCGATTCTGGCTATTCGACCTCGCTGATTTACCAGGACAAGATCATTGCTGTTGGGCGACACAACGCCACAATTCCGTCCCGACCTGTGCCTCACGCCATTGTGCTGATGGATGATGTGAGAGATCAAAAGATGACGCCGCACTGAACAATTCATGCCAGGCTCGAGAGGTCATCTCATCAAGTTCATGCCAATTTCAAGGAGCGCCATGTCAAACACGCAAACGATCAACCCCAGCGTAGAAGTATTCAAGGGCGAGTTTCTGGACAATTTGTTCCTGATTCAGGGCACCAACCTCGAGTTTGGCACGCTGAACGATTGCAGTCTGGCGCTCGCCTACACGGTGCGGCAGTTTATGGTCGGGCATTACCTCAACACGCGGCGGCAACACGCCAGCCGCGGTGCCAAAATCGTGGCGTACTTCTCGGCAGAATACCTGCTGGGGCGGCAACTGGCGAACGGGTTGCAAGCCACCGACCTGACCCAAACGGCACGCCAAGCCATGAACGAATTGGGTCTGGATTTGCAGACCCTCGAGAACCTCGAGGTTGAACCCGGGCTGGGCAACGGTGGTTTGGGGCGTCTGGCGGCGTGTTACATGGATTCGCTGGCGGCACTGGGATATCCCGCCATCGGTTACGGCATCCGTTACGAGTACGGGATTTTCAAACAGGTTTTTGAGAATGGTTGGCAGGTCGAACAACCCGATTACTGGTTGTCGCGCGGCGACCCGTGGACGTTTGCCCGACTCGAGCGTGCCGTGACCCTGGGTTTTGGCGGACGCACCGAATGGTTTGATGATGCTGGCACAAAGCGGGTCCGCTGGATTCCCGCCCGTCGGGTGGTCGGCGTGCCGTACAACTTGCTCGTGCCAGGTCTGGAGGGCACGGTCAACACGATCAGGCTCTGGACCGCCCGAGCCGCCAGCGAGTTTGACCTGCGGTTTTTCAATCAGGGCGAGTACGAAGCCGCCGTCGAGGATCAGACCCAAGCCGAGACGATCTCGAAGGTCCTGTATCCCGACGACAGCACCGCCCAAGGGCGCGAGTTGCGCTTGCAGCAACAATACTTTTTTACCGCCTGCTCCTTGCAAGATTTGCTGCGCGAACGCCTCAGCGGTGGCTCGCTCGAGTACCTGCCCAACCGCATTGTGGTGCAACTCAACGACACCCACCCAACCATTGCCATCCCAGAACTGATGCGCTTGCTGATTGACGAGCATCTTCTGGACTGGGATCGCGCCTGGGAGATCACACAGCGCATCTTCGCGTACACCTGCCATACCTTACTGCCCGAGGCGCTCGAGACGTGGAGCATCGAACTTTTTGCCCGTTTGCTGCCGCGCCACCTGGAAATCATGCTCGAGATCAACAGGGGTTTTCTTGAGGCTGTGCGTGCCAAATTCCCCAACGATGAAGCCATCGTGCGGCGCATGAGTCTGGTGGATGAGGACACCAACCGGATTCGCATGGCGCACCTCGCGGTGGTCGGCAGCTTTCATGTCAACGGCGTTGCCGAGTTGCACTCGAAACTGCTGCGCGAGAGCGTCCTGAAAGATTTTGCGGACTTCAGTCCCGAAAAATTTGGCAACGTCACCAACGGCATCACGCCGCGCCGATTCATGCGGCTCGCCAACCCGCTGCTTTCAGAGTTGATTGACCGCACCATCGGCACAGCCTGGATCACCGACCTCGAGCAACTCAAAAAAATCGAGCCGTATGTTGAAGACGAAGAATTCAGGCGCGCGTGGCACGCCATCAAGCGCAGCAACAAGGTGCGACTCTCGCAGGAATTGCAAGCCCAAATGGGTGTGCAGATCAATCCCGAAGCCATGTTTGATGTGATGGTCAAACGGCTTCACGAGTACAAACGCCAGCTCCTGAAGGTGTTGCACATCATCGCCCTGTACCGCCGCATCAAGCTCGACCCAGCCCAAACGTTGCAAGCTCGAGTGGTGATTTTTGGCGCGAAAGCCGCCCCAGGTTATCAAATGGCAAAGCGCATCATCCGCCTGATTCACGGGGTTGCGGACGTGGTCAACCACGACCAGGACGTGAACGGGCGCTTGCAGGTGATCTTCCCAGCGAATTACAACGTCACCCTGGGCGAAAAAATCTTTCCCGCCGCCGATCTCAGTGAACAGATTTCTCTGGCGGGCAAGGAGGCATCGGGCACGGGCAACATGAAACTGGCACTCAACGGGGCGCTCACCATCGGTACGCTCGACGGGGCGAACGTCGAGATTCTCGAGCGGGTTGGGGCGGAACATTTTTTCTTGTTTGGCTTGACCGAACCCGAAGTCGTGACGCTCAAACAAAACGGTTACAACCCTCGAGCCATGGTCGAGCAAGACCCTGAACTTGCCGCGATTCTCGAGATGATTGCTGACGGCACGTTTTCAAAAGGTGACTTGAATGTCTTCCAACCAATTCTCGAGTCGCTGTTCAACCGCGACGATTACCTGGTATTTGCCGATTTTAGGTCGTACATGAAAGCCCAGGATGACCTCGAGCACGCATATCACAACAAAACGCGCTGGACGAAAAGCTCGATTTTGAATGTCGCACGTTGCGGGTTTTTCTCGAGCGACAGAGCGATTCACGAATACGCCAAAGAAATCTGGGGGTTGGAACAAAAATAAACTGGTGTCACCCAAGTATGTGATGTTTTTGTGTCAATCTTGTTGACACTGTGGCTATTGCATTAAGTGTCAACAAGGTTTACACTCATCTTCATGAAAAAATCAAAATCCGCACCGCTTGGTCTCTTGCTGCTCGAGGCGTTCAGGTGGTTTGACGAGAGCCTGCTGGCGAATTTACACGAGCAGGGTTGGCAGGAAATCAGCCCCGCCCAGTCGTTGGTGATGACCTATCTGGGCGCGGGTGGCATTCGGATTTCTGATCTGGCGCGGCGTTTGGGCGTCTCGAGACAGGCGGCTCAAAAAAGTGTATCCGAACTCGAGGGGGCGAAACTGGTGGCAACAGACGTTGACCCCAGCAACTCGAGCGCCAAAATCGTGACCTTGACGGCGCTCGGCGAAACCAATGTCGCCGTTGTGCTGGACGTGTACAGTCAAGTCGAGCAGAAACTCTCGAAGCGGCTTGGAACCAGCAAACTTGCGAAAATGCGAAAGACCCTTGAACTTGACTGGGCAGAACCGGTCGTGTTGAAGCAAAAAGTCAAAGTGCCAGCCAAAACCAAGAAAGACAAGGCTTCGGACAAACCCCAACCCGCAGCAACCAAAAACAAAGCCGCCAAACAAAAGCCTATCGAGGTTGCTTGAGCGGCATTGTTACCTCGAGACACGTACCGTCAAGCTTTATGGGCAGAAACCTTGTGCCGACCCACAAGTGCGCCAAGATAGCCAACATCATCTCCTGAAAGCGTGTCAATCAATCCAGCCTCGAGCCACTCGCCCAGCAGTGGTTCGACATCTTTGCCCAATTGCTTGAAGTGCTCCAAGGTTTTCGGGCGCGGCAGGTGCAGGCGAATCGCAATGCCAGCCTCATGAATGGCTCGGGCATCTTCAGGGTGAAACATCTCGAGTTCAATAGAAACCGAATCCACTCTGGCATTGCTCAGAACTGTCACGGGGTTGACAAAACGCTCGTGGGTGATGGCTTCGGTTCGGATGTTTGGCAGCTCGAGTTTGAGATGATGCAGCACCGTGTGGTCAAACGAAATAAAAATCGTCTGGTCGTAAGCCTGGCTGCGCTCGAGCAGTTCTCCGAGGCGTTCGATCAGACGCCCCACCCGCCAGGGTTCTTTGATTTCAACCACCAGCCCCAGTTTTTCTCGGGAATACGTCAGTGCCTGCTCGAGCGTCGGAACCCGAGTGTCAGCAAATTCTGGAGCGAACCACGCACCGGCGTCCAGCGCCTGGAGTTGTTCTAGCGTGTAAGACTCGACCAGACCGTGCCCGTTGGTGCTGCGATTTACGGTGAAGTCGTGCATCAACACAATCTGGTCGTCTTGGGTCAACATCACGTCGATCTCGGCACTCGAGCCGCCGTGCGCCAGGGTCGCCTCGAGTGCAGCAATGGTGTTCTCGGGAGCGCCAATGCTGTGTCCACGGTGACCGCAGACGTGAACAAAACCGTTGTTTTTAGAGAGCAATTCAAACATGATCTTCCTTTCGCAGCCCTTAAAGCTTGCCCATTCCAGCCGCCATCACGTCATCTTTGGCAAAACGCGCGGCGAGAAAAAAAATAATCAAGGTCGGAACGAGCAGGGCGAAGGTAACCACCGCCGCGCTCGGGAAGATGATCAGTTGCCCACCCAGAAAAGACCAGAGTTTGGTGGTCAGGGTCTGCACCATCGGCGAACCGACGATAAAGGTCTTATCAAACTCCTCAAAGCTCGAGATGAACGTCAGTAAACCACCCGCCATAAAGCCAGGTCGAGCCAGCGGCACGATGATGCGCCAGCCCACCTGCCAGGGACTTGCCCCCAGGGTTCGGGCGGCACGCAGCACATCTTCGGGAATTCCCTCGAGCGATGCCGTCAAAATCCGAATCATCAGCGGCAGCGTACCGACCGTTTGCACCAGCACCACACCCGTCACGCTGTATGCCAGCCCCAGACGCAAAAACAGGGTCCCAAGCCCGATGGCAATGATGATGCCAGGCACGATCAGCGGCGCGAGGATAAACAGTTCGATCAGACGCTTGGCGCGAAACGGGATGCGAGCCAAGGCATAGGCGCTCGGCAAGGCGAGGAGCATCGAGAGGAACGTCACCAGCACACCAATCAGCAGGCTCAAGCCAAACGCCTCGAGAATGCTGGGATCGCCGAGTGTGGACTGCCAGTAGGCTGTGGAAACCGATGGCGGCACGAGATCGGGCGCGAACCAGCCCTTTTTTGGGTTGACCAGCGACCACATTGCCGCGACCAGCAACGGCAAGCCGAGGGTCAAGCCGAGCGCTGCAAACAAGCCGACACTCAGCCAGACCCTGCCTGATCTTGGGCGGGCGCTTGCCGATGCTCGAGCAACCACTTGCATCAAACGCCTTTGCCCGAGGCGTTCGTCGCCCCTTTGGTAAGTTGGTAGTACGCCAGCAGGACCAGACTCGAGGTCAAGCTGAGCACGCTGCCCATCGCGGCGACCAGCCCCCACTGGTTGCGCTCGAAGGCGTTCTGGTACATGTGAACCGACAGTGGCAGGGGGTAGACTGGACCGATCAGGTTGGGAATCGCGTAGGCGCCCGTCGAACCGATGAAGACCAATAGCGTGGCAGCCGTGATCCCTGGCAGCGCCAGTGGCACTTGCACTTTCAAGAATGCCTGCCACGAACTCGCGCCGAGGGTTCGCGCCGCCGCCAGCACATCTTTGGGGACGGCTGCCATCGCGCCGCCAATCACCAAGACCATGAACGGCACGCTCTTCCAAGCCATACCGATCAGCACCCCCAGCGCCAGTCGATCTCGGACGAGTTGCGGAAAACCCAAGCCGAGGCGCTCGAAGGCTCGAGGCAGCAAACCGCCGCGATCCACCAAGGTCAAGACCAGGAATGCCGCCACCACGCCAGGCACCACCAGTGGAACCTTGTAGAGCGTGTTGAACAGCCGCTGACCTGGGAAGCTTTGTTGAATCAGCGCCGTGATCGGCAGGGCGACCAACAAACTGAGCAGCGTTGATGTGGTTGACAGGTAGAGCGTGAACCATAGCCCGTCCAGGTAAATTCGGTCTGTCAGCATGGTGCGGTAATACTGAAGGGTAAAACCTGGTGCGTCCGTGCCAATGGTTTCCAGTCCGACGCTGCCCAGCAGCGCCAGTGCCAGCGGCGAACCAAAAAACACCAGCAGATAACCCACGCCAGGAATCAGCAGCAACCACAGGCTCAGGCTGCGTTTCCAGGCGAGGTTCACGCCAGAACCCTGTCTGCTGGGCTGGTGGGAACCTGAACGCGGTCATCTTCCAAGACCGTGTGCAACTGCAAGGGCAAGTGCAGGCGCACCGCATCGCCCGAACGCAAGAGGCTCGAGCCACCGCCAGCCACGTGGACGCGCAGGCGTTGTGCGCCGATTCTCACATGGTATTCGACCCACGCGCCCAAAAAGACGCTCGATTCGATCAAACCAGCACCCCCTGGGTCTGAACTGATCCCGATGTCTTCGGGGCGAATCGAGAGCAAGACACGGCTCGAGGTTTGATGCCAGGGCAGCCGCTCGTTCCAGGGCAGGTGCAGTTGAGCATTTTCGGCATGGGCGCGAATCAGGTTGGTGTTGCCCAGAAATTCGGCGGTAAAACGGTATTTGGGCGTTCGGTACAACTCGAGCGGCGAACCGACCTCGATGATGCGCCCGCCGTTCATCACCGCGATTCGGTCCGAGAGCGCCAGCGCCTCGGCTTGATCGTGGGTGACATAGACGCTGGTGGTTCGCAGACGGCTTTGCAGACCACGCAACTCGTCACGCAGTTGCTCCCGCAGGCGGGCATCGAGGTTGGAGAGCGGCTCGTCGAGCAGCAGGACCGCCGGTTCGATCACCAAGGCTCGAGCCAGCGCCACACGTTGTTGCTGACCGCCGGACAACTGGCGCGGAAAGCGCGAGGAAAGGGCGCTCAGTCCGACCATCTCGAGCGCGTCCGCCACCCGACGTTTGATGTCGGTTTCGGTCACGCGGCGCATTCGCAAGCCAAAAGCCACATTTTCTTGCACCGACAGGTGGGGAAACAGGGCGTAAGACTGGAACACCATGCCAATGTTGCGCCGCTCGCTGGGCAGGATGTCCACGCGCCGACCACCAATCTGAATGGTTCCCGCATCAGGCTCGAGGCTGCCGGCGATCAAGCCAAGCAGGGTGCTCTTGCCGCAGCCTGACGGTCCGAGCAGGGTCAGAAATTCACCCTGCTCGACGCGCAGGCTCACCCCCCCAAGGGCGGTCACCGCGCCGTAACGTTTGATCGCGCCGCGCACCTCGAGATCGTCCGCCATCACTTGCCTTGCAGGATGTCTTGGGTGAAGCGTTTCTGGGCGGCGCTGCTCAGGTCGCCGTTGATTCGAGGACGGCTGAGGCTTGGGTACTGGTCGGTTGGCAGCAGTCGGGCAGCATTCTCTGGTTTGAGCAATTTGGCGATGTTCAAGGTGGTTCGAGCCGAGCGCGAACCGTTCAACTCGAGTTTCAGGGCTTGAATTTCGTCGGACAGCAAGAAGTTGGTAAAGAGCAACGCCGCCGCCAGCTTCTGCGTGCCGGCGGGAATCATCAGACCGTCGCCGTCACCGACTTGACCGCTCTTGAGCAGCCGAAATTTGACGGTGGTGGGCAGCAAACCGCGACCCATAAAGTCATAGGCTTGGTCTTCCCAGATCGTGCCAATATACGCCGCACCGTTGGCAATCAATGTCAGGGTGTCGGTGTTACCGTTGGTGATTTCGGCATTCGCCGCGAGTTCCTTGAAGTACGCCATGACGGGCGCGAGGCAATCCGTCGCCCATTTTTCGGCTTGGGGCGGGTCAACTTTCTTGTCGTAAAACGGTTTGCGGCAAGCCTCGTCCTTGACAAAATTGAGGATGGCGCTCTCGAGAAAGCCACCGCCCGACCCGCCCTTGCTCGGGTTGGTCATGGCAAAGCGTTTTGGGTTCTGTTTGGCGTAGACAAGCAGTTCCTCGAAGGTGGTCGGTTCAGAACCCGTCGCGATAAAACGCGTGTTGTACCCAATTGCGGTCTGGTTGCGGTGAAATGGCACGACCACACCGCCGTGGGCGAAGCCTCGAGACACCGTGGCCGCCGTCTGGTTGAGGTCGGGCGCACTTGGCAGGAGCGTATTCAGTGGTAAATTCGCCACGATTCCACCCTCGACCGCCGTTTCAACCTGACCGTTGGAGATAAAAAACACATCGACCGGCGAGGGTTGAGTGGCTTTTTTGGCGGCGATCAGTTGCTGCACCGCGACCGCGCCATCGACCGGCAGGTATTTGACCGAAATGCCGTATTTTTTCTCAAAACGGGGCAGAACATTGTCCTTGAACAAGGGGCTGAACGACTCGGTGAAGTCGTAAAAGGTCAACGAGGCTTGTTTTTTGGCGAGCGGGGTGATTCGAGATAGAAAGTTTTTGCTGGTCAGGGTTTTGAGATTTAACCCACCGGCATCAACGTTAAATTCCGCGTTGTTCACGGGTTCGATGGCGAGTGCCGAGGCGACGAGTGCCGCCAAGCCGAGCGGGATCAAAACAATCTTTTTCATAGACTGACCTCCAAAACGAGCCTGCCTTCGGGTTTGCAAACTGAAATGCTTGACGGTGGTCAATGCCGTTTTTTAGAGCGGCACAAACCAGCTAAATCCATGACAACACCGCGCCGCTCGAGCTGATTCTCAGGGCGTTTGGGTTGAACCAGCCAAGGTTAAACGGCTTTTGTCAGCGCACTGTGACTGATTACAGGTCAACCGAGGCAACTCGAGATGTCGGCAATGGCTTCAGAAGTCGTCATTAGAGCGGATGCTGCGCGTTGTGCTTGCCGCCCCAACGGGCGCGTTGCCCTCGACTCGTCAGGGTGTAAGAATTCTGGTCGTCTCGAACCTGGCTGTGCAGAATCTCGAGCACCTTGTTTTTTTCTCGAGCCTTCAAAATTGGAAACATCAGTTCAAAACGTCCGTCCAAATTTCGTGGCATGGCATCCGCCGATGCCGCCCAGACCCTCCAGCGCCCCTTGTTTTTGAATGCCACAACCCGCGCGTGTTCGAGGTAACGCCCGACGATGCTTTTGGTGTTGACATCATCCCATGATCGGCTCAGGGTGCTGCGCACCACAATCTGAATTTTCGCCCCAGCTTTTCGCGCCTTCTTGAGCGCATCGAGGATTGCCGTGTCGGTGATGTGATTGAACTTGAGAATGATGTGCCCTTTTTTGTGGGCTTCATTCAGAATTGATTCGACCAGAAAATCACGAATCGGCGCGGCGGTCTTCAAGAGTTTCAATTCGGGTGCGATTTCTTGCTCGAGCGCCGCAAAGAAGCTTTTGACATCGCCGGTGATCTGAGGGTCGGCGGTGAACAGCGACAGGTCGGTGTACAACTTGCCGTTGGTTGGGTTGTAATTGCCGGTGCCGAGATGGACAAATTCTTGATGTCCGCGCCTGACATAAAAGGCTTTGGCATGAACTTTGCGGTTCGGCAAGGGCAGCACGCGCACACCGACCGCCTGAAAGCGCAGGCTCCATTCGAGGTTGGAGAGTTCATCAAACCGCGCCCGCCCCTCGAGCAGCACCGCCACATCTTTCCCCGCCTTCGCCCCTTCGATAAGGGCTTCGGCGATGCCGTTGACCCGTCCAATTCGGTACAGGGTGGCTCGCATCAGCTGGACTTTGGGGTCTGTCGCGGCAGTCAGCGCGAAATGCTCGACCATGGCGTAATCATCAAACGGGTGGTACTGCACCAGATCGCGTCTCTCGAGGAACGCCCAGGGGTCGGCACCAAAACCTTTGGGTTTGGTCATTTTTGTCGGTGCAAATTTGAACATGCTTGGACCGTCATTGACCAGGGTGCTCACAAAACTCAGGTCGAGCGGTGGAGCCAACGCAAACACCTCAAAAAGCTCCAACTCGAGTTTTTCTTGCAAGTTTTGCGCCCAACTGGCTGGAAAACCTTCCTCGAGTTCGAGGTGGCTGACCGTGCCATCGAGCCTTGACTCGAGTGCTTCGGGCAGTTCGTCCCAGTCGGCTCGAGAACGGGCGAGTTGCGCGAGGCGCACCAGTCGAAACTCGAAGAGCCGACTGGTTTCGGGCAAAAACAGATCGTTTCGCATTCTGATGAGCGCTCCAAGCCGCACGTAAGCCCCAGCCCGTCCGGGGATGGGCAGCACCCGAGGAATGCTCTCGGGCAACCTTACCAAGGATTGCAATTCACCATCACCCGCCGCGAAGTACAACGCACCGGTTTTGAGTTCGGTGATCTCCTCGCCGCGAATCAAATCGGTCAGCGGCACGACCTCCTCGGCGAGGTACGCGCCAAAAAATTGTTTCTCGGGACGGGTCAGTTGGGCAGGCTCGAGCAGCTTGATGCCAATGCCGTCGAGTTGCCGCAAAAACTCGAGGTACAGACGCCCAGCCTCCTCGGCTTGGGCAAGAGCCTCACCCAGCATGGACTTGTACGAATCGGTGGCGCGGTCTTCCAGAAAAGCCCTCGAGATTCGTGCCGCAAAGAATTCGTCCTGATTGGAAGCCCAGATGCCGAGGTAACGAAGTCGCTCGAGCAGCGGAAAATCGGGGCGCTTGGTTTGTTCCAGCACCCGACGGTTGAACGAGAGCCAGGAAGCTTCGGCGGTGATTTCTCGCATGAATGAGAGTCTTGGGGTTTTGTGTCAAGGTTCTGTCAGGTCTCATGCTTTTTACCATAAACCAAAACCCAGTATGCCTATTCCCGAGGGTGTTCTTGACTTTTCTCTGACAATCGATACCATCAACCCTCAGGTGCAGTGTCCCGAGCCGCCAGCCTCATTTCAGCCGTGAATCACCGCACTTTTAAACGTTGTTCACGCCGGTGTCAATCTCATTTGACACGGACATGATATTCCTTGGCTAAGTTTGAAGTCGCCAGCGAGATCAAATTTATTTCCTGCGGGCAACACCCTTTTTGCTGTCAATCACAACATCCAGGTTTCTTGGTTGAAGAACATTGTTCTTGGACTGAGATTCTTTTGCTGCAAGTTTTATGTCAAGAAGTTGACATTGTTAAAGGAGGCAATCCATGAAAGATTTACATTTTGTTCACCTGACCGACCTGCACATTGTTCATGCCGGTGCAACCGACGACCATTTGTTCAGCGACACCGCCAGCACCCTGGAGGGCGTCAAATCAGCCATTGCCCTGCTCGAGCCTCGCCCAAGCTTTGTGGTGATCTCGGGTGATCTGACCAATCGCGGCATCAAGGAAAATTTTCTCGAGTTGAAACGGCTGCTTTCCGACTTCGAACTTCCGGTCTTGCTCTCATTGGGCAACCACGACACCCGCGATGGCTTTTACGAATTCGTGCTCGAGGATTCAAGCCGCACCAACCAGCCGTACTTTTACAGCCAAGTCATCGAGGGGTTGCACATCATCGTGCTCGATTCCAGCACCCCAAACAAGGTTCACGGCACCATTGAACCCGAACAATTCACTTGGCTCGAGCAAGAGTTGCAAGCCCATCCCGAACTGCCCAAGATTGTCGTGGTTCATCACCCAACCGCGCCGATGCACCTGCCCATCTTTAACAGCATCAACTTTGACCCAGCCGACGCGCAAAAACTCGAGAAGATGCTCGAGGGCAAGAACGTGATTGGTGTGCTCTCAGGTCATGTGCATTTCGATCAGGTCTCCGTGCGTGGCGGCGTGCCGTACTTTATCGGCACGGGTTTGCACAACCAAACCGACGTGCTCGAACCTGACGGTTTGCGGGCGCTCAGCGGCGCAAGTTGGAACTTGTGCTACGTGCGCGACAACGCCCTGAACGTGGTCAAGGTCCCACTGCCGAGCGACCAAACCGAGTTGCACCGCATCACCCAAGCTTGGATGGACAATTACCGCAGCGAACTGGCAGCCAAAGAAAAAGAGGCACAGGCTGTCACCGCCTAACCACAACGCAAGCCTCGAGATTTCAAAGCTTGAAGGGGATGTCAATGAAAAAATTATGGTTGTTCGTCATTGCACTTGGGCTTGCCGTGGTCGCGGTGGTTTCGGCACAAAAAAGCTTTCTTCCTCCACTGCCCAAAAACACCAAGGTCAGCATTACGTTTTACAATTACAACCTTGCCAGCGCCGGTATTGGCGCGGAGGGCACAAAGCAACTGATTGCCGAATTTCAAGAAGCCAATCCGAACATCTCTGTCGAGGGTGTTCCCGCGCCATCGAACGAAATTCTTGGGCGCCTGCAGGCGGATGTGGTCGCTGGACGCACCCCCGATCTGGCGCAAATCGTCTTTGCCGATTACGAATTTGCCATCAACAACCTCGGGGTCAAACCGCTCGAGGACCTGATCTCTGAGCGTGAATTGCAAACGCATTACGTTGGTCTGCACCCTCGAGGGCTGGCGCTGGCACGACTGAACGGCAAGACTTACGGGCTACCTTATGTCTTCAGCACCCCGGTCTTGTTTTACAACGCCGATGTCTTCAAGGCGGCGGGACTCGACCCCAACCGACCACCGCGCTCTTGGGCGGAGGTCAAGAAATACGCGCTGCAAATCAAAGCCAAAGCCAACAAGGCTGGTGTCTACGTGGCATTGCACGGCGCGTTTGACTGGATGTACCAGTCACTGCTGCTCTCCAACGGTGGACGCGTCCTGTCCGAAGACCGCAAACGCCTGAGCTTCGCCGACGCGCCCGCACTCGAGGCGGTTCGGATGTTGCGTGACCTGGTGAGCGCTGGCGCCCATCCAAACGTGGCCCCCAGCGACGCGCAGTCGGCGATGGCGGCGGGAAACCTCGGCATGTACCTGCAAACCAGTGCGCTGCAAAATTACCTGTTGAACGCCTCCAAAGACAAGTTTGAGTTGCGATCTGCCAAGATGCCCTCGTTCGGCACGAAGACCGTTTACCCCGTCAACTCGGGCAGTGGCGTGTTCATCCTGGCGAAAGACCCCCTGAAGCAACGCGCCGCCTGGGAATTGATGAAATTCCTGACCTCCAAACGCGGTTACACGATCATCACTTCCAAAATCGGTTACGTGCCGCTACGCCCCGACATCGTCAAAGACCCTGCATACCTCAAACCCTGGGCGGATGCCAACCCGCTGATCAAACCCAACCTCGAGCAACTGGACCGTCTGTCGCCGTGGGTTCCGATTCCTGGGCAAAATTACAAGCAAATCACCAAGATCATGATGGACGCGCTCGACCAATCAGTGTTTGGCGATGGTGATGTTGACGACACCATGAAAGCCGCGTCGGTGCGAGCCTCGAGCCTGATGCCAAATCAGTAGTCTCAAAATCTCAGGAGTCCGATGAATCACGCCGTTTTGCGAGTCAATCAACCACCAAGCACCAAACGGCGCAAGTCCTTTGCGGCACTGGCGACGCCCTATCTGTACCTGTTGCCGGCGCTGCTGACCATTGCGATCTGGGTTTACAAGCCACTTTTACAGACCCTCGAGCTGTCGTTTTTTGATTGGAACCTGCTGCCGACAAGCCCCAAGGTCTTTGTCGGTTGGCAAAATTTTTCGCGGATTTTTGAGCTTCCCGAGGTGCATCAGGCGCTCTGGAACACCCTGATTTACATTTTGGGAATCATCCCGATGGCAGTCGTGCTGCCGCTGGTGGTGGCGATTCTGACCGAGCATATCCAGGGTCGCGCCCGCAACATCTACCGCGCACTGGTCTTTGTTCCCATGATGATGGCTCCGGTCGTGGTGGCGATCATCTGGCGTTGGTTGCTGAACCCTGTGCAGGGCATTGCCTTCGAGGTGTTCAAGACCATTCAACTCGAGCCGATCAATTTTTTGCGCGACGAGCGCTGGGCAATCTGGACGATCGTCTTTATCACGGGTTGGAAGTTGATCGGTTTTTCAACCCTGATTTTTTCGGCGGCAATTGCCAATGTGGATCGCAGTTACCTCGAGGCGGCACGGCTTGACGGCGCGACTGAGTGGCAGATCACGCGGCGCATCACCTTGCCGCTGATTTCACCAACGGTTTTTTTCATCACCATGCTGACGGTGCTGCTCGGTTCGCAGTGGAGTTTTGCCTACATCAATGTCCTCACCCAGGGCGGTCCGCGCAACGCCACCACCAACATTTACCATCTGCTGTACGAGTTCGGTTTTGGCAGCTTTGCCATCGGTTGGAGTTCGGCGGCAGCCATCGTCTTGTTCACCGGTTTTGGCGTGCTGGCATTTGTTGGCTTGAAACTGATGAACAAATACGCGATTTATGAAACCTAAAGAGGTATTATGTTTCCAAGCAGCACCAAGCTCGAGCCAGCCAACATCAAAACATCTGATACGCCCTCGGGCTTCGGCGGGGTCGGGAACATTGCTGGGCATGTTCTGCTGATTGCCCTCAGTGTTCTGGCGCTGTTTCCGGTTTACTGGATGATCGTCACGAGCTTGCGACCCGCCAACGATATTTTCTCGAGCAGCCTGATTCCAACCTCAGCCTCGCTCGAGAATTACCGAACGGTTTGGAGCACCATTCCCATCGCCAGAATGTTGTTGAACACGTTCACCATGTCGGTCTTGCTGACGCTGTCTCAACTGCTGACCGCAATTCTCTGTGCCTACGCCTTTGCGCGTTGGACATTTTTTGCCGACAAGTTCCTGCTCGGCTTGTTCGCCCTGACCTGGCTTGTGCCCTTTCAAGTCACGATGATCCCCAATTATGTGCTGATCTCGAGCTTTGGCTGGCTGGACACCATGACCGCGATTGTCGTGCCGCAGTTTGCCTCGGCGTTTGCGGTGATGTTGCTGTTTCAAAGTCTGAAAGCCTTTCCACCAGAGTTGATTGACGCCGCCCGAATAGACGGCGCCAACGATTGGTTGATCCTGTGGCGCGTAATCGTGCCCAACCTTCGCGCCAGCCTGGCTTCGCTCGCCATTTTGCTGTTCATCTCCGCCTGGAACGAGTATTTTTGGCCATTGCTGGTGACCCGAAATCTCGAGAATGCTGTCGTGCAAATTGGTTTGCAGATGTTTTTGACTCAGGAGGGCGATTTGTGGGGACCGCTGATGGCGGCGGCGACGTTCGCCAGTTTGCCAATCTTGTTGTTGTACGTGGTGCTGCAAAAACAAATTATCGAATCGTTCATGAAATCGGGGATCAGATGATTAAAGTGATGCCAAAAAAACAACCCAGTCGACACATTCCGTTGTCTGGCACGTACAACATCCGCGATCTTGGTGGTTACGAATCCAGAATAGGTGCACAAACCCGTTGGCATAGATTGCTGCGTGCCGACAGTCCGCACAACCTCTCGGCAGAGGCTCGAGCCGAACTACTAAAACTTGGCGTGAAAACCGTGATTGACTTGCGAAATGCCGATGAACTCGAGCAATCGCCAAATCCGCTCGCAAATCATGACGGTGTCAAATACCTCAACGTGCCGCTGTTTGCGGGTTTGTCTCGAGCAGGCACGCAACCAAGCAATTTGATTCAGATTTACCAAACCGCCCTCGAGCACAGCCAAGAAGAATTTCGCACGGTATTGCGTCAGGTTGCCCAAAGTGATGGGGTCACCCTGTTTCACTGCACTGCGGGCAAAGACCGCACGGGTTTGATTGCTGCGCTCATCCTTGGTGCACTCGAGGTTTCAGACGATCAGATCATTGAAGATTACGCGCTGACCTCAAGCTACATTCAACCCCTGCTCGAAACCTTGCGCGAAGAGGCGATTGCCAAAGGCTACAGCCTGGCTTGGTACAACCAACTTCTGACTTCAGAACCCAGCACCATGCAAAACACCCTCGCGCATTTACAAACCCAATACGGCGGCGCCCAAGGTTATCTCGAAAAGTTGGGACTTGAACTCGAGATGGAAGACTTGCGCCGCAATTTGCTCGACGATTTGCCACAAGATTGAAATCTTCGAACCATCAAAAAAGCGCGACCGTTTTCAGCTTGTGCGCCGAGAAAAGGGAAGGATTCAAAAATTCTGGTTAACGAGCAACCCGTTGAAAGATCAATCAAAAGCTGGCATCACATCCGCGTCGCCTACCTCGAAAACCAAAATAGGTTTGTACTCGAGTTTCTCTGAAGACGCTTACCGGTTGATGCTGTCGCGCCCAGAATTCCAGTGCCGATCCTGTTGACCGTCGTTGTCTTGCAGGCGCGCATGTTCGCGGGACTCGCCCGCGTCAAGCACACATTAGGTCGGCGGTTGGTGCACCAATTTCGTGCATCAAGCTCGCAAGACCGGTATCGAGGCTTATGCGAACCAATTCAGTGTCGAAAGATTTCACCAACTTGAGCAAGGGCAATGGGTTGTTATCGCAGATGATTTCGATCACGATTTGACATCCAATATTTGAAGCTCAAGCGATCACGGTGTTTGGGGTTTCGTGCGCCCTGCCGATGTGATCGTTTAATCCTTTGGCTCTCGTTGTGCGACCATCGGATGACCGAAATACAAAAATGGGCTAGAAATGACCATGTGACTTGCAGCCAGACCTTCGGCAAATTTGAGCACCTCCAGAAAGGGTTTCGACAACCTAAAATCCAAAATTGTTCTCTTGTCCAAGACGAATGCGTAGCCAACGGTAAATTGCTACAAGGATGGTGTCATTTACGTTCTACACAAGCAAAGCGTATCAGTCGAGACGGTTGGAATTGCGGAACACCATTTCTGAAGAAATCGCTGAGAAAAAAATCTGAGTTTTATTTGTTGTCAGTCACGTATTCGTTAGCATCTGGGTGGCACATTGCGTTTTCACTCTGAGTAGACCATTTTACCCTCACTTCAAGTTCAATAACGCCAAACTGTTGCTTGAATATTCGCCGAAATATTGAGTATGATTCTTCGCATGAATGTTACGAAACTCAGTGTCAGCCTTGACCCGACCAGAATCAGCTTTATCGAGCAATACCAGACCAGCCACGCCGTGCGAACCAAATCCGAAGTCGTGGACCGGGCGCTCGAGTTGCTGCAACAGGAGGAACTCAAACACCAGTACGCTGCCGCCTACCAGGAGTGGAAGGATGCAGGCGAAGAAATCCATTGGGACTCGAGCCTGGCAGACGGTCTCGAGCCAGACTCAGGTCAGGCGTTGAAAACCAAAAAGCCGGGATCGGTCAGGCGTTGAGGCGCGGCGAGGTGTACATCGCCGACCTCGAGCCGGTCAAGGGTTCAGAGGCGAACAAACAAAGACCGGTGGTGATCGTGAGCAATGATGCCTCAAACCAGGTGGTTGAAGAGCGCGGCGCGGGCATGGTGACGGTCGTGCCACTGACCACCCAGACCGAACGGGTTTACGCCTTTCAGGTGCTGGTTCCTGCCGAGCTGGTGGGACTCGAGTATGACAGCAAAGCCCAGGCGGAACAGGTTCGGGCGCTCAGCACCAACCGCTTACAGGCAAACGCGATTGGCATCTTACCAGCGGAGTTGATGCGTCAACTCGACCAAGCGTTGCGCCTGCACCTGGCGTTATGAGCCTCGCGTTGGTGCCGTATTCGGTAACCCTGGTGGATCGCTCGAGGGGCTGGGCGGACCTTGGAGTGAACCCCAATATTGGGCTCTTCGTTAATTTTGTTGCACTCATGTCCGAGTAGTGCAATACGTTCATGAATGACCAAGAACTCATTTTCCAGTTGCTTGAGAATTTCAAAAACTTTCACCTCGAGCAGGTCGATGCAAGCGTTCAAACCGTTCGTGTTACCCTCACCAGCACACAAACTCATTCAACCTGCCCGAAATGCAGCACTGATATGTACCCTGATTGCCAGTTCACATTCCGTTTGTGACTGCCAAAGCGAACAATGAAGCATGCGTCTTAATCTCAAATCCATCTCGTGTCCGAGCGCGTAGACGTTGAATACCCATTGATTCCAACTGCGAATTTACTGTCTCA
>JANXTZ010000071.1 GCA_025352125.1 Deinococcales bacterium | reverse complement strand
TGAGACAGTAAATTCGCAGTTGGAATCAATGGGTATTCAACGTCTACGCGCTCGGACACGAGATGGATTTGAGATTAAGACGCATGCTTCATTGTTCGCTTTGGCAGTCACAAACGGAATGTGAACTGGCAATCAGGGTACCTTATGTTGCAAAGTTCGAGTTGAAGCGTATTTCAAACTGATAACCAGCGCTCGAGATTTGGGTTAAACTGCCATTCGATACACAGTTCAAACACTCTGAGGAGGAGTCAAAATGGTGAAGACAGTTGGCGTTCTATTGGCAGTCATACTTGGAGTCATTGGAGTATCAGCCATTGCGCAGAGCGGTACAACCAAACTTGGTAAAGGCGAAGGACGGCTCGATATTGTCGCCTGGCCCGGTTACATCGAACGTGGCGCTTCGGACAAGGCTTACGACTGGGTGACCGCTTTTGAAAAGAAAACCAATTGCAAAGTCAATGTCAAAACCGCAGGCACATCCGATGAGATGGTCACACTCATGAACCAAGGCGTCTACGACCTGGTGACCGCATCAGGCGACGCCAGCTTGCGCTTGATTGTGGGTAAGACCGTGCAACCCATCAACACCAAATTGATCTCGAGCTATGCCAAAATCGACAAGCGCCTGCAAAGTGCCGCATGGCACACGATTAACGGCATTCATTACGGCACACCGTATCAATGGGGTCCAAACGTTCTGATGTACAACACCGACGTTTTCAAGACTGCTCCAACCTCCTGGAGCGTGGTGTTTGAAGAACAAAACCTACCCGACGGCAAAAGCAACAAGGGGCGCGTTCAAGCTTACGACGGACCAATTTATATTGCCGACGCCGCGCTGTACCTGATGAAAAAGAATCCGAGTCTCGGCATCATCGACCCTTATGAATTGACAGAATCCCAGTATGCCAAAGTGCTCGAGGTGCTTCGTGCGCAACGTCCACTGATTCAACGTTTCTGGCACGATGCGAACGTTCAAGTGCAAGACTTCACCAACGAGGGCATTGTCGCCAGCGGCTCGTGGCCATTCCAGGTCAACACCCTGCAAGCCAACAAACAAAAAATTGCCAGCACCGTACCCGTTGAAGGCGCGACAGGCTGGGCAGACACGACCATGATGGGCAGCAAAGCCAAACATCCGAACTGCGCCTACCAGTGGATGGAGCACAGCCTGAACGCCAAAGTTCAGGGCGATGTCGCCGCCTGGTTCGGCAGTGTGCCCGCCGTGCCTGCCGCCTGCACCGCCAGCGATTTGCTGGGTAAAGACGGTTGCAAGACCAACGGGTACGGCAACTTCAACAAAATCAAATTCTGGAAAACCCCAACCTCCGCTTGCCTGAGCCAGACCAAATGCGTGCAATACAACCGTTGGGTGTCGGATTACGTGGCGATCATGGGCGGGAAATAGTTTAAATATCCAAGCTCGAGAAATGTGATTTAAACTCGAGATCAACGCAAAAATCGTTCAAGCCAGTGCGTGGGCTACCCTCATCCCTAACCCTTCTCCCAACATCGGGAGAAGGGAACTTTATGCAAATCTTGAGATGCGAAAACTGTTTCTGGAATTCTTGTTCAATTAGGAGAAGGTCACTCGAGTTTGCTTTTTGATTTCAGTTTTTCCAATTTTTGAGGTTTCATCTTATGACCAATTCTGTTCCGAACACCGCCGTCAAACTCGAGGATGTGGTCTGCACCTTCGGCATACCACCCAAAGAAACCAGGGCGGTGGATCACGTCAACCTCGAGATTAAAGCCGGAGAATTTTTCAGTTTGCTGGGTCCGAGCGGCAGCGGCAAGACCACGTGCTTGCGGCTGATTGGTGGTTTCGAGCGTCCGAGTGCTGGCAAGATCAGTTTGTTTGGGACGGATGCCAGCCGCTTGCCGCCGTATCAGCGCGAGTTGAACACGGTGTTTCAAGATTACGCGCTGTTTCCGCACATGAACGTGCTCGAGAATGTGGGTTATGCCTTGATGGTGCGTGGTGTGGCAAAAACCGAACGCGTCAAACGGGCAGATGCGATGCTCGAGGCGGTGAAATTAACGGGTTTTGGAATGCGCAAACCCGCGCAACTTTCTGGTGGTCAACGGCAACGGGTGGCATTGGCTCGAGCGCTGGTGAACCGCCCGAAGATTTTGTTGCTCGATGAACCACTTGGGGCGCTCGATTTGAAACTCCGTGAGGAAATGCAGATTGAACTGAAAGCCTTGCAGCGCGGGTTGGGCATCACCTTTATTTTTGTCACGCACGACCAGGGCGAGGCACTGTCGATGTCTGACCGCGTGGCGGTTTTTAACAACGGAAAAATTGAACAACTCGACTCGCCCAAAGCCTTGTACGATTCGCCACGTACCGAATTTGTGGCGCGTTTTGTCGGCAGCGCCAACGTGATTCCAGGAAATTTAATTGGACGAACTGGCATGTACGCCCTGCGCCCCGAAAACATTGCGGTACTCGAGGGTTCACAAATCGGCGCGAACCGCTTGCAGGGCGAACTCTTGGACATTCACTTTTTGGGGTCTTTAACGCGGCTCGAGGTGCGGGTTGGCAATGAATGCCTCACCACCATGCAAAGCACCTCTCCAACGTTTGAGCGCGGCGCAAGAATTACGCTCGAGTGGCAGGACAGCAGTTTGCGCAAACTCGAGGAAGCCGTATGACAGCCCCGAAAACGCGAGGCAGTTTTTTGGGTCGTGCGCTGGGTTTCTTGCATGGTCGCCCCGTGCTCGGTTTGGTGCTGCTACTGATTGCGCCACTTTTATGGATGGGTATTATTTACCTTGGGTCGCTGCTGAATTTATTGTTTTACAGTTTTTACTCGCTCGATGATTTCACTGGACAAATCAAATACGATCTGACCCTCTCCACCCTGCAACAACTGTTCACCTCGAGCAGCAACATTGACATCGTGCAACGTACTTTTGTCATGAGTATTGTTGTGACCCTTGCCTGTGCCTTGATTGCCTTTCCGATTGCGTATTTCATGGCGTTTCACACCAAAGGAAATACCAAAGCCATCTGGATTTTGCTGGTGCTGCTGCCACTCTGGAGCAGTTACCTGGTGCGGGTTTACGCCTGGAAACTCATCCTCGCCAAAGAGGGCGTCATCAGTTGGTTCTTGAACGCTCTTGGGCTTCATGGCGCTCTGGATTGGATTCTGGGCTTTCCCGTGATTGGCGGCACAAGCCTCAGCTCGAGTTACCTGGGCATGTTTCTGGTGTTCGTCTACGTTTGGCTGCCCTACATGATTTTGCCGATTCAAGCCAGCCTCGAGCGTGTGCCAAAGTCTTTGCTGCAAGCCTCGAGCGACCTTGGCGCGAAACCTGCTCAAACCTTCTGGCGCGTGTTGTTGCCGCTGACTGTTCCAGGAATTGCAGCGGGAAGCATCTTCACGTTTTCACTCACCTTGGGCGACTACATTATTCCAGGTGTGGTTGGCGCTCCAGGATATTTTATTGGTCAGATGGTTTACACCCAGCAAGGCAACGCGGGCAACATTCCGCTCGCCGCCGCCTTCAGCCTCGTGCCAATTGTGGTGATCGGCATTTACCTGGCGGTAGCCAAACGCTTGGGGGCGTTCGATGCGCTCTAAATTGAAGCTCGAGATGACTCGAGGTACATCATGAGCAAACCATCCATCGGTTTGCGAATTGCGGCTGGATTCGCACTTCTGTTCTTGCACTTTCCACTCTTTATCATCGTGCTCTACGCCTTCACCACCGAAGACCGCACCTACCAATTTCCACCGCCAGGACTGACCTTGAAGTGGTTCGGTGCCGCCGCCGCCAGAAGCGATATCTGGGCTGCCATGTGGTTGTCCGTCAAAGTGGCGGTCATGGCAACAGGCATTGCCATGCTGCTCGGCACGCTGGTCGCCGCCGCCATGTACCGCGCCAAATTCTGGGGCAAGGAAGTCATCACGCTGCTGTTGATTCTGCCAATTGCCCTGCCAGGAATCGTCACGGGCATCGCGCTGCTCTCGAGCATCCGTCGTGCCAACCTCGAGCCTGGGGTGTTGACCGTGGTGATTGGTCACGCCACATTTTGCATTGTCACCGTGTTTAACAACGTGGTCGCACGGTTTAGACGCATCAGCCACAGTCAACTCGAGGCAAGTTCTGACCTTGGTGCGGACGCTTGGCAAACATTTCGGTTTGTGGTGCTGCCAAATATTGCCACCGCGCTGCTTGCTGGTGGCTTGCTGTCTTTTGCGCTCTCGTTCGATGAGGTGATTGTCACGACTTTTACCTCAGGACAAGAAATGACCTTGCCGATCTGGTTTTACTCCGAACTTTTCCGTCCCAGGGATCGCCCGATCACCAACGTGGTCGCCATTTTCGTGATTTTTGTCACCATGATTCCGATTTTGCTGGTGCAACGCCTGACCCAAGCTGGCGAGGACATGCACGGCGGTGGCAAAACAAGTTAATTTAAATCTCGACCACCGTAAAATGGGCAATCTCGAGACACCCGACTCGACCCAGGGCAACGCAAGCTCCTCGAGCGCAACGCCAGCACTTGTGCGTCGGTCAGCGCATCATTGCAGACGGGGCAAACAATTTTCAGTTCGTTCTTGGCGGTTACATCCACAACCTTCCCTCGAGATGCCGTGCTGTTCCTCGAGTTTGGGAAGTTCCGATTGGCGTTGATGTCTTTCAGCATGGTTCTGGCTTGGGTGAACATTTGATACATGCCCCGAGCTTGCCGCCACATGCGCTGCAATGGCGCGAAATAGGCTCGCAACCAGTACGCGAGCCACACCAGCAAAACCAAAGCAATCACGAGGTTTACGATCATCGAAAAAGAGTTTAACCCGCACAAGGATTTAAAGAACGTGACAGAAGTTATGGCTCGAGCTTAAAGCTGTCCCACATCCCCCCAAGTCTCGAGCAGGCGCTGGTATTCAGGGTCTTCGTACCTTGAAGGCAGGAAAGCTCGAGCGTAATCGGGCAGTGATGCTTTGGTGATGTGTGCGCTTAACAGTTCTCCCGCGCCGCAAGCCGCCATCAGTCCAAATCCACCCATCGCCCCGATGATGTATGCGCCTTTGACAGCCAGTTCACCAATAAGCGGTCGGTTCTCTGGCGTTTTGGTGTAATACCCGCCGTCCATGACTGGTTTTGGCGTGTGCTCAAAGTACCGTTTTAAGCCTGGCACAAGCAGGCTCATGGCGCGTAAAGCGATTTCTGGGGCTTCGGGGTCGTGAACAATTGGGAAAGTCGGTTCGGTGGCTTGGGTGTGGTAATTGCAGAGCATCAGAACATTCTTGCTCGAGTCTCCACCTTCAGGGCGGCAGTGCGCCCCCGAACCAAACGAACCCAACAGCCAGCGCGTGCTCTCGTCAGACTCGAGGACTTCGCGTTCATCATCTGCCCAGGGCAAGTACGCTTCGTCTAGGTTAATCAGCATCGGCGCGTTGCGTGGAATCACGCCAAGGTGATCGTTAAAGTACAACTTCGCATGGCGTTCGTTGATGATGGGAAGCTCGAGTCCGAGCATATTGGCGATTTGGTTTTGCAGTGGTCCTGCGGCGTTGACAAACTTGGAAGTCGCAAGCGTGAATGTCTGGGCATCTCGAGTGACTTGCACACCCTGCACGGCATTCTCGAGAACATCGACGCCCGTCACCTCGCCGCGAATGTACCGCACGCCGTGCGCTTTGGCTTGCTCGAGCAAGTACATGCCCAGTTGTTGAGCGCTGAACCAACCGCAACGCCGTGCGTGAAGTACCGCGATCACGTTGTCATTCAGTTCTGGAAAGTGCGTTCTAATAATTTCAGGCTCGAGAATCAGGTCTGTGCCGTCAAGTCCATCCGCAAATCCGTGCGCCGAAGCTGGCGTGTAATTTGATTCGCTCGAGTCGTGAATGCGCCGTTTTCCCGCGCCGTTTTTTTCGGCAATTTCGGCAGCCTGACGCATTTTGGGAATTTGATTCGGGTCGCTGGTGGCGTACAGATAACCGCGCCTGTTCAGATGAATCTGATTGTCAGTCTCTTTGGCGATCACCTCGAGCCAGTCGATGCTGCGGTTCATCAAACCGACCATGGCGTTGTCAATGCCGCCCCACCAATTTCGGTAACACTCGGTGGATTTGTCACTGGTCATGGCAAGTGGCGTGTCCCTTTCGAGCAGCACCACGTTTTGAACTTTGGCTTTGACGGCAAGAAAGTACGCGGTGGCGATGCCAGCGATGCCCGCCCCGCAAATGACAATTTCGGCGTGAGAATCGGTCATGAACAGTCAACTCCAGTCATTTTAGGAACCTCGAGAGAGGCGCAAAAAATCATTCTTGCCTTTTTGCAGCACAATGGCTTCCTCGAGGTCAACATGAAGTTTATCGTCACTCACAACTTCAGAGTTCAGTTTCAAACCACGATTTTGAATCAAGCGCCGTGCCTCACCGTTGCTGGCGGCAAACCCAGCCAAGACCGCAAGTTTCACAACCCAAAACAAACCATCCTCTTCTCGAGCCTCGGGTTTTGAAATAATAATTTCTTTCATCTGGTCTGGCACACCACCTTTTGCCACGTTGTCGTAACGTTCCTCGGCGGCTTGCACCGTGTCAGTGCCATGAAAATCGCTTACTATCGCTCGAGCCATGACACGGTGCGCTTGAACTGCGCCCAATGCCAGTGTTTCACTCACATCAAGTTTCGTGAAATGCGTGATGTACTGCTCGAGTTGCGGGTCTTGAACTTTCATCAGTTTGGAAAACATCACGTCGCTGGGTTCTGAAATGCCGATGTAATTGTCCAGGCTTTTGCTCATTTTTTCAACGCCGTCCAAACCTACCAGCAATGGTGTGGTCAGCACCACTTGAGGCTCGAGTCCGTACTCTTTTTGAATGTCACGTCCGACCAGCAAATTAAAAGTTTGATCTGTACCGCCCAGTTCGACATCGGCTTTGATTGCCACGCTGTCGTAAGCCTGCGCGAGCGGGTACATCAGTTCGTGCAAGCTGATCGGCGTGCTGTTGCTGTAACGGTTGCTGAAATCTTCCCGCGTCAGCATTTGCGCCACGGTGTACTTGGCGGCAAGCCGAATCACGTCCTCAAAATTCAGTGCCTCCAGCCACTCGGAGTTGTAACGAATCTCGAGCTTGCTCGGGTCGGCATCCAAAATGATGGTGGCTTGCTCGAGGTAAGATTTACCGTTCTCGCGGGTTTGCTCGAGCGAAAGCGCAGGACGGGTTTTGCTCTTGCCGCTCGGGTCGCCAATCATGCCCGTAAAATCGCCAATAATCAAGATGACTTTATGCCCCAAATCCTGAAATTGGCGCATTTTTTTCAGCACAATCGCGTGACCAAAATGCAAATCAGGACGGCTCGGATCGCACCCGAGTTTGATCGTCAATTGTCGCCCTGATTTTAATTTCTCGAGCAGCGAATCCATCGGCGTGATCTGCACCGCGCCGCGTGAAATAATTTCCATTTGTTGTTCAACACTTAAATTTGACATAAAATCCTCGTTTCAAAGAAAACGCCCCGAGTTGTCGGGGCGAGAAAAGGCAAGCTCGGACCCTCAGACCAGAAAAGTCATTGGGGAATAATATCGGTTGTTCAACTGCGACATGCTCGAGATTCTAACGCCTTTGGGAGCTTCAGGGCAAGATTCAAGTAGTATTGCATCATGAAATCTCCTCGAGACATCCAGCAGTTTTCCCGCGCCACGCAAGCACTCTGGGCGGGCGAGGACGCGTACTTGGTCGAAGGGGCAACCCAAGTGCCCATCGTACAGAGCGTTGCGTTTGGTTACGACGGCTTGGACGAATGGCTGGACGTTGCACTTGGTCACAAACCAGGGCATATTTACAGCCGCAACACCAATCCAACCCTTCACGCCTTTGAGGAAAAAGTTCGGATTCTCGAGCGTGGCGAGGCGGCGACCAGTTTCGCCAGTGGCATGGCAGCCGTGTCAAACACCTTGTTCGCGTTTTTAAAACCTGGCGACCGTGTGGTTTCGGTCAAGGACACTTACGGCGGAACGAACAAAATCTTCACCGAATTTCTGCCCAAAATGGGGGTCGAGGTCGCGCTGCTCGACACCACGGATTTTGCCGCCATCGAACTCGAGATTCAAAAAGGCTGCAACATCCTGTACCTCGAGACGCCAACCAACCCGACCCTGAAGGTGATCGACATTGAAAGGCTCGCCCGCGCCGGTCATGCCGTGGGCGCAATTGTCGTGACCGACAACACGTTTGCCACGCCGATCAATCAAAATCCGCTCGGGCTTGGGTCTGACATTGTGCTTCACAGCGCCAGCAAGTTTCTGGGCGGTCATGCCGACGCGCTTGGCGGCATCATTTGTGGCAGCCAAGAATTGGTGCAGCAGGTTTACCATTACCGCGAAATCACTGGCGCGGCACTCGATCCGTTCGCGGCGTATTTGTTGCTGCGCGGCATGAAAACCTTGGACCTGCGCATCGAGCGGCAAAACGCCAGCGCTCTGAAAATTGCACATTGGCTCGAGGCACACCCCGCCATCGAACGCGTGTATTACCCAGGACTCGAGTCTCACCCACAGCATGAGGTTGCGAGGCGTCAAATGCGAGGTTTTGGCGGCATGATGAGCTTTGTCATGAAAGGCGATTACGAGACGGTGAAAACCGTGTTGCCACGTTTGAAACTCGCCCATCGTGCCGCCAACCTGGGCAGTGTCGAAACCATTGTTGGACCGCCAGCCACGACCAGCCATGTTGAATGCACACTCGAGGAACGGGCGGCGATGGGCATTCCAGAGGCTTTGGTGCGGTATTCAACTGGGATTGAAAACGTTAATGATTTGATTGGTGATCTCGAGCAGGCGTTGGCTGGGGTTTAAGTTTTGAGTTGGTTGCAACTAAACTTAAATCAATCGGTTGATCCAATACGGACTGCGTTTGTGATGTACTGGTGATAAGGAAAACCTTGAAGGTTCAAATGGCGTGCGTCAAATCGGTGTAAATCTCGACCCATTTCAGGCATTACCAAGAGCATCTCCAGGGCTTTTTGAAAAGCGGCATTGAACCGTTCGCCTAAACCTTGACTTTGTGCCTCGAGATATCCAACAACCGCCAGGTATTCTTCAAGGGCTTCGTCAGATAAAACGCTAATCTCGAGCATTGGTTTTGGCGATCACGGCTTTGGCTTGTGCCAGCGCTTGTGCAAATGGAATCAATTTATCCTCATTACGTTCCACACGTTTGATGCGTTCACCAATTCCAACAAGCCATAACTCCTGGAGTTCATTTTCATTGGGTTGCTCAATGCTCTCGAGCAACTTCTGTGCAAGCGAAGCTCGGTCTTTGATTGAGAGTTGTAGCGCAGCCTGTTCAACTTCAATTTGACTCATGCCCATTTTTTAGCACCAATACGAAATATTCTCGAACCACTTCTTACGGGAGAACTCAAAGCACGAAAAGTTGGTCGGGAATGGCGGATACTCAAATCCATACTCGTAGAATTTCTCAAACTCGAGGGGGAAACCATGATTTCAGACAACGCGATACTGGCAGATGAAGTCAACGGCGGCGAATACCGATTTGAACATGGTCAAGAAAAAGTGGCGTTGTGGTTGCCGCTCTCGAGGGCGCAAAAAACCCAATTGATTGAACGCATGATTGCCAAAAACGTGACCAGGACAGATTTGGTCATGACCGCAATCAAAGACTTTTCTTAAAACTCGAGCGACGAACAGGGGAGAACAGTTTTCTGTTTTCCCTTTTGGATGCCATCAGACAAGCTTTAATAGCAACGCGATATACTGAATTATGGTTCGAGACAAATATCATTTTGTGGTCAGAACCGCGCTTGAAAAAGCGGGATGGGTGGTCACAGATGATCCGTTTGTCATGAACATCGGTAAAACCGATTTGCAAATTGATCTCGGTGCAGAACAAATTCTGGCTGCTGAACAAGGAAACCAGAAAATTGCAGTTGAAATTAAAGTGTTTGGTCAAATTTCGTTTGTGCAAGCGTTTCATACCGCCGTTGGACAATACATGAATTACCGCGTCAACCTCGAGGAATACCACTCCGAACGTCAGTTGTTTTTAGCCGTTCCGATTGACATTTTTCAAACTTTCTTCATCACCGAATTGGCAAGACGTTCTGTAAATCGTTTGCAAATCAAGCTTTTAATTTTTGACCCACAGACGGAGGAGCTGACATGGCAATCCTAAAAAGTTTGATTTCATACGAACAAATGACTCCAGAGCAAAAAGCCATCTGGAATATTTTTGAACCCATTCAGGAATGGCACACCAGGGGCATCGAGTACGAATTTATTTTTGACACCCAAAACAACCATTACCAACTTTTAATGCAGGGTTGGCAAAACGAAAAACGTGTCTACCATGTCATGGTTCATTTCACAATTCGTGGTGATTTGATTTGGATTGAAGAGAACAACACCGAACTGGAATTTGTCGATGAATTTCTCGAGCAAGGCATCGGTAAAAACCGTATCGTGTTGGGGTTTTACTCGCCAGCACATCGGACACTCGAGGGTTATGCTTCTGGTGTATGAAATGATTTTGAGTTTTTTTGAATTGACCTGCCGTCGATTTGTGGGTTGCCAAAATCAGTCGAGTTCAAAAACAATTCAATCTCAGATTTTTCCTTCTCCGCTCGAGAACACCTCAAGAAAATTCACAGTTTTGCGTTGAAACGGCACAAACCGCAACCAGTTCTCAATGCTGGCAAGGTGCGCATCCATCAACTCGAGCACCTTTTTGGTGTCACCTGTCCCCAACGCCTCGAGCAACATTTCGTGTTCGTCTTCCGCGCAGGCTGGGTGCGTCGGGTCGCCGTATAGCGCCATTGCCAGTGATGTTTGTGCGACCAGATCGGCAAGAAAGCGGCTGATCGTGGCATTTCCCGCGATGGCGGCAAGCAAGAGGTGAAATTCGCCAGTCAAGCGAATTGCGGTGTGCGTCTGGTTTTGCTCGTGGGCTTCACGCTCGAGATCAAGGTGATGCTCGAGTTTTAAATGGTCTTTGGTCGTCAGGCGTTTGCTGGCTTCGCGCACCACTTGCGCCTCGAGAATCCGACGTGTCACAAAGACATCATGGACTTCTTTGGGTGTGGGTTGTGTCACGAACGCGCCTCGGTTGGAGTGCATGACTACGGCTTTGGTTTCGGTCATGCGCAACAAAACCCGTCTGATTCGCCCTCGAGAAACCTTGAAGACCTCGCTCAGGCGTTCTTCGGTCAGTTGCGTGCCTGGTGGCAGGCGCTGTTCAAAGATGGCGCGTTGAATGCGGTCAAAAATTTTTTGGTCAATCGCAAGACCGTTGCGGATTTCGCTGGTAGGACCGATTTTTTTGGCAATGGTCACGCTTGGCTTTTGGGCGGATGGTGTGCCGTTTGATTTGGGCTTTGAGGGTTGTGTCATCGACGATGTGATGATACCACGTCCAAACTGGCGGATTTTTATCTGTTTGCAAAATGTTATAAAAATCATGAACACATGACAATTAAAATCCCACTATCCTACTTTAACTCGAGCTAAATCTGTTATTTGTTGCTTATTTTTACGACACTGCATTCCGACTCCTCTTGACATTGTGAACAATCCTGGTGCAATATGAAATTCAAGAGCCAGCAGGCTTCAGGGAATGGTTGTGATTCGCACGGTGATCTAAATTTTTAGAGGCTGTGGGGAAAACGTCTATTTTTCCGGAGGAGGATGATCAGGATGGCAAAACATAAATTCGGTTTTATTGCATCGACGCTCATGGTTGCTGGTGGTGTGATCGCACTCGGAATCAGCGCCAGTGCGGCTGACCCTGTGATCAGAATTGGCGTGAACGGCGTGATGAGTGGACCTGCCGCCTCATGGGGACTGGTCAACAAATACTGTGCCGAAACCACCGCCGACATGATCAACGCCAAAGGTGGTTGGTTGATCGCGGGTAAAAAGTACAAGATCGAAGTGGTTGGGCTTGACGACAAGAACGACCCGAAAATCAGCGTTGCCAACGCCGAAAAGCTGACGGGCATGGGCATCAAGTACATCATTGGACCAAATGTGGACACCACGGCGGGCGCGATTGTGCCAGTGGTCGAAAAAGCCAAAGCCATGAACTTCCCGTATGCGTTCAACAAAGACCTCTACTTGCCTCCGCGCGGCAACAGCGTGCTAGGCATGATTGCCAGTTATCAGGCAGGTCCAGTCATTTACAAATACCTCAAAGACAAAAAAGGCGTGAAGTCCATCGCGTTCCTGGCTCGCAACGAAGCCGACCCGCTCAACCAGCGCAAAGAGGGACTCGAGGCGGCAACCGCGCTCGGTTTGAAAATCATGTCCAGCGAAGCCACCTACGAGGCTGGCACCACCGACTTCAACCCCGTGCTCTCGAGCCTCGTGCCGCAAGCCCCAGATTTGATTGTGCTCTCGGGTGTTGCTCCAGCCGATGCGCCGCTCTTGATTAAGACCGCTCGAGAACTCGGTTACAAGGGCTTGTTCAGCACCGAAACCGCCCAGGATGCCAAAGTCCTCCAAGAGGTTGCGGGCAGCGCCGCCGATGGTTTCATCAGCGTCGGTGGTGCGAGCAACGCGCAAATTCGCAGCAAGTACATGGAAGATTTCATTGCCGCGTACAGCAAAAAAGTCGGCGAGTGGAACGACGAGGCTGGCACGAAAGTTTATGCCCTCGAGATGATTTTGCGCGTGATGCAACAAAATCCCAAAGCCGTGAACGATGTCAGCGAATTCAAGAAAACGATGGCAACGTTCAACATCAAAAACCCGTTCTTGAAAGAAACCAAACCACTTAAATTTGTCGGCAGCGCGTACTTCAAACAACCTCGCCAAATTGGTGTGCCGATGGTCGTCAACGAATTCAAGATGGGTACATTTTCGACACTCTTCGTCGGCAGCGTCGAATAAAGCTGTTCACCTCCCAGGCACGGGTGGGAATGCCATGTTCCCGCCCGTGTTTTGCTCGAGGTATACTTTCAAAAATCCAGAATTGATATTCCGTACTCGAGAAACCTCGAGTTCAACCCCAATCTCGAGGCTGAAAACATGACCCAAGTGATTGTCAATGGTTTACTGCTCGGCTCGACCTACATGCTGATGGCGCTGGGCATCACACTGATTTTTGCGATCATGAACGTCATGAATTTCGCGCATGGTCAAATGTACGTGTTTGGTGGTTTTGTCACGTATTACGTTTTTGGTCAATGGCATGTTCCGTACCCAATCGCACTTGCCGCCAGTGCCGTGGTGGTTGCCGCCATCGGATTTTTGTTTGAACGGTTCTTGTTTCGTCCCGTCATGCGCCGCAGCAACCGCGAAGAGACCACCATGCTGCTGGCAGTCGGCACGGCGCTGCTCTTGGACAGTGTGGCACTGGTGGTCTTTGGTGAAAAACAGCGCGGCGTTCCAGATGTGGTTTCTGGCGTATGGCAATTTGCTGGCGCGTACATTCCCTGGCGGCGCGTGCTGGTGTTCTTCATTGCCATTGCCCTCGCCACAGGTTTTCTGGCATTCATCCAGTACACCCGTCCAGGTCGGGCGTTACGTGCCATCGCCCAGGACCGCGAAACTGCTGCCGCGCACGGTGTCGATGTCTCGAGGTACTCTGCACTGGGATTTGCGCTTGGCGCGATGCTGGCAGGACTGGCGGGCGGTTTGCTCGTCACCACCGAAGCCGTCAATGCCGGCGCGGGCAGTTTCGCCAGCATCAAGGCTTTCACCATGATCATGATTGGCGGCGCCGGCGTTGTCTCAGGCGCTATCGCTGGCGCGTTTTTGCTCGCGTTTGCCGAAGCAATTGGCTATTACCTGATGCCAGGAAGCTTACCCTACCTGACGATTCTTGTCGGTCTGATCGTTTTTTTACTCTTCAGACCTCAAGGTTTGATGGGGAAACGATGGGGTTAAACGTGAACCAAAGCCCTAAGTCGCATACCGAAAAGCTCGAGTTTCACGCGCTTGAAGCCCTCACCCGACTCGCAAGCTCGCCACCCTCTCCCGCTTTTGGGAGAGGGTTCTGGGATTCCGAAATAAATAAAGTGATTGGTTTCTCGAGCTTCTATTTCTGCCATACAACACAGCCTCAAAACTCGCTTCTCCCGCACGGCGGGAGAAGCGACCGTGCCCGAAGGTGCGTTTTATGGTCAAGAAGGGTCGGGGATGAGGGTGGGCAAGCTCGAGCTTCCATTCTCAAAGCAAAAATCTTGCAGGTACTCGCATGAAAAGCTCGAGCCTTAAAATCGGTCTTGCCCTATTTCTCGTTCTGGTCATCGTCCCGCTCGTGTTTCGTTCCTCGAGTTACTCCATGACCGTCTTGATTAACGCTGCGATTCTTGGATTTATGAGTTTGGGCGTGTGGTTGACGTTCTCAATCGGACGCATCAACATTTCGCAGGGTGCGTTTGGGCTGATCGGCGGGTACATCACGGCGATTTTGGCGTCGCGTTTTGGCGTGCCGTTTTGGTTGTGCATTCTTGCCAGTGGTGTGGGTGCGGCGCTTTTGGGGGCATTGATTGGACTGCCAATTTTGCGTCTTCGCGGCGTGTATTTTTCGATGCTGACACTGTCATTAACTGAGGCGACGCGTCTTGTTGCGCTCACCGCGACGGGCGTAACGGGTGGTGCAAGTGGCATTCTCAACATTCCAACCCCGTTTCAGGGCGAAAATTCGTATCTCGAGTTGTATCTGTTCGCGGCGGTGTTGTTGATTTTGGGAACGCTGGCGGTCTGGCGCATCACGAACACCCGGCTTGGACGTGTCTTTCGGGCGTTGCAGCAAGATGAAGCGCTCGCCTCGAGTTTTGGGGTGAACGTTTCTGCGTATCGCGTTTTGGCATTTTCGTTGTGCTGCGGTTTTGGTGGGGTTGGCGGCTCAATGCTGACCATGTTTGTGCAGAGCATTTACCCAACTTCGTTCACGGTCACAGACTCCACCAATTTCATGCTGTACTGTTTTCTGGGTGGTTTGGGAAGTGTGTTTGGACCTGCGCTGGGCGCACTCGTGCTGTTTCTCGGGTTTCAATTGCTTGCACCCTTGGGAGCGTATCAAACCCTGGCTTATGCCGCGATCATGATTCTGGCGATGCTGGTCTTGCCCAATGGCTTGCTCAGTTTGCGCCTGCCAAAGCGCACACATGCACTCGAGAAAGCGAACGTTTCATGACGACCCTCGAGCCTCAAATGCAAAACCTCGAGCGCACCGGAATGCCGGTTCTCGAGGTGAAAAATTTAACCAAGCGTTTTGGTGGTTTGGTGGCGGTGAATGACATCAGTTTTAACGTCCTCAATCACGAGATTCTGGCAGTGATCGGACCGAACGGCGCGGGGAAAAGCACGCTCTTTAAATTGATTGCTGGGGCAGAAACGCCAACCACTGGTACGGTATTGCTCGAGGGACAGCCACTCACGGGCAAACCGCAGCATGTGGTGGCGCGGTTGGGTGTGGTCAGAACGTTTCAGGAAACCACGATTTTTAAGGAGATGACGGCGCTCGAGCATGTGATGATCGCGCATCACTTGCAGTCCAAGGCGGGCAATTGGGGCATTTTTGCTGGCAGTCCCCGAGCAAAATCGGATGAAATTGATTTTCGCAGCAGTGCCAGTCAGATTCTCGGGTTTCTGGGTTTGGGCGCGTTGCAATCCGAGGCGGCGCGAAGTCTGCCGCACGGTCATTTGCGGGCACTCGGCATTGCGATGGCGCTGGCGGCAAAACCCAAAGTCTTGCTCCTGGACGAACCTTTCGCGGGCATGAACCCAGACGAGACAGACCGTGCGGTGCAAATGGTGCGTGGTATCCGTGACCTTGGCATCACCGTGGTCTTGGTGGAGCACGACATGCGAGCCGTGATGCGCTTGTCTGACCGAATTGTGGCGGTCAGTTTCGGCAAGAAAATTGCTGAGGGTTCGCCGCTCGAGATTCAGAACGACGAACGGGTGATTGAAGCCTATCTCGGAAAGGAAGACGATGAACTCGGGGTTTGAAGCGCAAAGCTCGAGTTTTATTGCCTGGTCTGGCGTCAGCGTCAATTACGACACCGTTCGTGCCATCGAAAACGTCAATTTGAATGCGGCGCAGGGCGAAATCGTGGCGCTGATCGGGTCCAACGGCGCGGGGAAAACCACCAGTTTGCGGGCATTGATGGGCATGGTGGCGCTCAGTCAGGGCAAAATTGTTTTCGATGGCAAACGCATTGACGGCACACCGCCGCATAAAATTGCGGAACTCGGCATTCGCATGGTTCCCGAGGGACGCCGCATTTTTCCACTGATGAGCGTGCGCGATAACCTCCTGATGGGCGCTTTTTTACGTATCAGCAACAAAGAAATTGCGGCTGACCTCGAGCGGGTCTGTACCCGTTTCCCGCGTCTGCAAGAGCGCCTGAAGCAACTGGCGGGCACGCTTTCGGGCGGCGAACAGCAAATGGTGGCGATGGGTCGAGCGCTCATGGCACGTCCAAGGTTGTTGCTGCTCGACGAACCCAGCCTGGGACTTGCGCCTCAAGTCGTGCGCGAAATCGCTCGGGCGATTCTGGCGGTCAACCGTGAAGATGGCGTGACTGTGGTGCTGGTCGAACAAAATTCTCGCATGGCATTGACCCTCTCGAGTCGGGCTTACGTCTTCGAGACTGGGCGCGTGGCGCTCGAGGGTGATTCTGTAGACCTCAAAAACAATGATGAAGTCAGAAGGTTGTACCTTGGTGCGTGAATCAACCAGATTTGGCTGGGTGGCTCGAGCGTTGCTGGTCTTGATGCTTGGCTCAACCTCGAGCGCTTCGGCTGGATTGAGCCTGAAAACCGAAAAAGCTGTTTACAAACTTGGCGAACGCATTGTTATAGAAGTGCATTTTCCAAAAAACGGTTTTTTGTATCTGTTCAATGTTCGCGCCGATGGTCTGATCGATCTCTTGATTCCCAACCGTTTTGGCGACGGCGACTCGAGGTCTTGGGCAGGGGAGACGCGGCGTTTTCCCCAAGCCGACAGCGGTTGGTGGTTTGTCGCGCCCGAACCGACGGGCAAGCATCTGTTGATCGCCCTGCTCGCGCCCGAGGGCATAAAACTGGATGGACTGGCAGTGTTTGAGGCGGGCAATCCTTTTGCCCGCCTCAAAACTCGAGGTCTCATCGCGCTCGAGCAAGCCTTGAAAACCCGAATTCCCAAAAGTGCAACCCGAGCCAATTTCACGTATTCGGTGGCGAAAAAATGATGTTCGATCTGGTCGTACAAAACGGTTTGGTGGTCCAAACAGACGGCTCGAGGCTTGCCAATATTGGCGTTTCAAACGGGGTCATCCGTGCCATCTCGAGCGAACCACTCGAGGGTCATGAAATGATTGATGCCTCTGGTCTGGTCGTGATGCCTGGGGCGGTGGACATGCACGTGCATTTCTCCGAACCTGGTCGCACGCACTGGGAGGGCTGGTGGCACGGCTCGAGGGCGGCGGCGGCAGGCGGAGTGACAACGGTTGTCGAAATGCCTTTAAACGCCATTCCAGCCACCACCAGCGTTGCGGCATTGCAACTCAAGCTCGAGGCGGCAAACGGACAATCATTCGTCGATTATGCCCTCTGGGGTGGCTTGGTGGACAACAACCTTACGGATTTACCCGCTTTGGCGGCTTCTGGGATTATTGGTTTCAAAGCCTTCATGGTGGACATCAAAGACGAAACCTTTCAGTTCACCCAAGGCAAAATTTTAGAGCAAGGAATGCTCGAGATTGGCTCACTCGGGCATTTTCTGGCAGTTCATGCCGAGGACAGCCGCTTGGTCTGGGATTGCACGGAAGCTTTGCAAAAAGTGGGACGTACAGACCGTGCTGCCTGGAATGAAGCCCGCTCACCAGCCGCCGAACTCGAGGCGATCCGCACGGCACTGCGCCAAGCCAAAACCACCAACTGCCCGTTGCATGTTGTGCATACCAGCATTTCTGAAGGCATCGACGAAATCACAAAAGCTCGAGCCTCGGGGCAAATTGTCACCGTCGAAACCTGCGCCCATTACCTGGTGTTCACCGACGCCGACCTCGAGCGACTTGGACCGATAGCCAAGTGTGCGCCGCCTTTGCGCGATGCAAAACGTCAAGATGGACTCTGGGAACGGGTTCTGAATGGCAGCATCGACTGCATCACCAGCGATCACTCACCGTGCCCAACCGAAGACAAAACCCAAGGGGATGACAACATCTGGCTGGCTTGGGGCGGCATCACTGGCATTCAAAGCCTGGTTGTTGCCGTGCTCAGTGAGGGACAAAAACGCGGTTTGAGCCTCGAGCGAGCCGCAACATTACTTTCCACCAACCCGGCAAAAATCGCTGGACTGTACCCGCAAAAAGGTGCAATCCAAATCGGTGCAGATGCCGACCTGATCCTGGTGAACCTCACAAAACCCTGGACGCTCGAGAGAGAAATGCTGCACTCGAAGCACAAGCATTCGCCTTACGTCGGACTCGAGATGCAAGCCTTCATTGAACTGGTCTTGTTGCGTGGAAAACCTGTGGCTCGAGGCGGTCAGCCTCAAGCAACTCCCAACGGGCGCTGGTTGCGGCGTTCGGTCATGCCAAAGACCCAAGAAACCGCAATTGAAGAAGGCAAAAAAAATTCCGCCTCGAGGCGGTGATGTAGAAGAGTGTACAGCCTTATGCGATATTCGTCAAGTTTATGCGCTCGAGGGTGGTACCTCATAAGTCAGGACAATTTCAAATTCCTATTGTACTCATGCACGAACAACCAAATCGCACCCACATGATTCACCAACTTCTTCGAGAACGCCAAACTTGAACGCACCAACCTCGACACCCGCTGTCTCAACGTGCAATAAAACCGTTCAATGTGCTGCGTTGCCTTCCCA
>JANXTZ010000059.1 GCA_025352125.1 Deinococcales bacterium | reverse complement strand
GTGTTACACGGATTTTTGGGATGCTTACGGGGTGGTTTTGCCGAGCAAACGACATCATGCAGTGGGGAAGGAAACAGGTGAGACGGCGCATGTGGAACGGTTTAACAATACGTTGCGTCAAAGGTGCTCGAACTTGGTGCGGAAGACCTTGTCGTTCAGTAAGCGAGTTGATCGGCATGAGTTGCGAGTGCGTGGGTTTGTGGATGTGTATAACGCGCCGTTAGAAGCAAAAGTTAGAATCAGTCAGGGTTAGGACACTACCCGAGATTTAATTCAAGTTTTGATAAAGTTTGATTGGCTTTAAATGCCTATACCGCAGCGTAAGCTATTAAAGTTTAATGTCCGTTAAAACTTACCCGAGCAGCCTAGAGAATCCCTCAAGTAGCACAGCTTGAGGGATGTTTGTCATGGGCAAATTGAAACAGAAGGCGGTCATTATGAACAAGCTCTTCAAATAATTATTTCACACGCACGCATAATCGTGAATAAAATCACATGATATGTATATTATCTATTGATTTGTCACAAACAAAATAGTCATCACTTCAACCGAGCCTCTATCGCTCGAGCATGGGCTTCCAATCCTTCAGCCCTGGCGAATCTGGCAGCGTCGGGTGCAGTTTTAAGCAGCGTGGCACGGTTTAAACCAACGACCGAAATAATTTTTTGAAAATCGCGCACGTTCACTGGACTCGAGAACCGTGCCGTTCCCATCGTCGGCATCACATGACTCGGACCTGCCAGGTAGTCGCCAAGCGCTTCCATGCTGTCCTCACCGACAAAAACCCCGCCAGCATTGCGCACCAAACCCAAAACGTCCCAGGGTTGCTCGAGCAGCAAGCACAAATGCTCTGGGGCGTAATGGTTTGCCAGTTCGATGCCCTCAAAAATACTCTCAACCAAACAAATCTTGCCGCGCGTTGCCCAGGAATCTCGCGCCCAGGTTCGGTTGGGTTCGGGCAATTTTTCGGTCTGGGCTTCAATCTCGAGCAGCACACTCGAGATCAAATCGCTCGAGGTGCTGACCAGCACGGGTTCGGCTTGGACGTGTTCGGCTTGGGCGAGCAGATCGGCGGCGACAAACTTTGGGTTGGCACTTTCATCCGCCAGCACCAGGGTTTCGGTCGGACCTGGCAGACTGACAATGCCAGTCGTCCCATACACGGCTTTCATGGCGAGAACAGTGTAAATATTCCCAGGACCACCAATCTTATCGACCTTGGGAATGCTGGCAGTTCCATACGCCAGCGCCGCGATTGCCAGCGCTCCGCCCAAGGCGAACACGCGGTGCACCCCAGACTCGAGCGCCGCCGTCAACGTTGTGGCGTCAACCTGCCCGTTTTTGCCAGGTGGTGAGCACAAAATAATCTCGGGCACGCCAGCCACAACCGCCGGAATGACGGTGTGAATCACACTCGAGGCGAGCGGATTTGCGCCAGCGGGGGCATAGACGCCAACCCGATCAATCGGGCGTACAAGTTGTCCAATCGCGCCCTCAGAATTGTGCTCGAGAAAACCGTGCGCGGGTTGTTTGAGGTAAAAATCTTTGACGCGCCTGATCGCATGACGAATGGCGAGAAGCAAATCCGGCGGCAAAGAATCTCGGGCGTTCAGCATTTCTTGTTGACTGACCTCGAACACGCCACTGGCGGGAACACCGTCCAACTTGCTCGCATACTTTAATACACCGACATCTCCCTCGAGCCTGACCTCACGCAAGATGCGTTCAACCACCTGCTCGGGCGTCAGAGGTTCGCCGTAAAGTGCCTCGTTGCGTTGCAGCGTTTCAAAGCTGACCGCTCGTTCACCAAAACCTCGGGTCAGCGATTCTCGAGCCTCAGTTCCGCGCCGCACCTCGGGGTGCGATCTCATTCGTTGCCCTCGGATTTTGCATTGCGCTTGCGAAATCGCCTGCGTTTTCTGCCCGTTTTGCGCTCTGTATCTTCGGGCTTTGCAGCTTCTACCTTGATTTGCTGTGCCAAGCGCTGTTCACGGTTGGGTTGAGCCGCTTTTGACTTGTCAAACCCAGCTTTTTGCTGCCCTCGAGACGGCGCAGGTTGCCCGGGTCGTGACCGAACATGGCGTTGATCGCGGTTTGGCTCTCTGGTTTCACGGCGGGTCGGTTGCGTCTGCTGAGGTGTATGGGTTCTGGTCAGCACCGCCTCGAGCGCATACTTTCCAAGTGTTTGCGAAAATTTGAGCGGACGGCACGGTTCCGCCGCCTCGATGTACACCAGATTGACCCCAGGACGCACGTAATACACCCGCGCCAGGACCTCGCCCCAAGGCGAACTGACAAACTCATCCTCGAGCCGTGTGACCAGCGCCATGCCGCCAACCATCGGCACCCGAGCCACCGTGATGTCATCAGGCAGTTCGCGCAGGAGTTGCAGCATCGACACTGGATCGTGATAATCCTGGGTCAGGGCAATGCTCGCCTCATCACGGTTTTGCTTGACCGTCACCAAGCCTGCGCGGCGGTCAAAAATGGTCTCGAATGGACGGTCGCCCGATTCCTGATACGAATTTGGAAAACCGGTGCTCGGCTCGAGCTTCGAGGTTTGCACGCGTTTTTGACCGTTGCCCAGAGGACTTTGCAGCACCGTCTCGAGTCGAATGACAAACTGATTTTTTTCAAAGCCCGAAATCCAACGTTCCGTTCCAGCCAAACGACCGGCGTAATGCAGGGAGAATTGAAATTCTTCTGGTTTGAAAAGCGCATGGGATTCAGAGTAGCGGTTCTGATCGAGCATGGCTTTAGCCTAACATGTTCAATTTTCGCTCGGAATCGATTCACCTGGAGCAAGGTTGCCAAACGAGCGCATTGTGGGTGATAGGCTCGGAAACATGAAAATCATCAAACGCATTTTGCTGAATATTTTGTACGTGTCACTCGGCGTTCTGATGGGCTTAACCTGGGGCGTCCTGCCCCGAGCCACCGTGCTTGGTATCGACCCCGTGCCAGCCAATCAGACCAGCCTGATTCCAGGTATCGAAGTCACGCTCGAGCCGCAAAATTTTATTCTTGCCAAACCCGTATCGCCCAACGGAACCGTTTTTGTTTACTACCCAGGCGGGCGCGTTCCAGCCCAAAGTTACGAATTTATGGCTCGGGCGCTGGCAGCCCAGGGCATCACCGTCGCCATCCCAGTCATGCCGCTCGAGCTGGCCGTGATTTCACCCAATCGCGCCTCAGAGGTGCGTGTCGCGCTCGAGACTGGCGGAATGAAAATCAGCAAATTTATTGTCGGTGGTCACAGTCTCGGTGGCGCGATGGCAGCCAAATACGCGTTCTCCAACCCAGTCGATGGGCTGGTCTTGATGGGCGCGTACAGTGTCGATGATCTGACTGGAAAATCATTTAAAGTGCTCGACCTAGCCGCCGAACACGATGGGCTGGCGACACCAGAAAAAGTCAAAGCCGGACTCGAAAAACTGCCTTCAGGCTCGAAGGTGGACATGATTGCGGGTGGTGTGCACGCGTTTTTTGGTCGTTACGGACCCCAAGCCGGCGACGGCAGCCCTACCGTGGCTCGAGATGTCTTTGAAAAGGACGTGCTCGAGAAGCTGAATCTGTATTTTCAAAGCCTGTAATCTATTAACCGCAAATCGCTGCAACATCTCGAGCACCCGCCACAAAAAACGCCACCCGAAGCTCAAAAATAATTTTTTCGAGATGGGCAATCACCGCCTCGGGACTGTGCAGGGCTGGCTCGAGAAGTGGTTTTGCCATTGCGGCGACACTTGCGCCCAGTTTGAGCGATTTGGCAATTTCAAGTCCTGTGCGGATGCCACCAGACGCCATCAGGGGCATTTCAGGCAGCGCGGCACGGCATTCTTGTAAAGCTTGCGCTGTCGGAATGCCAATTTCATCCAAATCAGGATGCTCGAGCCGCCCGTGGTGCGCGAAATCCTCGACTTTCGCCCAACTTGTACCGCCAGCGCCAGCCACATCCAACGCCGCAAAACCAACGTTTTTCACTGCATTGGCAACACTGCCACTCAAGCCGTGCCCGACTTCTTTGAGCATCACTGGATAACCAACCTCGGGCACAACTTGCTCGAGAACAGGGATCAGGTCTGTAAAATCCGTATCGCCACCTGGTTGCAACGCCTCCTGCAAAGGATTGGTATGAAACGCAATGGCATCTGCACCCACCAGTTCTATCGCCGCTCGAGCTTCCTGAGCGCCGTAACCCTTTTTAAACTGAGCCACGCCGATATTGCCGATCAGCAAAATGTCGGGGGCAACATCCCGAATTTGAAAACTTGCCCGTGCCGACTCGATCTCGAGCATCGCACGCTGAGAACCGAGCATCATGCCAATGCCCAAATGCTGCGCGGCAATCGCCAGATTGCGATTGATTTTCGCCGCTCGTTCAGCCCCTCCGGTCATTGCACCAATCAGCAATGGCGCACGCAAGGTTTTGCCCAAGAATTCAGTCTCGAGCTTGATGTCCATAAATGAAACTTCTGGCAGTGCGTTGTACGCCCAAGGCACAGACTCGAGTCCAGTGGTTTTGGTGGTGTACTCGACGGGATAATCGAGGCAGATTTCGATGTGTTTGAGTTTTCGTTCCTTGATCGCGCTCATATTTTCGAGGCTACAGCAAGTTCGGCTTCGGGATCAGATGACGAAAGACTTAATTTGAAGTCGTTCTCAATATGGGTTAAGTGAGCTTCAAATTTCACCTCACCACGACCCGAAAGTGGCAAACGGGTGTGCAGGTAGTCACGTCGCTTGCACAAATCTTCAATTTCTGCCCATGCTTGGCGAAAATCCGGTCTTGTATCCAAACCTGAACCCAACCAACCCAACAATTGGAAAAACGAACGTGTGACTTCAACCAACCAATGGGGAAAATGTTTTTGAAGTAAAAACAAACTTCCACGATTCTGTTCTATTTGAACTGCTGGGGTTCGCCCCGAACTGGCACCCTCGACGTGCACAACTTTGCAAGGCAGCACTTCGAGTTTTAAACCTGCATTGGTAGTTCGCCAACACCAATCGAATTCTTCGTTGTAAAAAAAGAATCGCTCATCAAAACCGCCAACTTTTTCCAGCACATCACGGCGCGTCATCAGGCAGGCACCGTGTATGATGTTAATTTGGAACGGTTTGGTGTGCATGTACCAATTTGCTCGGTAAAACGTTCCGAACCCCCATTGTCGTGAACCGTCGATATTGAACATCATCGGTCCAACCGCTCCAAGTTCAGGCTGAGTTATTAAGCGAGAAACCATTATCTCAAGTGCCAGACGGTTTGGAAATAAATCTGAATTCATGGTCAGTAACACTTCTCGAGAAGCAATTTCGAAGCCTCGATTGGTCGCGTGTGCCCAACCGTGATTTTGGACTTCCAAAACTTTAACTTGTCGAAAACGGCTTTTAACCATCTCGAGTGCGCCGTCGGTAGAACCACCGTCTACAACAATAATTTCTGCGTCTCTTGCATCACGTTCGAGAATCTCTAGTGCTTGGATCAGTACGTGACGACCATTGAAAACGGGAATAATAATTGAAAGTTGCTCGAGCATACACTGCTTATGGTAACAGGCGGCTTGATGTGAGCTTTCAGAATTTGGGTGTTCGGCTAACGGTGACATCAAAAATATATTTTAACACGCCATGATACGGAATCAAAGTCAATAATTTCAAGGTTGCTATGAATGCCGGAAAAATAGGCTGAGTGCAGCGAATCACATTATTTCTTGAAATTTGAAGAATAAATTCTAGAGATTTTCGTTCGATTCCTTGTATTTGATCGAGATTTTTTTCTTCTGATTTTAGAATAGTTTGGTAAACTCGTACCATTTGTTTTTTATTTAAGATTGTATTTTTCCCGTGCAATCGGTAGGCGGCGACAGGAAGATTTATAAAACCGAGGGCATTTTTAGCGAGTAAACGCAAGTAGAAATCGCGGTCTTCAAAAAAAAGTTCAGTGTCATATAAACCAACACCAGTTTCTTCGTTGAATGCCTCACGCCTCGAGAGCAAAACTGGACCTGGTACGCTCCAGCGCAGAATTAATTCTTTGGCACGTAAATGGTCGTTCAAAAGCGCTTTAGAATTTGAATTGCCCAGTTTTTTAAGACCATCGTTAGATGTGACTACATTTGCGCTGTCAATAATAACGCAGTTGCCGAATACCGAAAGCCAATCTGGTCGATTGTTGAGTGCCGCAATTCGAAATTGAATACCACCAGGCAGTAGTTCATCATCACTTGCTACCATAGTGATATAACTTCCACTCGAGAGCTTTACCAATGTATTGAGAGTTTTGGTAATCCCTTGATTTTCTTGACGCTGAAGAATTACGTTTTTAAAAGTATTCGGATGATTTTGAATCCATTTTTCTGCTATGGAAAAGGAACTATCTTTTGATCCATCATCTAATATAATTATCTCGAGGTTTGGATAACCTTCAGAAGCAAAACTCTCGAGAGTATTTTCAATATATTGGGCATGATTATACATTGGCACAATAATGCTAACAAGTGGTATTAAAATCGTACTTGCATTGTTTCCTAGCGAGTTAATACTCATGCTATTTGATTTTTCTTTTACCTGATTTATTTGTTAAACCATCGTATGTTCCCAGAAAAAAAGATAAAATACGTTCTATTTTGTCGTTTTGGTACATGAGTATTTCAAAAAAACGCGCAAAGCCAGACAATATATCTCGAAAAATAAAACCAGGAAATAACTTAACAAACTTTTTATACATTAAAATTCGATTTCTCGATTGATAGTAAATTCGATCTGAATTGTGCTCAAGAATAGACAATCCAATCCAAGTTTTAAACGGGTTACCCAAACGATGTTTAAGAGTGGTTTCCGTTGACTGTAATACCCGATAATTTACTGTGTGACAGCGCAAACAAAATTCGTGATCGATGTAATCTATAAAAAACCCTTCATTCATTAGTCCAATTTTTTTCAGAATATCTGCTCGAATCAGGCTTGCCGAACTAAAAGTTGTCATGACATCTACTGCACGACCATCGAGCAAAGGCTTGGTTTGAGAAAATGGGTCAGGATGAACAACGATTCCTAATGTCTCATCATAATATGTCGGTGAAACCACTGCAATTGGTTCCGTTTTTAATGCGATATGAATAGCATGGAGTTCAGATATAAGGTTTGGTGAACAAAGACTGTCCTGATCAAAGATTGCTAGGTATCCATAACCTAAATCCAATCCTCGTTGTAAACCAATATTAAACCCAGCACCTAAGCCTAGATTCTGCGAATTCTCGATTAGCTCAAGATTCTTCACTTTTTTCAGATCGTGTACATGAGCAACCGTTTGCACACTCGAGGCGTTATCCACCACGATCACCAAGTCAACTTGTGGCGCGAGAGCGTCAATACGTTCTTTCAGTTGTTGGTCGGGGTTGTATGTCACAACAATTGCACACACGGAAGTTTCAGGCACGCCAAAAGCCTACCTGAAAGTTGGCTCTGAAAAAAGCTGTTCTGGCGTGTTTGTATACTTTCTAAAGTGGTAGGCTTTGTCTCATGAAAGTCGCTTTTGCAAATCGCCAAAACTGTTTTGATAGACCTGGTGGCGATTCGGTTCAGATGATGAAAACCAAAGAATTTCTCGAGGGAAATTATGATATCGAAATTGATGTGGTGCTTGACCCAGAACTGATTCTCAAGAAGAAATACGATTTGGTGCATATTTTTAACATTCATGAAATTGGACAGGCACTTCAGGTTCTTGAAAATTCTTTGAGAATGAGTGGAAAAACGGTGGTCTCAACGATTTTTTGGGATTTGTCTGCTTTTCTTCACATTTACGAATATTCAAGGTTGGGTTTTCACAACCCAAATAAATTGATGAAAGGTTTGCAACCACTTTATAATTTAAAATCTAAACTTTTAGCATCGTTAGTTGATGAACCAAAGTTTTTTCAGGGAAATTCAGAAAGATTTACAAATACATTTGCGAATCGTCAAATATGATCCTTCCAGCGTCTGAGGAGGAGCTTGGATTGGTTCAAAATTTTGTTGCAAACGAAAATTTAAAAAATTCGATTATTTCGCAAGCAGTTGATCAGAGTATTTTCTATCCTAGCGAAACATACGAGAAAAACTCAGTGCTTTGCATTGGAAGAATTGAATGTACTAAAAATCAAACCAATTTGATTGCTTCTTTGTTGAAAAACCCTGAAATTAATATTAAAATTGTTGGAAAAGACGTTAAAATGACACATGGATACGGCGAAAAAGTTTTAAAACTTGCAAGTTTACAAAGAAACACTTTTATTATGACTCAAAAACTGACAGATAGTGAACTTGGTCGAATGATGCCAAATGCACATGTACATTATCTTGCGTCCTTTTGTGAACCTTCGGCGCTGACCTCAATTGAAGCTTTGGCTTGTGGGCTAAACATTGTTGTATCTGACGAACATTATTGTCCAGCCAGGACCTATTATGGTGACTTGCTTAATAAACGTGTATTTACTTGCGATCCCTTTGATGTCAGCAGTATTCGAAAAGCAATATTAAACGCATTGAAAACACCATCAGATCGATTGGCAATAAAAGCTTTTACATGGGAGAAAACTGCTGCGCAAACTTTCAATGCTTACAGAAAAGTTCTTGAGCAAGTTTAAAATTTATCTGTGCTTGAGGACTTTTTATGAATATTATTTCCCGTCTGAACTCGAGATACCCATACTTGGTGGTGTTGGTCTGGCTTGTCATTTTTGCAGTTGCGATTCCGGTGGCTTCCAAGGCAGGCTCGAGGTTTGACGCCTCTGGAGGCGGCGTGCCAAATTCCGAGTGGGAACGTGTCACGCGGATCATCGGCACGCAATTCCCTCAATCCGAAACTGGAGAATCTTTTATCCTGGTTTCAGACTCGAGTCTGGCATTGCAAAGCAAAAAATTTCTCGGGTTGTACGCTTCGCTCTTAAAAAGATTGAGTGCCTTAAATGGAATCCTCGAGATTGTTCGGTTTGACACGCCCAATTCCCCAATCCAACCTTTTGGGCAGGTGGAAAATCGTTTTGTCACGGTCACGCGTATTTCGGCACTGTACGGAAATCCTTCGCTGCTCGAGAACATGCGCATTTCAGTGCAAGAGATGGTGCCCAAACCAAAACCCAACGCCGCGAAAAATATGCCCGAAACCCAGTTTCTGATCACAGGCTCGAGCGCCGTCAATCAAGACTTTGCACGCTTGACCGAAAGCGACGTGCGGCGTGGCGAGTTGACCGCGCTACCGCTGACCGCAATTGTGCTGGTCTTTGCCTTTGGGGCGTTGATCGCGGCGGGATTGCCGATCCTCGTCGGCGTGTTTTCGATTACGGTCACCCTGGCTTGCGTCTACGTCGCCACCTTCATCATGCCCGTCTCGAGTTTTGCCCAGAGTGTGGTGACCTTGTTTGGCTTGGGTGCTGGCATCGACTACGCACTGTTGGTCGTCAACCGTTTCAGGGAAGCCTTGGAGGGTAACCCCGACCCTCGAGCCGCCGCACTCGAGGCGACCCGCTCGGCTGGGCGTTCGGTGATTTTTAGTGGTCTGACGGTGGCAATTGCCATGCTGGGTTTGCTCGTGCCAAACCTGGCACTGATCCGCTCGATGGGCGTGGCGGGACTGTTGACGATCACGGTCACGGTGCTGGTCAGCATTACGTTGCTACCCGCACTGCTAGGATTGCTCGGCGAACGCATCAACTTCCCTCGAGCTTTGCATCGTTTTAGCGAATTGGGGCGCACTGGTGGTTTTTGGGGACGTTGGGCGGAACGTGTCATGGCACATCCAATCCTATGGGGAACGGCTGCGACAGCTTTTTTGCTGCTTTTGGCGGCACCCGCTCTGGGCATGAAACTGGGTTACACGGGCGCTTTCGGGCTTGCACCAGGTGTCGAATCCCGAAAGGGACTCGAGCTGATTCGACCACTGGCGTTGGCGGGCAGCCTTGACACGTTCGATGTGTTGATTGACCTTGGTAAAATCAGCGCTTTTGATGTCGAGGCTCGAGCCAAATGGCGCAGGCTCGATGCGGATTTGAAACTGTGGTCAGATGTTCAACTGGTGCTCTCACCATTTTCGTTGGTGCGTCGCAAGGTAAGCACCCAAAACACAGGCTCGAGCAATACTGGTACGGTCTCGGCACTCAATTCCGCAAGCGCTTTAACCCAAGCTTTTCTCAGCAGCAACCGACGGTATCTGAAAATGCAAATTGTTCCCAAGCAAAGCATCCGAACCCAAGATGTTGGCGGTTGGCTCGAGCGTATTCGCCTTGAAACTCGCAATGCTGGATTCTCGAACGTTTTGATTGGTGGAGCGCCAAAAAGTGCCTTTGAGATCACTCAAGCCATCACGGGTGCAATTCCGATAGCGGTCGGTATGGTGTTTGTGACGACTTTTATCGTTCTGGCAATTGCGTTTGGTTCCATTCTGATTCCGCTCAAAACCATAGTTCTCAATTCGCTCAGCGTTGCCGCCAGTTACGGCATCATCACCTTGATTTTTCAGAATGGTTTTCTGGCAAGTTTTTTCAACGCCCCAAGTGACGTTGGCGCTATCGATGTGACCTTGCCTTTGGTGATGTTCGCCGTGATTTTTGGACTTTCAATGGATTACGAAATTTTTTTACTTACCCGAATTCAAGAGGGACACCTAGCAGGGCTGAACACCCGAGAGGCGGTCAAAATTGCGCTCGAGCGAACAGCGGGAGTCATTACCAGCGCCGCCTTAATCATGGTGATCGTGTTCTCTGGATTTATTCCTGGCAGCGTGGTGGTCAACAAAACCATCGGTTTGGGTTTAAGTGTTGCCGTGGCGCTCGATGCGACCATTGTGCGACTTATTCTGGTGCCAGCGTTTATGGTTCTGGCGGGAAAGTGGAATTGGTGGCTGCCAACTTGGCTGCGAAGGTGGTTTCCAGGAGTCAAACTCGAGCATTGAATATGGTAATCTTTCACAGCTAAACACATTAATCATGTGCTAAAATTTGCACATGAATGAAACCCATAGAAAACATGTATCCTTATCTCACGAGGTCAATTCGTTCCTCGAGAATTTTCAACGTGACCATCAACTCCCCAATTTTAGTGCCACCATCGAACATGCTGCCAACGCCTTAAAACGCGAAATGTTGATTGCTGGGTATGAGCAATTTGCCAACGATTTCGCAAACTTCAAAGAGATGCAAATTGACGCTCAAACTTGGCTGGAAGCCCCCATGCTCGAAAGAAAACAATGAAACGCGGCGATATTTATTCGGTCAACTGGGAACCCAGCGTTTCTGGAGAGCCAGCCCATTCCAGACCTGGTTTAATTCTGACCAACAATGCCGCGAATGAACGTTTACCGCACTTAATGCTTGCACCATTGACCACAAACGTGACGCGACTGTACCCTTTTGACGTGTTGCTCCCGCTAGGGTCATGCGGGTTGCTCAAGGTCAGTAAGGTGCAGTTAAATTACTTGCGTGGCATGAACAGAACCAGACTTGGCGCGTATTTGGGAAGCGTAACTTCAGATTTGGTGCTTGAAATCAACGAGAAATTAAGAATCCACCTTGATTTATAAATCACCCCTGCGAGGATTCCACGAGTGCACGGTATGCGCCCTGTGCCACCAGCAAACCCGAGTGTGTGCCCTCCTCAATGATGTGTCCTTTCTCGAGCACCACGATTCTGTCTGCCTTTTCGATGGTGCTCAAACGGTGCGCGATGATCAAAACCGTTCTCAAACCGTGCAGATTCTCGAGCGATTCGCGCACCAAGGCTTCAGAATGACCATCTAACGCGGCGGTCGGTTCGTCCAGAATCAGGATTGGCGCACCACTCACCAAGGCTCGAGCGATGGCAAGGCGCTGCTGCTGCCCGCCTGAAAGCCCTGAACCGCCCTCGCCAAGCATCGTCTCGAGTTTTGCCGGTAAATGTTGAATCTCGAGCTTCAAACCTGCCTGTTCAATTGAAAGCCAGAGTTCGGCATCTGTCGCGTCAGGCTTGGCGAGACACAGATTCTCGCGGATGCTCATGGCAAAAAGCCCTGGTTGTTGCGGCACGAGCGCAATGGCTGCCCTTGACGCAGCCCGTGTGAAATCTCGCATGTTCTGACCGTCCAGCTTGATGCAGCCCGCTTCAGGTTCGAGGAGACGAAGCAACAACCTTGTCAAGGTGGTCTTCCCGCCGCCGCTCGCGCCGACCACGCCCAGCATCTCACCAGGCTCGAGTCGCAAACTCAGGTTCTCGAGCGCCAGGTTTTCCGCGCCAGGGTAACGCACATTCACATTTTCAAAACCAACCGCACCAGTCCAGCCCATGCTCGGTTTCTCGAGCTTGCCCGTTTCTGGTTCTGGAGTGGTTTGCATCGCAGCCGAAATGCTTTGGGCGGGGTCACGCATGGCGCTCAGTCTCGAGTAGGAGTACGCAAAAAGTTGCAACGGTCCGATCAAAATGACCATGCTTGTCAAGTAGGTTATCAGCGAGGCACCCGTCATTTGCTGGCTCTGAATTTCGCCCAACGCAAACAGCACCAACGTGCCAACGCCAACCCCCACGGTCAACTGCGAAATTGGCGAGTGCATGTTCGACCAGAAACTTCGGCGCAAGGTGGCTTTGGTCTGTGCATCATTTTGCACCCCAAATCGATCTTGCATGGCTTTCTCGAGCCTGAACGCCTTGATCACCTCGAGTTTTGCCAGACTTTCACTCATGGCACTGGTGGCGCGTTCGGCAGCGTTTTGCGTGCCTTCAAAAGCTTTTTGAATTCGTTTACCAACCAACGAGTACAAAATGCCAAGTGGCAAAATGACCAGCAACAAACCAAAAGTAAGTCGTGCATTTTGCACAAACAACGTCGCAAAAGCCACGATCACCGTCAAACCCTGACCCGTCACGAGCGGCAATTCAAAGGTCAAAAAATTCTCGAACTCCCGAATGTCCAGACTGAGCCTTGCCGTCCGACCACCGCTCGAGAAACCCGCGCCATCGGCGTTATTTTTCTGCTCGAGCGGTGATGCCGCCAGCATCGATTCAAAGACTTTGCCCCGAACCCGAGACGCGAATGTTGCCCCACCCAGCGCGAATAGCGTGTTTTGGATGTAAAACCCGACGATGCTCAGCACCAACAGCAACGCGCCCTTGACAAGCACGCTCGAGATCAAGCCGTAATGTTGCTTTTCAATCACATCCCTAAAAAGCGGCTGCACCACAACGGTGGGCAGCAACGGTGTGGCGAAACCTGTGACAAAAGAAAAAAACGTGCCGAGAACAAACAAGCGCCATTCGGGGCGAAGGAGAGAAAACAATTGCACGCCTCGAGTTTAACAGGTGAAGGCGGCGGGCAATTAAAAACTTCAGAACCAACCGTCAAAGATATTCAAGGTCGGGAAAGTTTGCCTGCAATCACCGCTCGAGTCGCGCCCGTGGTGTGCGGCAGGGTATTCGTCCAACCTTGAAAGGCGTAATAGCCAAGCAATGCGAACGCTGCGGCTTCACGGGTCGAACTGTTGAAGCCAAACTCGGCAAATTGACTTTCCTCGAGCGTCAAAACCCGCACGCCAGCCAAACCTTGACGCATCAGGTTCATCAAAACTGGGTTGAACGCGCCGCCGCCAGCCACAATCACCTCATCCAACCCGTGCCCAAGAATAAATTTATGGTACGCGTCCGTGATGGTTCGTGCCGAGAATGCGGTCACGCTCGAGACAATGTCTTTGGGTTCGAGTTCAAACACGCCCTGGAGTTTCTCGAGGTTCCAGACTTCGCGCCCCGTGCTTTTGGGTGGTGACAATTGCAGGTAAGGGTCTTGCAACCAGACCTCGAGCAACCGGGTTTCGCGGCGTCCGGTGGCGGCAATCAGTCCGTCCTTGTCGTAGCGGTGCCCAAGTTTGCCCACAGCTTCGTCAATCAAGCAATTGGCGGGACCAGTGTCAAATGCAATTACATCTTCCACCTCGAGTCCAGGCAAATACGTGACGTTGGAAATGCCGCCAAGGTTGTGAATGGCGCGTTTGATGCCGTGTTCGGCAAACAGCACCCGATCTGCAAACGGCACGAGCGGCGCGGCTTGCCCTCCGGCAGCCAAGTCTGCCGTGCGAAAGTCAGAGATCACGGGTAGCCGTGTCATTTCAGCGATCAATGCCGCCTCACCAATTTGCAGGCTCGCTCGGGTGTGCCAACCCCTGCCTTCATCAAGTCTTGGAATGTGAAACACGGTCTGCCCGTGACTGGCAATCAAACCCGCGCTGCTCGAGAATGGTTTGGCAGCCTGGGCGTAAACCTCACCCAGTGCGAAATGAAGTTGCGCCAGACTGCTGGTTTTCAAATCTCCACTCATCGCCTCGAGCACCACGGCACGAATGTCGTCGGGGTATGGCGTGTATTGATGCTCGAGCACTCGCCCACGTGGGATGGCTTGTGACAGCAATGGGGGAGAACTGTTCTCGCCAAGTTTTGGGAAATAAGCTGGAAGCTCGAGCAGCACGGCGTCAACACCGTCGGCGCTGGTTCCGCTCATCAAGCCAAGAATTCGCCTTTTTTTGGACATGAGACCAGTTTAACTTGCTGTGATCAACGCAGTTCGCGCAAGTCTTTTTGGCTGAACATCCAAGCTCCGATCAACACGATTCCGAGTCCTGAAATGGCGATGACGATGTTGGCATCAAATCGATCCAGTAAAAATCCGATGATTGCAAAGCCAAATGGACTGAGGCTATATGAAATCATGCTCATGATGCTAAAAACGCGTCCACGGTATTCGTCGGTTACGGTTAATTGAACCCACGTTGGCATAAAAACGTTAATCAGACCCAAAACAATGTTGATAAAAACCATTCCAATGATAACGAGCCAAATCGAGCCTGAAAAGCCAAATATGCCAGAAATTGCAAAACCAATCACCACATAACCCAAGGAAACCAGCAAGCCTCGACGTTTGATGGTAAAAACGGAGGCAAGTAAACTGCCCAAAATAACCCCAATATTAACAGCAACAACGGTTGAACCGTACCAACTAAAGTCAATCTTGAGGATTTTGGTGACGTAAAATGGAAGCCCAACAATAATAGATGGACCGAGGAGATTGAAAAAGGCAATTGAGATTAAATAAATCATGAGCGCGTTGTTCTTGCGGGCGTAACGCCAACCCTCAACAACGTCGTTGAGCATTCCCGAAGATTTCTGTGACGTTTTGGCGCTGGTAATGTTAGAGCGAATGAACATCAACGCCAGCGTCATGCCAAAGAACGACAAACCATTAAAAAAGATGGCTCCAGCCGTTCCGGCAGTCACCACCAGCAAACTTGCCAGCGCGGGTCCAGCAATTTGCGCAAAATTGCTGCCAATGCTGAACGAAGAATAAGCACTTTTGAGCTGATCGGTTTGCACCACACTTGGCAGCATGGCATCGAAGGCGGGGTTTGAAATGGCGTAAAACGAATTGTTGATAAACGCCACAATGTACAGATGCCAGTATTGCACCAAGCCCGCGTAAATCAGCCAAGCCAATACCATCATGATCAACCCTCGAGCAAAATTGGACCACACCACCAGTTTTTGACGGTTTAAACGGTCTGCCAGAGCGCCGCCGGTCAAGCTCATCAAGATTGTTGGCAAAATACCAAAGATGGTCATGCCACCAACTGCCAATGCCGAACCCGTCAATTTGATGATCAGGACTATGCGAGCAATGTAATAAATCGAATCGCCCAAACCTGAAAACGTAAAACCAGCCCAGACAATGGCAAAGTCTCGATTTTTGAACAACTCGAGGTTGGCGCGAAAACCCTGGTTTTTGGTGGAGGTCATGTTTTCAGACTCGAGGGTATAGCTTTGTAAATCTTCACGGTAAACACAATTTTAACTGCTTTTCGGTTGGTTATTCAATCCTGAGAAATTTGATAGACCAACCTCGAGTTGGATTCTGTAACACGTTCCAACTCTTCAAAGCTCAAACCCCGAATTTCTGCCAATTTTTCGAGCGTGAAGCGAACATACGCTGGCGTGTTTCGTTTGCCTCGGTATGGCATGGGTGCAAGGTAAGGTGCGTCCGTTTCGACCAGCAATCGCTCGAGTGGCACTATGGCGGCAGCGTCACGAATGACCTGAGCATTTTTATAGGTTAAGTTTCCAGCGAAAGACACGTGAAATCCAAGTTCAAGCCCAGTCTCGAGAAGCCCATTATCACCCGCGAAACAATGCAAGATGCCCTTATTCCAGCCTGCGTTCTTCAACTCCACGGCACAATCTGCGAACGCTTGCCGAGAATTGTCCTTGTCCCGCGTGTGAATCACAATCGGTTTGTCCAGCTTTCTGGCACACTCGAGTTGCCAGTTGAGGCTTTCGAGTTGCAGGTTTTTTGGCGCGGCATCCCAGTAATAATCGATGCCAGACTCGCCAATGCCGACCACTTTTGGCTGTAGCATCAATTCCTCGAGATCGGTTTTCGTCTCGGTACTGAACAAATTCGCGTCGCAAGGATGCAAACCCACCGTCACAAAAACTTGCTCGAGTTCTCGGCTGAGTTTTAACGCATCTCTGGCATAATCTGGCGTGTGACCAATGACGACCAGCGCGTTCAGACCAGGCGCTCGAGCCGCCTCTAATGGGTTTTCCACGGAATACAAATGGCAATGCGTGTCGATCATGACCCGTAGAATACCAATCCTCGAGTTTAAAACCCTGGCATGGGTTGCAATGATGAGAGCCTCGTTCTGCTTTGCTCCATGAAGTTTTCGCCGCGCTTCACGCTTCTCACGCCTTAAAGCGCGATATTCTGCGTGTGGCTCGAGTTTCCCTAATCGCTCTCGGAATCCTAATTCTTGTTGGCTTGGTACTCAGTTTCCTGCCAAGCTCTGCCAAACCTCCGTTGGGTGAGGTGACGCTCGAGAACGTGGACTTGGTGTTGTATCCCGCCGCAGACCCGAACGCGAAATGGACTTTTAAAGCAGGCGTTGTGAAATACAATCCCGAATCCCGCTCGAGCGTGGCGACGAAACTAAGTGAAGGGCAGAGGCTGGTAAAAGGAAAACTCGATCTTATTCTCAAATCTGACATGATCACGATTGATTCAAACGATAACTTGAGTACCCAGATTGCTGAAGTGTATATTCCCAAAGGTTGTTGGACGGTGAAATTGGGACAAAAAACTGGAAATATGGTGATGATAAATCAGGACAGCGGATATCAAGCATCTTTTGCTGATGTTAGAGGTCCAAACACACATTCAAAAGGCGGTCCAATGTCAGCATCATTTGATCTCGAGCAACAATTTAATCTTCAACACCCTCATGATGAATATGTACAGGGAGGCAAGGAATCTTGCGTGAATGGAAAGCTGTTAAAGGAGTCCCAATGAAAAAGCGATTAATTATTCTAATTGGTTTGGTAACAACAATCGGTTTCGCAGCAGGATCAAGAACAATAATTGTCGAAGCTGATAATCGTACAGGAAATTTGCGAACTGGACCGTTTGAATATACAGGAAATGTGAAAGGCACCGTACAAAAGCTTTTGCTCAATTCTCAAAAAGCTACACTGTCAGCCCCAGAAGGCGTTGATATGTCACAAGCTGATGGCAAACGCACCGCGAATTTTACAGGCGGCGTTACCGCTACTCGAGGTCGTTTGACAGCCAAAGGACCGACGCTCGAATACAAGGAAGAAACCGGTTTGGGTGTTCTGGCGGGTCCAACCAACATTGTGCAAAAACCGGCAAAAGCTGGCGAGGACGATGTTTTTATTACTGCACTCAAAGCGACCTTTGATGTGGATACGAACATCTCCACCTCTGAGGGTAGCGTGAAACTGGTCAACGGTAAGCAGTCCGCAACCTCGAACAAGGTTGTGTTTGACGAAGAACAGAACTTGGGGTGCTTGACCGATTCTAAAACCGTGACCTTGGTGCGCGAACCCAAAAAAGTGGGCGATCCCAAACTGGTGATTACCGCCAAGGAGGCTCGAGTGTTGACCGAAACGAATACGTTGGTTGCTGTGGGCGGTGTCACACTGGTATCTGGAGAAAATACAACCACTGGCGACGCTTTGTATTATGATGACGATAAAGATACCGCCTGGGTTGTTGGCAATGTGGCAAAGAACATTCCAGCCAAAAATGTCAATAAAAAATCTGGTGCGACAGTCAGTGGCGGTACAATTATCAATTACACCAAAAAGAATCAAATTGAGCGCCAGGGAACGCCGTTTAAAATTCCGTTTGAAAAGTTCAAATGTGCAAGCGATAAGTAAAATCGCGTTTTTGTTCATGGTTTTCGGGGTCGTTGCTTTGGCGCAATTTGACCCCGAAATTCCGGCTACCCCTTTCCCTCCAACACTTACATTGGAGCGCAATGATAAAACCATTGTTGCCATCAAGTACGGTCCCGACGACAAAGGACTGGTCATCGATTGCCTACCCAAAGACGAAGACATTGAACGCGTTACCCGTAGCGTCTATGTCGATGAAGCGCCGTATTCGGTTCATGTGACCGTTGACAAGAACATTATTAAAGCACAAGTGGTGGTTGCTGCCAAGAAAGAAAATGGCGATGGTCAACTCGAGGCTTACAGCGGAACGGTAGAGCGTCAACCTGACTCAAACGACACCTGTTTTCCGATTGTCAAACCAGACCCCAAACCAAACACGGTTTTTGTCACGCAAGGCAAAACCAAACTGACTGGCTCGAGGCTCGATTACAGTCAGGAAACAGGTGTGGCAATCATTGCGGGTCCGATTGTCTTTGAACGCCCTCAGGACAGCGGCGATGTGCTGAGGGGCAACAGCGAGAAAATCACGATCAATGTGGACGAAGAAAAGACTTTTCTAGAGGGGAAAGTGATTCTCAAATCCAAGTGCCGCGAATCGAGCGCCGACCGGGTGGAATATGACGACAAGAAAAACCGTGCGATTCTCGAGGGGAAACCGGCGCGGTCAACGGGGGCGGATGGTTCTGAGGTGGTAGGGGAGAGACTCGAGTACAACCTCGAAACGAATGATGTGATTGTGACCTCGAGCGACGAGGGTAGTCCAGTCACAGGGACATTTGACGATGAGGCTGCACCTTGTAAGTAAATTGAAATTTTGAAGGTTTTGACTCGAGGAGCAATCCTCGGGTTTTTTGTTATCGGGTAGTTGATAAATTTTGAACAGTCATTGATAGTATTTGATATTTACTTGACAAATCTTTAATATTTAGTATAAATTGTTGTTAGTAACATTCTAAGATTCACCAGCGACGCAAGCCCGACAGCGATGCCGCCCGCCAGGTACGTCTTGGCATCAAGAAGATGCTGTTTTAAGAGTCAAGAAGCAACTCGAGAATCTCGAGTTGCGGAAAGGAACAACCATGCACGCCGAACGAACACGGGTCCTCGAGTTGGTCAAAAATGGAGTCCTGAGCATTGAGCAAGCCGACGAGCTGATTGATGCGCTACAAACCGCCAATCAACCAGAGGTGCGAACCTCGAAGCAAGAATTTAGGATGCCTCAAGCGCCCAGACCTCCAAGACCACCTCGCATCCCTAGAGCCTCTGGCGGCGGCAAATTCAGTTTCGAGCAAATGATCGAGTTGGAAAATCATGGGATCAATGCCAACTTTATCCGCGAACTTGCCAATGCTGGACTGGAAAATCTGACTTGGAATGAGGTGATTGCGCTGGGCAACCACGGGATTCGACCAGAATATGTCAAAGAACTCAAACGCTTGGCTGAAGAACTTGAGATTGACGAATTGAGTGTGGATCAGATCGTCGCCCTTGGCAACCACGGGGTGAAACCCAAAAACGTGCGCGAAATGCTGATGAGTGGCTTGTTTGATCTGACACAAACCAAAACTGGGGTAACTACGGACAGAATTCGACAAAAACGAGATTCTCTTCAAGCCAAACACGATAAAATGCAAGCGAAGTACGATAAAATTCAAGCCAAACTCGAGAGAACCGACAAAGAGCATGAACGCGAAAAACTGGAAGAAATGCGTGACGACGTGGAAAGTGAACTCGAGGAAGTCAAAGATGAACTGACCGAACTGCTGGAAGAAGAAATTGAAGCCGAGGATTCATGAAACGAAATCAACAATACCCTCTCGTCACGCATGATCCTTTCACAGGCGAAGAGCTTACCGTCACAAGGCTCGAGAACAAGGCGCGAGGTTTGGTTTTGGAGGGCGAGTTTAGCCTGGGTTGGATCGCCAAACTTTCACCAGAACAACTCGAGTTTGCGGGCGTTCTCTTGCGCTATCGCGGAAACGTGCAAAAACTGGCATCCGAGATGGGCGTGGCGTACAACACGGCTCGCTCGAGGTTGGACGATATTGTTGAGGCGCTGGGCGGCTCGAGTGAAACTGAAGTGGTGCTCGAGAAACCGAAAGTAAACGCCAACGAGATTTTGGGTAAACTCGAGGCGGGCGAATTGACTTACGAACAGGCAATGGCGACTTTAAAACGAGACTGAAACTGCTGTGAATAATATTTAGGATTTGGTATTTAATAAAATTCCGATTTCGTGGCGAGGGTGAACACAAGGTTCACCCCTACATCACAATGTTTTCCGTAGGGGGGCTGCTTCTTGAACCTTAAGGTAGCCACCTGTCTTGACCACATACATGCACCTAACGGGCGTGGTCGCTGACGGGCTTGGATCGCTTGCTGCGCCCTTTTAAATTGTAGCCAGCACCCGAGAGGCTTCCTCTGCGACTTCATCATCGACCTGCACATCGTAACGACCAGCCTGCATTGCGCCAGTCGAGCTGAAATCGCGTTTGCCACCCATCAGGGAATAGCCAAGAAAACTGGTGATTGAACCAATCACCAAGCCAAACAACGCGCCTTGGGTGACGAGCGGCAGGGTCGGTGTTGGGCTGATCAAACCGAGTGCCAGACCGATCATCGCGCCGACAAAACCGCCGCGTAAACCTCCAGACAACGCCGCTTTGCCCGAATCGAGCCGTCCAGTGATTTGCTCGACAAAACGCAATTCTTCGGCAACAATGGCGACCCGTTCGACGATAAAACCTTTGTCGGAAAGAAAATCCACGGCTTTTTGAGCCTCAAGGTAGGTTTTGTAGGTTGCAATGACCCGCCGGCTTTTGGGGTTTTGAATTGAGAATCCAGGCTGCATGGGTTCACTGTATTGATTTTTTGACTGTAAACACTGAGATTTAGCATGGAATCTCGAGAGCACAGACCAAAATGTAATTTCTGGTTGACGTTGTCTGAGTTTTGGTATACCATGTGGTATTCCGAACTCGAGGAGTTCAAGATGCCAGCGAATCCAGAAAACACCATTGCCACCTACGAAAAACTGCGCTCGAGCATTCTGGCACTCGAACTCGAGCCAGGCGAAAACCTGACCGAACGCGCCCTGGAAACCTTGCTCGAGACTTCAAGAACCACCGTTCGGGCGGCACTCCAACGGCTCGAGGGTGAGGGACTGGTGCAAAAATCTGGACGCGGTTTTATTGTCAGCCCGATTGACCTTGAAGAAATTGAACAAGCCTGCATTTGGCGTGAGGTGATCGAGGTTGCTGCCGTCAAAGAAGCGGTCAAACGCGCCACCAAACCCGAACTCGAGAAAATTCAAAATGCCATTTCTCAGAACACTGTTCACTTACCGCTCGAAGAATATATGAGTGGCGCGACCAATTTTCACCTCGGCGTGGCGCGACTCTCGGGCAACGTTTTTATCGTCAAATCACTTGAAGATGTGCTCACACGCCTGTCCCGCACACGCTGGTTTGAAGCGGGCAGCGACCAGGGACGCGAACGCGCCGGACTTGAGCACGCCAAGATTTTAGAGTTGATCGCCAACCGCGACGGCAACAAGGCAACCCGAGAAATTGCAAATCACCTCGTCAGAAGTGGTGACAGGTTGCTCGAGAATCTGAAAAGCGCAGGCTCGAGACTTCAAATTCGCGGTTCACCGATTGGTCGTAAAATTTAGAGTTTGTCAAATCTTTCTCGAGATTCAAAAGGAGTTTTATGGGCAAAACATTATTTGAAAAAGTCTGGGACGCACACGTGGTCGCCCAAGATGAGGGCGCTCCAGCCGTGCTGTACATCGACACGCACCTGATTCACGAAGTCACCAGCCCGCAAGCCTTTAGCATGTTGCGTGAACGCGGTTTGAAGGTTCGCCGCCCTGAACGCACCTTTGCCACGATGGACCACAGCATCCCAACCCGCATGGCAAACGCCACCGACGTGATTCCGCTCGAGATGTGGGGAACTGAGCAAGCCACCCAAGTGCAAACTTTGCGCAAAAACTGTAGCGACTTTGGCGTGACGCTTTGGGACATTGCAGGCGAAGTTCAGGGTGTGGTTCACGTGGTTGGACCCGAAATGGGCATCACCCACCCAGGCATGACGATAGTCTGCGGTGACAGCCACACCAGCACCCACGGCGCTTTTGGTTCTCTCGCGTTCGGCATTGGCACGTCCGAGGTCGGGCACGTGCTGGCAAGTCAGTGTTTGCTTCAAAGCAAACCCAAGACAATGGCAATCAACGTCTCGGGGCAACTGAGCGCGGGTGTGACCGCCAAAGACATTATTCTTGCCATCATTGCCCAAATTGGCGCTGACGGCGGGACGGGTTACGTCTTTGAATACCGTGGCAGCGCCATCGAAAAACTGAGCATGTCTGAACGCATGACCATCTGCAACATGAGCATTGAGGGTGGCGCTCGAGCGGGCATGATCGCCCCAGATCAAACCACATTCGATTTTGTGGAAGGACGTGCTCATGCACCAAAAGGCGACGACTGGACAAGGGCTGTAGCCTACTGGAAAACCTTACCTTCTGACCCCGATGCCGTCTTTGACCGTGAAATTCACCTCGACGCCAGCAAGCTCGAGCCGATGGTCACTTACGGCACGAACCCAGGTCAGGGTGCAGGCATCACGGGTCACATTCCAAAGGAAAGTGAACTCGAGAATCCAGCGCATCAACGCGCCCTGTCGTCAGCCCTCGAGTACATGGGCTTGAGTGAAGGTCAAGCCATCAACGGTTTGCCCGTCGATGTGGTGTTCATTGGCAGTTGCACCAACGGACGATTAGAGGATTTACGTCAAGCCGCCAGTATTCTTAAAGGCAAGCAAATCTCGAGCGGCGTGATGGGCATTGTTGTTCCAGGCAGCAAAGACGTGCGCAACAAAGCCGAAGCCGAGGGGCTGGACAAGATTTTCACCGACGCCGGTTTTGAATGGCGCGGCGCGGGATGCAGTATGTGCCTCGCCATGAACGAAGACAAAGCGGGCGCGGGAAAGTACGTTGCCAGCACCAGCAACCGAAATTTTCAGGGTCGTCAAGGTCCAGGCTCGAGAAGCCTGTTGATGTCACCGTTAATGGCAGCAGCGGCAGCCGTTTCTGGGCATGTGGTTGATGTTCGCCAAATGCTGTAAATTCAGAATCTCGAGGTGGGAACATGGGAAAGCAACTTCAATCAATTTCGCCAGTGCTGAACGAATTTATTTTAAAGCAACACATGTTCTTTGTCGGCACGGCTGCGCCGGATGGTCGCGTCAACATTTCCCCCAAAGGAATGGATTCGCTGCGCATCACCAACCCAAACCAGGTCGTCTGGCTGAATTCCACGGGCAGCGGCAATGAAAGCGCCGCCCACATCCTCGAGCTTCCCCGCATGACCGTCATGTTTTGCGCTTTTGAAGGTGCACCCATGATCTTGCGGTTGTTTGGACATGCTCGAGCCGTTCACCCTCGAGATGCCGAATGGGAAAGTCTGTACGGTCTGTTCAAACCCCTTCCAGGTGCGCGACAAGTGTTCGTGCTCGAGATTGATTTGGTGCAAACCTCTTGCGGCATGGCAGTTCCATTCTATGAACATGCAGGAACTCGAGAAGATTTGAACGACTACTGGGCTGCACGAACACCAGAACAAATCGAAACCTACTGGCACGACAAAAATACGAAAAGCATAGACGGCAAACCCACCGAAATTTTTGGTTGAACCTCGAGCACCAAAACCTCAACAAAATGGCAATAAAGCTCCCTTCTCTCGATGTTGCGACCATGCCCGCAGCGACCCAGCCCGCTAGGTGCAACTTTAGGGTCAAGACAGGTGCGTTTTATGGTCAAGACGAGAGAAGGGTCGGGGATGAGAGCAACGCAAAAACTCGTCCCTCGAGCATCCAAAGGAGCAAGGCAATGGCAGAATTTAAAACCCTCACCAGCACCGCCGCGCCACTTCGGGTCGAAAACATCGATACCGATCAGATCATCCCAGCCAAGTACCTGACCGCCGTGACCAAAGAGGGCATGGGATTGGGTTGCTTCAGCAACTGGCGTTACCTTACGGATGGGTCTGACAATCCAGAATTCAGTTTGAACAAACCGCAATTTCAAGGCGCAAAAATTTTGGTGGCAGGTCGTAATTTTGGCAGTGGCTCGAGCCGTGAACATGCGGTCTGGGCGCTGACGGATTACGGTTTCAGAAGCGTGATCGCGCCTGCCTTCGCCGATATTTTTTACAACAATTCGCTCAAAAATGGTTTGCTGCCTGTGGTCTTGCCTGAAGATGTGGTGCAAACCTTGTGGGATACACTCGAGGCGAACCCGAATGCAGAAATTACGGTAGATTTACCGTCGCAAAAAGTCACACTGCCGGACGGCTCGAGCGTCGATTTTCAGATTGATCCGTTTCGTAAATTGTGCTTGCTCGAGGGTGTGGATGACCTAGGTTACATCATGAAACGCGAAGCCGCCATGAACGGGTACGAAGCGAAACGACCTTACTGATGCGGCAATCTGCCTCCTCAGGTTCGCCACTCGAGCCGATCATTGGCATGACCAGGGCGGTGCGAATTGGGAACATCGCGGCGGTTGCTGGAACTGCGCCAATCGGTGTTGACCGCAAAACCGTGGGCATTGGCGAGCCCGCCGCCCAAATGCGGCGTTGTCTCGAGATTTCCCGTGATGCGCTGGCAACTCTTGGCGTACCGCTCGAAAATGTCATTCGGACGCGCATCATCCTGACCAACATTGACGATTGGGAAGCCGTGATCAAAGTGCACGGCGAGTTTTTCTCGAGCATCAAACCGGTCACAACGGTCATGGCAGTCTCGAGGTTTATCAATCCAGAGTGGCTGGTTGAAACCGAAGTTGACGCGGTTCTCGAGTAGAGGTCTGTTATGGGAATTCCGGTTGAGTCCTTGAAAATCTCGAGTTCCAAATCGCAGTTCGATGCGAATGCAGGAAATTACGCAAGCTCGAGCGTGCATCGTTTTGGGGCGAGTTTGCCAGTGTTGTTGAAACTGGCAGACCCGAATAAAAATGATTTGGTTCTTGATGTTGCCACGGGAACAGGAAACACGGCGCTGGCTTTTGCGCCACTGGTTTCTCGGGTGACAGGCATTGACATGTCACCCAAAATGCTCGAGCAAGCCAAGTCTCGAGCGAACACTGAAAACATTTTGAACGCCGATTTTCTCGAGGGTGACGCTGAGCATTTACCGTTTAGAGACTCGAGTTTTAGCATTGTCACCAGCCGTCACGCGCCGCATCACTTTCAGGACGTGCCAAAGTTTTTGTCTGAGGTAAAACGGGTTTTAAAACCAAGCGGGCGTTTCGTCATGGGTGACCAAATTGTGGTACATACCGAGGATCAAAACTGGGTGAATGAATTTCAACGCACCCGTGACCCAAGCCATTATTTGCAACGCCTTGTCACCCAGTGGCAAGATTTAATTCATGATGCGGGTTTGGTCTGGGTCAAAGATCAACTCGTGCCGTACAAGCTCGAGTTTGACTGGTGGGTGCAAGCCAGCGGTTGCAAATCAGAACAAATTATGAAGCTCGAGCAAATGGCGTTCGCGGCAGAACAAAGCCGTCGAAGCCGTCTCAACCTCGAGTTTGATGCGAGTGGGCGAATCTCGTGTTTTATTGAACCGATGCTGGTCGTCAAGCTCGAGAAGCACTAGAAATTTAAAGGAGTGTCATGCCAAAAGTTGTTGTTTTACCAGGAGATGGTGTCGGTCCAGAAGTCATTAGCAGTGCCCTCGAAATTCTCAAGTTGGTCGCGCCCGACCTGGAATATCAAGAGTTCGCGTTTGGACTTGCGGGCATCGAAAAATACGGTGTGCCGCTTGCAGATGACGTGCTCGAGGCTGCGCAAAAGTCCGATGCGGTGCTGATGGGAAGTGTCGGTGGACTTCCGGGCAGCACCGAAAATGTTCCCAGGGAAATGCGTCCAGAGTCGGGACTTCTCAAACTGCGCAAGGGGCTTGGCGTTTACGCCAACCTGCGCCCGAGTTCGGTGTACGAGGGACTCGAGCATCTTTCACCGCTAAAACCAGAAATTGCCAAGGGTGTCGATGTCTTGATCTTGCGCGAATTGCTGGGCGGTGCATACTTTGGCGAGCCGCGCAGCATTTCTAGTGAGGAGGGTTACAACACGATTCGTTACAACGTGAACGAGGTGGCTCGAGCCGCACGCTGGGCGTTTGAGGCTGCCCGAACCCGCAAGAACCGTGTGTGTAGCGTGGACAAAGCCAACGTCATGGAAGTCTCTGAATTCTGGCGGCGCGAGGTGCAAAAAGTCCATGACCTCGAGTTTCCCGATGTCGAACTGACGCACGAGTACGCCGATTCTTGCGCAATGCTGCTGGTCAAAGACCCGAAACGATACGACGTGATCTTGACCGAAAATTTGTTCGGTGACTTTTTGTCTGACCTTGCCAGCGTGCTGCCAGGAAGTTTGGGCTTGCTGCCCAGCGCCAGCCTTGGCGACGGTACGGGCTTGTACGAGCCGATTCACGGTTCTGCGCCAGACATTGCTGGAATGGGAGTCGTAAACCCCGCAGCGACCATCCTGAGCGCCGCCATGATGCTTCGTTACAGCTTCAAGCGACCTGAAGTTGCCGCTCGAGTTGAAAGTGCGGTCAAAGCTGCGTTGTTCTCCAATCCAACCCGTGATTTGGGCGGATCGGCGGGAACTCGAGAATTTACGGATGCCGTGTTAAAAGCGCTGATTTGAACGAAACCAAAAATCGAATCCGCAGATGCCCGCAAAAACTGCGGGCATTCTTGATGCAAACTCAAGATGCCTTTTGATTACTTGTCTTGACCGAGCGAAAAACCTTTGCTGAATTGTTCTTGAAGCACAGTAAACACCAGCACGGGCGGCACAATGGTCAGGATTGCGCCCGCCATGACTGCGCCCCAATTGCTTTGTGACTCGAGGTCGATCAGCTTGCTCAAGCCGACCTGAATCACCTGCTTGCTGTCCGATTGCATGATGACCAGTGGCCACAGGTATTGATCCCAGGCGGACACGAACTGGATGACTGCGAGTGCACCTACCGTGTTCCAGCTCATGGGAACCAGTATTTTATAAAGGAAGGTCAGCGCCCCCGCGCCGTCTATTCTCGCGGCGTCGGATAGGCTCGAGGGGATGTTCATGAAGTGCTGGCGAAACAGCAGCACACCAGTCGCAGAGGCGATAAATGGCACGACGATGGCGGCGTAGCTGTTCGCCCATTTCAGATCGCCAGATACCAGATCGAAAAGCGCCACGATCAAGAGTTCAGTCGGCAGCGTGAGTGCCAAGAGGACGGCTGCAAACAACAGACTTTTCAGCGGAAAGCGAAAGTACACGAATGCCAACGCCGCCAGTAGGGAAAGCACCGTCTTGCCGACGGTCACGCAAACGGCAACAATGGTGCTGTTGAGCATGTAATGTCCAAGTCCAGCGCCAACCCAGGCGGCTCGAGCGTTCTCCAGAAAGTGCAAGCCTGGCATCAAACTGGAACCGGTGACCTGGGCGCTCGTCTGGGTGGCTTTGATCAGGGCAAACAGCAACGGTGAAGAAATGACCAGAACCGCCAGGATCAAAACAAAGTGGGTGCCAAAACCAACGTGTCCTCGACGCGGGGAAACTCGAGGTTGAGATTGTAAAATTTGGATTTGTTTTGAATCCTCAAGCGCCATAGTGAACCCTTCGGTTGCCGTACCTGAACTGCAAGACGATCAGGCAAACCACCAGCGCCAACATCAGGACGGCTTGGGTGGCGGCTGCCCCAGTCTTGAAATTGCGAAAGCCATCCTCGTAAAGCTGATAGACCAAAAAGGTTGTGATGCCCGCCTCGCCGTAGACGGGACCACCTCGGGTCAGGATGTTGACCAAGCCGAAGCTGTCAAACAGGGCAGCAACGATGTTGGTGAAAATCAGGAAAAACGTCATCGGCGAGAGCAGCGGCAAGACCACTTTCCAGAAGCGCTGCCAGGGTGTCGCGCCGTCAATCTCGGCGGCTTCCATGACCTCGAGCGGAATGTTTTGAATGGCAGCCAGATAAAACACGATGTTGTACCCCAATCCTTTCCAGACTGTCGCCGTGACCACCAGGGCAAACGCCAGAAAAGGTTGGTCGAGCCAGCGCGGTTTGATGCCAAACAATGCTCCCAGAAAGCTGTTGACCGCCCCAATTTCTGGATTGAACAAAAACAGCCACAATGTGCCCGCGATGGCAGGGGACAGGGCGTAAGGGTAGATCAGCAACAGACGGTATAGCTTGGCTCCAGGTATCGGTTTGCTCGCCAGCCAAGCCAGCCCGATGGAAAACAGCAATCCCAAGACAACCACCAGTCCGACAAACACCAGCGTCTGCAAGATGACCTGATGGTAAATTGGACTCGAGAGCAGGGTCAGGAAATTCTCGAATCCCACAAACTGCTCGTTTCCGACAATAATGTTGGACCGAAACACGCTGAGGCGAAGCGTTTTGATGGCTGGATAATACGAGAACACGCCCAAGATCAGCAAAGTCGGCAGCAGAAGCAGCCAAGGCAACCAGCGTCCCTGAAAGGTGGCGTGATCTTGAACAGCCTTTGGTGCTTGATCTCGAGCCTCTTGATCAACTTGGCTGGGTTTTGGGTTTAATCTCGGTCGAACGATACTCAAAACAACCTCCGACCCGAAGCACATTCCAAAAACCCCGAGACGTTAAAATCTCGAGGTTCGGCTTCGGATTTACATTTACTTGAAATTCTTGTTGTACTCCAAAAGCGCGGCATTGATTTGCTCATTGGTGGTTTTGGCAACCTCACTCACGCCCTGACCGCTCAAGACTTTCTGGATGTTTTGCTCAATGATGGTGCGCATCTCAATATTGGCTCCAGTCAAAGCCCCAGCGTTGGCAATGTTGGGTTTGGTTTTGAGCAACTGGTTGAACGCCACAATCTGAAGGGGGTTGCTCGAGAACCAACCTTGCTTGCGTAAGAGATTGACGCTGCTGGTGCGCACTGGGTAATAACCGGTGAGCTTGTGCCAGCTCGCCATGTTTTCGGTGTTGGTCATGAATAGGGCAAAATCGAGCGCCGTTTCAGCCTCCGGTTTGGGTGCCGATTTGGCAACCCAGAGGCTTGCACCACCGATCACCACGCCGTTGCGCTCAGAGCCGTCGGGAATTGGCAACACACCAACGCCCAACTTAAATCCGTTCTGTTTGGCGGCATCGAGCAAATTGCCCAGACCCGCCGTGCTGTTGATGGTCATGAGGGCTTTTTGATTGCCAAAAATGGCGTTGGTGCCCACCGTATCGGCAAGCTTTCCAGTGTTGGTTAAATATCCCTTGTCGTTCAGGTCTTTGTAAAAACCAAAAATCTTGCGTCCAGCATCAGAGTCAACGTTGCTGGCGGTGGCTCGAGCTTGACGCCCATTGCCATTGTTCAAGAGTTGTGCGTTTTGCTCGCTCATCCATTGTTCAAACAACCAACTGAAAGGTGTCAACGCGATACACTTCATGCCAAGCTTGGCGGCGTCAAATGTGGCGCAGGTTTTCAGAATCGCGTCAAAGGTGGTTGGCGGTTTTTTGGGGTCCAGTCCAGCTTTGGTCATCAGGTCTTTGTTGAAATACAGCACCGGACTGCTGCTGTTAAACGGCAAGCTGTTGACCTTGCCGCCGATGGTGTAATAGCTGACGACGGGTTTGATATAATCCCTAAAATCAACGTCCTTGATGCCGCTGACAGGTTGGAAAATACCACTGTCCAGCGCCAATTGGCTGCTGGTTCCATCCACCTGAACCAGGGCGGGCGCTTTGCCCTGACGGGCTGCCAAGACCGTGGCTTGCAGTGTCTCGTTGGAAATGCCTTTGTACACAGCAACGACCGTCATTCCAGGGTGAGCCTTGTTGTAGTCATCCGCTCGAGCCTGAATCCAGTCGCCGCGCTTGGCGTCGCCAAAGGTGTGCCAGAATTCTACGGTCATGTTTTGGGCAGATGCGACGAAACTGAGGGCGAGTGGCAATGCGATCCAATATTTTTTCATGACTGCTCCTCTTGGCAAGACTGTTTGTCAACGCTGGTGTATCAGTCTTGAGACGTGGGTCTTACGTGTAGACGGAGTGAAAAACGGGTGCAGTCCCATAACACCTAGAACAGGCAGTCAACCCAGTAATCAGGCTCTTGTGAAGCATAGCAAGCTTTGGTTTGTACCGATCCAGCCGCGAATACAATTTTAATGACGAAGACTGAATTTCTTAATCAAACAAGCTGAACGTTGACTGAAGATGCTCGTGTAGCTTGCGATACTATTGTCATCTGCGGTGCGCATAAAAACCCGAACGCCACAGCTTTTTTGGTCTGGGAAGGCTCGAGCCACGGCGCAAAAGTTATTTACTTTAGATTCGCAACTGTTCAGTTTTTCGAGGTTGTGTCTGCCGCGTCCCGCATCGCATCGCCAGCAAAATTGAACGCCAACACCGACAAGAAAATCATCAAGCCAGGGGTCAGCAACCACGGATACTGCGCCAGGTTGCTGAGATCATTGGCATCCGCCAGCAACAAACCCCACGAGGTCATGGGTTCTTTGACGCCCAATCCCAGAAAACTGAGTCCGCTCTCGCCCAGAATGTAGCCTGGCAGCGCGAGCGTTCCTGTGACGATCAAATACGAGGTCAAATTCGGCACGATGTGCCGCAGAATAATGCGCAAATCACTTGCCCCCAAAGCTCGAGCGGCTTGAACGTAATCCTGATCTCGAGCGGCGAGCACCAGACCGCGCACGACACGCGCCAGACTCGCCCAGCCAATAAAACTTAAGACGGCGATAATGCCCAAATACACCAGGCTGGATGGCCATTTTGCTGGAATGACATACGCCAGCGCCAGCAAAATTGGCAGCCTGGGGAAAGACAGCAGAATTTCGATCAGGCGTTGAATGGCGGTGTCGATCCAACCGCCGTAATAGCCCGAAATCCCGCCCATCAAAATGCCGATGCTGAAGCTGATCAAAATGCCGATAATGCCCACCGTGAGCGAGACTTGAGAGCCGACCAGCATCCTCGAGAGCAAATCGCGCCCAAATTTGTCCGTGCCGAGCGGGAAGAAAAAGCCGTTGTGCACGCCGAACAAGTGCAGGTTTGTGTTGATGATGCCAAACAAATTGTAATTTTCGCCCTGAACGAAAAAGCGAATCGGTTCGGGTTTGGTGGTGTCTTCAACGTATTTTTTGGCAAAAGTTACGGGATCGCGCTTGAACGAATTCGGGTAAACAAATGGCAATCGAAGTTGTCCTTCATGAATCCAGTGAACTTTTTGGGGCGGCTGAAACGGAAATTGTTCGTGTTGAATCGTGATTTCATAGGGCGACAAAAATCCTGCAAAAATGGCGATCAGGTACAACACAATCAAGATCACTCCGCCAGCAATGCCGAGTCTGTTGCGCCTGAAACGCCGCCATGCCATCAATAATGGGTTGACCGACTTTTCAGTTTTGATGGGAGCGGTTGAAGTCATGGTTTCTCGAGCTTCATTCATAACGAATTCTTGGGTCTACGATTGCCAATAGAACGTCTGCCAGCAAGTTCCCGATCATCAACACCAAGCTCGAGAGCAGAAGGAGCGTGATGACCACGTATTGGTCTTTGGCTTTGATGCTGTCGTACAAAAAAGGTCCGATGGTCGGTAAGCCAAGCACGGTGGCGGCAATCAGGCTGCCGCTGGTCAGTTCTGCAAAACTCAAACCCGCAATGCTGATTAACGGGTTGATGGCGTTGCGCACGGCATGGCGGTAAATAACAATCCGTTCCTGTAAGCCTTTGCTGCGGGCGGTGCGGACGTAATCTTGGTTCAAGACATCGAGCATGTTGGCTCGCATCTGGCGTTGCAGGCTGGCAACGTGGTTGACGCCAATCACAATGATTGGCAGCCAGAGGTGCGCCAAGTGGTCAAGAAGTTTGGAAAATGACCACGGCGCGTCAATATATTCGTTGCTGAACAAGCCGCCAACATTCTTGCCGTTCAGACTCAAAATCAGTGCGATAAGCAGCAAGCCCAGCAGGAAGTCTGGAATGGCAAGTCCTGCATAGCCCAAAAAACTTGCCAAGCCATCGACCACACCATTGCGCCGCACGGCGGTCAAAATTCCTATTGGTATCGCAATCAACCAACTGAAAATCAGCGCCAGTGCGGCAATTTCCACCGTCCAGAACATGCGTTCGCCAATCAGTCCAGCCACGGGGCGGTTGGCGGTAAACGACTGCCCAAAGTCACCCCTGGTGACAATGCCCCAAACCCAAAGTCCGTATTGAACGATCAATGGTTTGTCCAAACCGAGTTGTTCTTGAATGCGAGTCACGGTCTCTTGCGAAAAACGCGGGTCCTCGAGGTAAGAATCCAGGAAACTGCCAGGTTGGAGTTGAATCACAAAAAATGCGATGAACGACACCGCCAAAAGTGTTGGGAAAATGACCAGGGTTCTTTTTAAAATAAAATTAAACATGATTCTCGGGTTTAAAGTGCCGCAAAAGATTTTGAGTGCGAACCCTCGAGCCTGGATTTTCAGGCTCGAGGGTTTTGAAGGGCTTTATTTGAGGTAGGCGATGTGGTTGGTCACGTAACCAGGAATTGGTCCGAGGTTGTACACAAAGTTGCCAATTTTGTTACTGACGGCGGCAATGTTGGCTGGTTTGGCGATCATGATAACGGGCAGGTTCTTGGCGTTCAAGAGTTGCCATTCGTCATACAATGCGCCGCGTTTGCGTTGGTCGGTCAACTTTGAAGCCTGGTCAAAAATATCCCAGATGCGTTTTTCCCAGGTTTTCATCAGTTTAAAGTTAGGTGTGCCGCCTGGGGTACTCGACCGCATGGCACGGTGCCAGTAATACAAATCGCCGCCTGGTTGCCAGATGGCTTTGCGCAATTCTGGGTCGGGTTGGTTGCCGAAACCGTAAATGCCCGCCTCAAAGTCGCCAGCGTTCAATTTAGAGAACACCAAACTGTTTTGCAGCGTTTGAAGGTTGGCTTTCAAGCCCACGGCTTTCAGATCGTTTTGGATGATGGTGGCAATTGGACCACCGGCAAAGAACGCGTTGTCGAGCGGGGCGATCAAGGAAAATTCGATATTTTTACCACCTGCAAAATTGCGAATCCCGTCACCATCACTGTCTTTTAATCCCAAAGCGTCCAAGCCTGCGTTGGCGGCTTTCAGGTCAAACTCGCCCAGGTATTTGATGGTGTTGAAGTAAAAACTCGAGACTGGGGCAACAGGCGTGCCTGGCAGGGTTGCCAGTCCATTGAAAACATCATCGATGATGCGCTGGCGGTTGACGGCGGGTTGCACGGCTTGACGAAATTTGTCGTTGCTGAACAAACGTGCCAGCAAGGGGTCTTTGGCGTCAAAGTTAAAGCTCAGGTGCGGTGGGCTGCCGAACAACGCCAGCGCTTTGATGACTTTATAGGCTGCGCCGTTGACTTCGCCCTGCTTCAAATCGGGAAACTGCGCACCCGTGATGTTCAGGGCATTGACCGTTCCCGCTTTAAACTGTGCCACCTGGGCTTCTGGCGATTTTAGTATCAAATACTCGAGCTTGTCGAGGTACGGCAGTTTGTTGCCGAACGCATCGTTTTTCCAGTAATTGGTGTTTTTGGTCAAAGTCACTTTTTGATCGGCAGTGTAGGATGAAAATTTAAATGGTCCAGTGCCGACAATCTCATTGAGGTCCGAGCCTGTTCCCCAAACGGTGTTGATGTCGCTCGGTTTCGCGCCGCCCTCAATGGAATATTTTAAGAGCTTGTGCTTTGGCATGATGAAGGTGCGCAGTTGTTGAATGATCGCGCCCGAGGCATACGGCAGGGTCATGCGCATGGTCAGGTCATCCACCGCCTCAAATTTGATGCCTTTTGGAAAACCTGCGGCGCTGTTGCCTTTGGCTTCGGTGTTCAAAATGATGTTGTTGTAGGTAAAGACCACATCATCGGCACCGAAGGCTTCGCCGTCGTGCCATTTGACGTTCTTGCGCAGTTTGAACGTCCAGATTTTGCCGTCTTCTGAAACCGTCCAGGACTGTGCCAGGTTCGGTTCCATCTTGTACGTCTCGAGGTTGTACTCGACCAGACCCTCAAAGACGTTGCCGATCAGGGTGTAAGTGTTGTTGTCGGTGATGCCGTAATAATTAAAACTGCCTGGTGAGGCTGGCAATGAGAGCGTTAACGTGCCGCCGTACTTGCCTGCGCTCAAGCCAAGTTTGGGCATGTTGGAAAGCCGAGGTTCGCCGTTGGTGGCGGCGGCGAACGCAACCCCCAGTGATGAGATAAGCAGTGCCGCGAGAACAAACTTTTTCATACGCCTCCTTTAAATTAAAACCTCGGGTGAACCCATTTTCACCCGAGGTTCTGGTCAAGCTTGGGTTTTACTTGTTGTAGACCAGGGGAACGGGGTTGTAACCTGGGATCACACCCAAATTCCAGATAAAGTTGCCAATCTTGTTGCTGACCACGGCGGCATTTGCGCCTTTGGCGATCATGATAACTGGTAGGTTTTTGGCGAACAGGATTTGCCACTCTTCATACAAGGCTTTGCGAATGCCCTGATCGGTGGTTTGCGAGGCTTTGTCAAAAATGGTCCAGACGCGTTTTTCCCAGCTTGTCATGGCTTTAAAGTTTTCTTTGCCACCTGGCGTGGCGGGTTGGGTGGCTTGATGAAAGTAGTAAAGCGCCCCGCCAGGTTGCCAGATGGGCTTGCGAAGATCAGGGTCGGGTTGGTCGCCGAACGCCAGCAGGGTTGCCTCCCAATCCTGACCTCGAGCCGTCGAAAGCAGGGTGCTGGACGGAATGCCCTTGAGGTTGACCTTCACGCCAACGGCTTTGAAATCGTTTTGCAAGATCGTGCTCATGGGCTTGTACACGCTCGAGTCCTCGCCGTAATTGAGGGTGAACTCGAGGTTTCCTGCGCCGCCAATGTTGCGCACGCCGTCCCCGTCGGTGTCTTTTAAGCCCATTGCGTCTAGTGCCGCCCCAGCTTCTTTCAGGTCAAACTCGCCGAGGTATTTGGTGGTGTTGAAGTAATAGTTTGAAATCGGCGCGACGCCGTGACCTGGCAAAGTTGCCAAGCCGTTGTATACGGTATCAATAATTCTCGAGCGGTTGACCGCCAACTGCATTGCCTGCCTGAAGCGCAAGTCCGAGAAGACCCGAGCCAGCACCGCATTTTTGGCGTTCCAGTTGAAACCCAAGTGTGGTGGGCTGCCGAACAGCGCATTCGAGCGAATGACTTTAAAAGCCGCGCCCGCCGCCTCTTTGGTTTTGAAATCGGGAAATTGAGCGCCAGAAATGTTGTAAGAGTCCAGCGTACCGTTCAAGAATTGTGCCGCCTGCGCGTCAGGACCTTTCACGATCAGATACTCGAGCGTGTCGGTGTAGGGCAGTTGCGTGCCTTTGGCATCTTCTTTCCAGTAGTATTTGTTTTTGACCAAAGTGACCTTCTGTCCAGGAACATAAGATTTGATCTTAAACGGACCCGTGCCAACGATGTCGTCCAAGTTCGAGTTTGTGCCCCAAGCGTTGTTGATGTCGGCTTTTTTCGCGCCGCCAGATTCGGTGAATTTCTCGAGTTTGTGTTTTGGCAAGATAAAAGTGCGCATTTTTTGCAAAAACGCGCCGTTCGGGACGGGTAACGTGAACTTTACGGTGTACTTGTCCAGCGCCTCAAACTTGGCACGGACGCCGTTAAAGTTGAACGCGTCGTTGTCACCGCCCTTGGCTTCTGGGTTGACGATAATTTGGTCGAAGGTAAAAACCACATCATCAGCAGTGAAGTCCACGCCGTCTTGCCATTTGACGCCTTGGCGCAACTTGAATGTCCAGACCTTGCCGTCGCTCGAGGCTGTCCAGCTTTCGGCGAGGGCTGGTTCGATCTTGTAGCTGGCGAGGTTGTATTCGATCAAGCCGTCAAACATTTGCCCCGTGACCGATTGCGCATTCGAGTCAATCGCGCCGTAATACATGAAGCTTTGCGGCGAATCGCCGAGCACCAGCGTGTAACTGCCGCCTGGCTTGCCGATGCCTATGCCCAGTTTGCTGTAATCGGGCATGGTCTTTGGTGCCGCCAACGACGTGCTGGCAAGTATGCCTGTGGCGACAACGAGTGAAACGGTCATAACTGAGAACGCCTTGTGTGTTCGCATAAATCTCCTCCTCGAGCAGTATGGGGTTTCAGCATAACCTGAATTGGGTCATTCCTGAATTTGACCTTCGGAATGAAAGTCAAAAATGTGACAATTGGTTTAAGTCGGCGTGTCAAACTTTCAAACAGGCACTCGAGACTTGGAAAATATCTCGAGCCAGGAGTTAGCCCTCGGATTTTTCCTCATCAGAACTTTCGATGGTTGTTGATGGTCCGCCAACACTGACTTTGGATTCTGGGTTTGTGGTCGCTGCCGCATCAATGGTTGTGGCTGGCGCGTGCTCGATGGGTTTTGGCTCAACTCGAGCTTGAACCCTTGGAGTGCTGGCGCTCGACTGAAGTTGCGAGACGAAAAAATAAACGATTGCCGCAATCACCGCCACCGGAACGAGAAATTTTAAGAGTGCGACGACAATCCCTGCCAGTCCAATCAAAATAGAACCCAGAAATGAGAACAGCCAGCCCAGCACCCACAAGCCAGCCAGTGCCACGATTGCCGCGACGAATCCTTTGACGACCACCTCTAGCGTTTTTTGCCAATCGGTTTGTTGCATGGCGCTATTGTATTCCTTTTCGAGATTCTGGATAGACTGCTCAGATGAAACCTTATTCGTGGCGCTCGAGGGTCGTTCTGGTTTTGATCTTGTGTTTGTTTGCCTCGAGTGTCAAGGCTCAGTTGCTCGGAGCGAAGGGCGCAAGCCTGCCGATGAATGTTGTTCTCACACCGCATTTCAGGGTCCTGCATCAGCCGTACTTTGAGGCATTTGCGCGGCATGTGGCGGCAGCTGCCGAATTGATTCATGCTTGGGTCACGGCGGCGGTGGGCAATGATCCTGGAATCACTTATATTCTGATCAACAACGCCACCGATTCAGCAAACGGTCTGACCGTGCCCGACCCAACCAATTTCATCACCATCAACGCCACCTTTCCGCGCCCCACCGATATTGGCGCACAGTGGCAGGACGCGATGGTGGTGCTTGCCGCCCACGAGTTCACGCACCTGGCGCACCTGACCACCCGCGACCAAACCCGAGAAACCTTGCGCGGTGTTTTTGGCGCAATCCCAGGGATTTTAGGCACTCGGTTCCCTCCCGCCTGGTTCACCGAAGGTTACGCCGTGGCGCTCGAGACGCGGTTTACCTCGGGTGGACGTTCCCAAGATGCCAGCGTCAACACCCTGCGGGCGCAGATGGCGAGGGCTGGAAATTTTCCGAGTTTGATCGAGGCAGGTATCGGCACCCTCGAGCGCTATCCGTTTGGCAACACCCGTTACGCGTTCGGGGCTGGTTTTGTGCCGTTTTTGATCGGACGTTTTGGCGATGCTGGGATTCAAAAAGTGATCGAGCGTTTCAATCACACGCTCAGTTTTGACGACGCCTGGAAAGACGTGTACCATGTCGGTCTGACCGAACTCTGGAGAGCGTGGCAGCAACTCGAGGAAGCACGTGCAAAAACCGAACTCGAGGCTTTGAACGCCAGCCAACTGCCCATGGGCAACAGATTGTACGGTGGCAGCGGCGTGCCAGCCGTGTTTGAACATGACATCGCATGGCTCGAGGGGTCAACGCTGCGATTTGGCATCTGGAATGGTGGCAAGCTCGAGTTCAGCGATGAGCGTTTTAAACTGCCGACCCGCCCCAACAAACTCAGTTTTCAAAACAAGAACACTTTGGTGTACTCGAGGTTGCTTGTTCAAAGCGATACCAGTTACGGAGAAGTCTTCAAACTCGAGCGCGATGCGTTTGGCAACTGGAAAGAAATTCAACTCACGCACAACGCTCGAGCCAGAGATGCAGTATTTGATGGTCGCTGTATTTTGTTTGTCCATGACGACACCGAATCCTCGAGCCTGAAAAGAATATGCGACTCGAGTTTGGAAACTGTTTTCACCGCGCCATTTGGCTGGCATTTGTTTCATCCTGCAAGCAGCGAAACGGGGCAAATCGCTTTGACCGTTTGGCGACCTGGCGGCTTTCTGGACATCGCCACCCTCGAGAACGGAGCACTAAAATTTCAAACTTCAGACCGCGCCCAAGACCAATTCCCGACCTGGTTGAAAAACGGAAAACTCGAGTTCGCCTCAGACCGAAACGGTTCGTTCCAAGCCTATCAAATGACCCCAAACTCGAGCCAGATTGAGCGCCTCAGTGCCGCCAGTGGCGGGGTTTACGGCTCGAGTGTTTTGCCCAGCGGCAACTTGGCGTTTGCGGGTTACAACAGCACAGGCTTTGAAATTCGCACGCTCGAGATTGGCAAAACAATTCCTGAAAACCTCGAGTTTACGCAACCCAAAGCGCTCCAGAGCCTTGAAGGACTCGAGTATGCCATTGAACCCTACAATTCTGCGCCCGCCGCATTGTTCTGGACGCCATTCTCGAGCACGGGCATTGGCGCAACGCTGTACGGCGCTGACCCTGCTGGCATCAACAATTACACGATTGGCGCTGGATATTCGCTGCTCGGAAAACCTGGTTTGGAAGCCAATGCCAGTTTCAGTTTTCAACCCTTGCGCAACTGGAGTTTGACCGCGAGTGCCGATGCAGACTCGGGCGGCTGGTCGCTGGCGTTGACACCCGCCTGGTTTGGCAATGCTCAAGCCATCGGTTTGGGGGTTTACGGTTACAAGCTGAATGCCTCGGCTCGAGCCACAAATTTTGGTTTTGAACTTGCCTCGGGTTTCATTTTAAATTCCTTGATCGAAGACGAATACGGTTACACCCAAAGCGGTTGGGCAATGTCTGCCAACGTCTCGAGTTCGGGTCGTTTCGGCGTTCAGTTGAGTCTGGCTGACTCGAGTTTGGGCTTGCCAATCGTGCTTGACACCAGTCTGAACCAAAATGGTTTTGGCGTTCGAGCTGCAAGTCAATACAGTTTTCAACTCAACTGGTTTAGTTCTGACGGTTTGCTCGGCATCGCCAGGTTGAGCGTCGTGCCATTTCTCGAGTACCGATTTAAAACAAACTCAAATTGTATTTTTGGATCACAGATTTTACTGGACGGCGTGTTTCAATACTACGCGCCCGTTTCGTTTGGACTCGAGTTCTCAATCTCGAGCCTGAACGGATTTCAATTCGGGCTGGTGACGCTCATTCCCTTGCTCAATGGTTTGAGATAACCTGCACCAATGTTCATTCACAGGCTGAGTCAGACGGCTTGCGTCCTATAATGACGCGGTTCGTTTGAAGGCTCGAGCTTTACTTTAAACGGGAACGAATCGAAGTTCAGTCTCGTAAAGCTTTCAGAACTCGAGAATCAAACTCGAGCTTGTCACAAAAAGCGTGAAATCTTCGAGCAATCTTCGACAACGCCGTGTTCAATAACACCAGGAGAAAAACATGAAAACACCGAGCAAAATTTTAATCCTCACCGCCGCACTTTCAGCTTCCATGTTGGCAGGCGCGAACGCGCAAACCCTGTCCAAATACGCCCCGCAGGGCGCGATGCTTGCTGTGGAATTGAACGACCTTGGTGGCGTGCGCAAGAGTGCCGCCAGCTTTGTCAAAGAATTCGAGCGTTTGAAGTTGCCAAGCGTTCTCGCAGAGGCTTCAGGCTCGAGCAAAGCGGAACAGAAAGCCACCGAAACACAGTTAAACGACTTCATGACGCTGCTTGACCGCGAGGGCTTTGTGGCGGTGTACGCCAGCGCCAAGAGCACGGTGGGTTACTTGCTGGCAGCCCGTCCAGCCTCCAATGCCGAAAAGCAAATCAAAGCCATGCAAGCCGCCGCCGTCAAAAGCGGAGTCCAAGGCTCAATGAAAATTCAAGGTTTCCCAGTCTACCGCTCGAGTTTTCTGAACTTTGGTTACTCGGGTGGTCTGGCATACGCTGCCAGCGACACCGCGATTCTCAATCAATTTTTAAGCAGCGTCAAAGGCGTTAGCAAAGACAAAACCTTGGGCAACTCGAGCAGCTTTTCTGAAGTCATGAACGAAGTTGGCGGCGGTAACGTTCGGTTGTATGCCGATTTACGCAACCTCACCCAAATTGGGCGAGCCATCATTGACGGCATCGACCCAGAACTCCCAGGCGTCAAACTCGAGCCGATTCTCGACGCGATCACCACCATTGGACGTTTTGGTGGCGCCTGGAAAATCTCGAGCGAGGGCATTGAGAGCACGCAATACCTCGTGCCAGAAAAACGCGGGGTTGACAAACAATTCGCGCAACTGATGACGCCCAAAACCAACGCCAGCCTGAAAGCTGCCAGCGTTGTTCCAGCCAGTGCCATCGGTTTTACCGTTCAACAACTCGATGTCACGGGTTGGTACAACTGGCTCTCGAATCTTGTTGACCGCACAGGTTTGAACGACGGCGGCTTGCAACCGTTTTTCAAGCAAGAATTCGGTTTGGACGTGCAAAAAGATTTCCTGTCGTGGATGACCGGCGAGTACGCCACAGCAAATTTCAACCTCAAAGCCAGCAGCGCAGGCTCGAGCAACCCACTTGCCGCATTGGGTGATGGCGTGACCTACCTTGGCGTGAGTGACGAAAACACCGCAAAAAACTCGATTGCCAAAATGCTACCGAAATTGATTGAAACGGGCTTAAACCTTGCCAATCAAAACAAGGGAAACCTCAACCCAACCAAAACCACAATGTCTGGCGTGGAAGTCACGCGTTACCCAATCTCTCAGGGTGTGGCACTGGTGACCGCCATCAAAGACGGCTACCTGATGGTCTCGAACAGCGATGCCGCCATGCTTGCCGCCCTCTCGAGCGGCGCACGACTGAACGACAGCACGACCTTCAAAGCCGCAATTGCTCGAGTGCCACAAAATGCACTTTCTTATGGTTACGGCGACACCACCGCCAGCCTGAGCAGCACCGCCGACACCATTGGCATGTTGCTCGATCTTGGACTAAGCCAAGGTTTTGACCTGAAACCAAGCACCGCCAAGACCCTCTCGAGCGGCTTGAAGGGAATGCTAAACTTTACTGCGAACCGTGCGGGCAGTGCCGTGACCTGGACTGAAGGCGTGGCAAACGGGACGAAGACCAAGAGTTTCCAACCTGTGAAGTGGTAAAACCTCGAGTTTAGTTTAATGAGGCGACTCGAGATTCTCGAGTCGCTTTTGTTTGCGTGATATTGGTAGGGTGCGCCGCGCACCAACATCACATATCTGGCGGTGCGCGAAGCGCACCCTACAAACTTGATAAGGTCTAATAAATATTAAAGGAGATAAATATGACTTTATTTGATGTAAATGTTTTACAACCGCTTTGGGGTCGTTTTTTGCTAATAAGTTTATTTGTAACAGTTGGCTTTCTTTATATATATTACTATTACTATAAATACCTTGTTGATAATTTGCGAAATTTTCGTCTTATTTAACTATTTATTGGATTGTCGTCCATATCTATTTTAATAGTATTTATTACATATAAAACATCAATCAGTGATCTTTTCTATTTTAAAAATATTGTTAAAAATAATAAATGCCTTAGAATTGACGGTAAAGTCAAAAAACTTGAGAGAGGAATTGATGGAAAAGACAACATAGAAAAATTTGCTTTAAATAATAAACTTTTTAAATATAATAGTGCTAGAGAAACTTTTACTTTTAATCAGATACTTACTAGAAACGGATTAGTTAAAAATGGTGATAGAATAAAATTGTGCTATGTAGAACAGGAAAAAGAAAATTTAATTCTTCAATTTTATGTTTTTCATACTCAGTAAATTGGTGGGTAGTGGCTTACTTTAGAATGTTTTCCGCAATTTCCAAATTATACCGATGCACGAACAACTTCAACCTCGCCACATGCAAATCCCAACGCTTCGAGAAACTCAACGTCTTACGCACAAACTGCCCCAACCTCTGCCTG
>JANXTZ010000058.1 GCA_025352125.1 Deinococcales bacterium | reverse complement strand
TGTTAAAAATGTTTCGGGCTTCGGAGTTCATAGGAACGCGATCAAACGCGGAATCCGAAGCTCAGTTCAAGTCTGAGTGTCCCTCAAGTGCATGATTATGCGTTTAGGACTGTGTTTTGGATAACTGCAAGAAATGAGTTACTCCCCAGAAAATATCCTGCAACTGCTCTCAATCCAATAAATAAATCCATTATTATTGCAAGACTGTTAGCAGTCTGCTTAACACTATTTATTACTGTTGGCATTGCCATTTGGCAAATTCGACTTGGAGTTTATGGAGCACCAATACCTTTTTTATACTACATGCTCGAAATAATTTATCTCACCAATAAATCCAAAAAATATTCCCTGATAGATGCAGTAGTGGTACGTAACGAATTTCTACGAATTTCAAATACTACAAGTCCAGAGTTTTTACTTGAATATGTATATACAATTAATGGAATTTCTTATCGTGCAAATCGATACTCGTTTGTTACATCAACAGTTTCAAATTCGTTGCATTTAAAGCATTCAATAAACACAACAATTCCCGTATTTTACAACAATGATTTCCCATATCAAGTTGTAATTCACCGTGGTTTCGACAAAGAAATTATTGGTTTTTTGTTCTTTCTTGGGATTGTTTTTGTTGGTGTAACCGCTCTCAGCTTTACTGATTTAGCCTTACGAGGATTTAGATAGAAATAATTAAAACTATTAAATTCTTTTTTTTTGAAGCCTAAATAAGACGAATTATCACTTCAGTTGCGATTTTAAACTCGTCAACAACCCCTTCACCCCATCAATCCCAACCGTTAACATCTCGAGAAACTGTGGATGCGTGATGCTCTGCCCTTCAGACCCGCCTTGGACTTCAATAATCTCGCCGTTGGCGGTGGCGATCACGTTTAAATCGGCGGTGGCGCTCGAGTCCTCGCTGTAATCGAGGTCGAGACGAATTTCGCCGTCCACCAGACCAACGGACACCGCGCCGACCTCGTTGGTGATTGCCCAATCGTCCAGTGTCCCCGCCCTTGTCATTTTGTCGCACAGGTCAAACAACGCGGCATAACCACCAAGCACGCTGGTCACTCGAGTTCCACCATCGGCTTGCAAAACGTCGCAGTCGAGAATCACGGTTTTATTTTTGAACAAATCAAGGTCTAAGGTGCTGCGAAACGCCCGTCCAAGCAGGCGTTGAATTTCTTGGGTTCGTCCGTTGACGCGCTGTCGTTCGCGTTGGGTGCGTTCATGCGTGGCTCGAGGCAGTAAACTGTATTCTGCCATCAACCAACCCGTGGGCGGCATTTTCTTACCGTTTGCGTCACGGCGCTCGAGCACGTGTTTTGGAACGATATTCTCCAAGGTCACGGTGACGAGCACTTCGGTCATTCCGAGTTTAACCAGTGCCGAACCTTCGGCGTAACGGTTCACGCCGCGTTGAACGCTTAAGGCTCGGGTTTCCAGATTGTTGCGGTTTTGTCTAGTTGGCATGTTGAAGGCTCATTTCTAAAAGTTTTTCAATCTCGAGTAACCTGATTTCGCCGTTGACGCCGCCAATCACGCTGGCGGTGTGTTGGTAACTTTGCGGGTCGCCGGTCACGTAATGGATGACTTCGCCGCCATTTTGTCTGGGGTTGAGCAACTGCCTTTGAGTTAACTCGAGCGCGGTTTCACTGGCGGTCACGCTGGCAGAATCGACGATCACCACGTCTTCTCCGAGTTCGTTGGCAATGACATTTTTCAACATCGGATAATGAGTGCAGCCTAAAATCAAAACCTCGAGATCACTGGGACGATCTTTGAGGTAATGCCTGACGATCAATTCGGCTTCGGGTGAGTTTGCCAGTCCCTCTTCGACCAAGGGTACGAACATTGGGCAGGCTTGCGACCAGACGCGCAAACCAGCTTTCTCGAGCCGAGATTGATAGGCTCGGGCGTTGATCGTGCCTTTGGTGGCAACCACACCGACTTGCCCGCCGTGGTTAAGCGGTCCCGCCCGAAGCGCGAACAGCCCGTCAGGTGCTGTTTTGTGAGCAAGAAGGTGCGATTTGGGATCAAGAATTGCTCGAGCCGCCGCCACGCCTGGTTCGATCACACCCAGTACGGGTATCTCGAGGTCGTCAGCGAGGGCTGGAAGGGCGCAACTGGTGGCGGTGTTGCAGGCAATCACCAAAAACTTGACGCCTTGAAGCACCAAAAAACCCGAGATTTGCGCGGCAAATTCGCGCACCATTTCGGGTGGTTTGCGTCCGTAAGGCAGACGGGCGGTGTCACCGAGGTAAATGAAATCCTCTCCTGGCAGTTGTTCGCGCAGGGCTTTCAGGACGGTCAAACCGCCAACGCCAGAATCAAAAACGCCGATGGGTGCTCGAGCATCTGGCTTCACATTGTCAATTCTACACTTCAAGTTTCACCTTTTTGTTGTACGAATTAAAAAAGACGAGCCGTTAAGCCCGTCTGGTTTGGTGGAGGCGGAGGGATTCGAACCCACGACATCCGCATTGCAAATGCGGCGCTCTCCCACTGAGCTACGCCCCCACATGCTCTCTCGAGCGGAGAGAAGTGTAACAGGCATCTCGATTTTGGTCAAGTGATTTGACCTGTTATTTTGAACTTGAGCTGAACATGCTATTGCGTTTTAGGCACTTCAAATCACCACTTTCATGTGACATTTTTCACGATTATTACGTTCGTGAAAATAATCTTCTAAATGAAACGCGAGTCAGTGTTAAAACCAATAGAATCAAACCGTGAGCCATCATTTTACCAGTGACGAACGCAATATTCTCGAGCACGTTTTTTGGGAAGGCACGCCATCGCGCCACACACTGATCGAACAAACCAGGTTTTCAAAAAGCAAATTGAACGCCCTGGTCAGCAATTTGCTGGCAGAAGGCTGGCTCGAGGAGGGTGAAACCCGCCATGCAAATTCGGGGCGTCCCGCCAGTGAAGTTCATCTCTCGACCAGATTTGGTCATGTGATCGGGGTTGACCTTTGGGCAAACATTGTGCACATCACACTCTCTGATGCAAACCTGCGGTTTGTTGCAACCACCAGCGAAGATGTCGATGTCCGAAGTGGACCACAAACGGTCATGCCGATTATCACCAAAAGCATCAAAAACTTGTTGCAGCAAAACAAACTCGAGGTATCCCAAATTGGGCGCGTCGGCTTGGGCGTTCCAGGACCGGTAGATTTTGAGGGCGGGACAATGGTGCACCCCATCTTGATGGCGGGCTGGGAAGGATTGTCATTCCAGGAGTATTTCAGCTCGAGCCTTGCGTTATCGGTGGTCGTGGACAACGATGTCAACGTCATGGCTCTGGGCGAATTGTGGCATCACCGCACAAACGCGTCCACCTTGAGCCGACATGAAAACTTTGTGGTCGTCAAACTGAGTGCCGGAATTGGCGCGGCAATTATTGCCCAGGGTGACATTTACCGTGGCACTGACGGCGCGGCGGGTGATATTGCCCATATTTGCGTTGATCCAAATGGGCAGCGCTGTGTCTGCGGCAATGTCGGTTGCCTCGAGATGCTGGCGGGCGCTCAAGCCATCGTTCGGGCGGCGACCGAAGCTTTGGGCAAACTACCAAATGAGTTGGACATTCAAGATGTTGGTGCAGCGGCACTTGACGGTGATATTGCTGTCAACGAAATTATTCACCGTGCGGGCAGCGCCATCGGTCAAGTATTGGCAGCCACGGTGAATTTACTGAATCCTTCAAGAATTTTTATCGGCGGCGAGGTTGCCAAGATCAGTCCGTTGCTGCTCGCCAGCATTCGTCAGAGTGTGTACTCCAAAAGTTTGCCACTTTCGACGCGGCAACTGCGAATCGATTACACCCGCCTGGGGGAGCGTTCGGGTCTGTACGGGGCGGTGGCGCTTGCAGTTCTCAGCAGCATTCGGACGCCAAGTTCGAGTTAAACCTAGAACAGGTCAAACTTAAGACTTGTCTGGTCATTGCGGAATGTTCTAAACTCGAGCGGTCAGACAAAACAATGTTTAGTTGTTGGTTACACAGCGTAGCTCCAGCAACAATTCTTTTATTCATTCACCGGTCAATAAATGACCAAAAAGGAGATGTATGAACAAGAAGTTATTGATCGGCGCAGGAATATTGGCTCTCACGGGGGCTTTGGGAATCTCGAGTTTGGCACAAACCCAAAAAACCGAGATCGAATTCTGGTCTTGGTACCTTTCACCCAAGTTTGATCCGTACCTGAAGGGCGTGATTGCGGATTTCGAGAAGGTCAATCCAACCATTACGGTCAAACTTGCCGACAAGCAAGACACGATGGTGCGCGACCTTCAAGCCGCGATAGCGCTGGGCAAAACCCCAGATGTCGTCAACCTATGGGGTGATGCCACGGCATCGTTTGCCCAAGACGGCTTGCTGACCCCAGTCAACGACCTGACGACCAATGATGCACTCCGCGCACAATTCTGGGACAACACCATCGGCATGTTCAACGTGGACGGCAAGAATTACGGCTATCCCTGGTACGGCTGGACCGATCAAGGTGTGATGGCGTACAACACTGAACTCTTGCAAAAAGCGGGCATCAAATCACCGCCAAAGACCCTGAACGAAGTGCTGAGCATGTCAAAACGAATCAAAACCGCGACCGGCGCTTACGGTTGGTTGCCACCGATCAAAGACCCGAACGGTGCAAGCTTTTTGGGACAGTTTTATCTCGAGGGATTGGCAATCGTCAAAGATGGCAAGGCGGCATTCAACAGCCCAGCCCACGCCAGACTGCTGACCAAATTTGTCAACCTGATGAAAGCCGACATCATTCCACAAGACCTGCTGCGCAAAGAAGCCTTCCAACTGAACAACGAGCTTTACAGCCAAGGCAAGAGTGCCTTCATCATCGGCGGCGCACAAGCCCTGACGCGCGTCAAGGACGCCAACAAAGACATTTACGGCAAAACCAAAGTGGTTGAAGCACCGTTGGGTTCGGCGGGCGTGCAAACGGGTGGCAGCATGAGCCTTGTCATTCCAAAAGCCAGCAAAAACCAGAAAGAAGCCGCGTTGTTCGCCATGTTCATGACCAACAATGCCAGCCAAGTGAAGTTCTCCAAACTCGCGGGCATTGTGCCGACCACCAAAGGCGCGGAAAAAGACCCAGACCTCAAAGCCGCCAACCCCAACGATGCGCTCGATGTCGCCACCAGTTTGGTGTCAGGCGCGGGACGCTTCATCACCCCAGGCTGGAAGTCCCCCAAGAACACCGACGACATTTACAAGAATTTTAACGACAACATCGAAGCCGCATTTCTGGGCAAAAAGAGCGCCCAAACCGCTTTGAACGACGCCGTGGCATTCTGGAACGCCAACGCAAAGTAAGTAACCCTCGAGCGAACAGATTCATTGGAGGCGGGAATAACCCGCCTCTGTTCATCTCGAGTTGTCAATTTTGATCAGTTCAACAAACTTCGAGACTCAATTTTATAAAAACTGGGAGGGAGCGAAATGCGAAAATCAAACACCATAATTTTGGCGTATGCCTTCCTCGCACCCGCCTTGATTCTGATGGCACTGTTCACGTTTTATCCCGTGATATACGGCTCTTGGCTCGGATTTACAGATTACAGCCAGAAAAACCTTTCGGGCGAGGTTCCGGCAAATTTTGTCGGGTTAGACAATTTCAAAACTGTTTTTGCAGACGAACTCTTTCGTACCGGCATCTGGAATTCCCTGAAATACCTGTTGGTCGTTCCGATGCTTCAATTCGCCAGTTTGGGCGTGGCGGTGCTGGTCAACCGCAAACTTCCTGCCATCACCTTTTTTCGTGCCGCGTATTACGTGCCCGTCATCACCAGCATCTCACTGGCGTCGGTGATGTGGGACTGGGTGTACTCCAAGGACGGTGTTTTAAACTGGGGCTTAAAGTTTATTGTGGGCGTGTTGAACGCCGTTGCCAGTATTTTTGGTGGCAAGCTCGAGTTTGATGCCTTTGGCTGGCTCAACAACCCCGACACCGCCATCTGGGCGATCATGCTGGTCACGTTCTGGCGCGGCTTTGGCTATTACATGGTCTTGTACCTGGGTGGTCTGCAAGCCATTCCACTCGAACTCGAGGAGGCGGCACGGCTCGACGGTGCAACCCCAAGCCAGACTTTTTGGCGCGTGACCGTGCCACTCATGCGCCCGACGATCTTGTTGTGCAGTCTGCTTTCGACGCTGGCAGCCATTCGGGTGCTCGAGGAGATCATAGTTTTCACCAATGGCGGACCTTTGAACAGCACTTATACTTCTTTGATGTACGTTTACAGCAAGGCTTTTGGCAGCAAGTTTGCATTTGGAACGGCGAGCGCGGCAGGGTTATTGATTGCGATAGTCGGGTTTTTCCTGAGTTACCTGAATTTTAAACTCACCCAGGAGCCACCTGATAGAAGCAGGAAGGCATGACCCGTCCTCGAGTCAATACAACACGCTCAATCTCGAGTGTTTTGACTTATGCAGGTTTGATTTTGATTGCCCTGTTTGCCTTGTTCCCGTTCTTGTGGACATTGGCAATTTCGCTGACCGATAAAACCGTGACCAGTGGCGTGAGCATTTACGATTTCCCTGGGAGCCTGTTTCCCAAAGTGGTCACGCTGAATAATTTTTTTGCGGTCTTCAGGGATTTTAGCCTGAGCAAATACCTCTGGAATTCGGTCGTCATTTCTGGCTTGAGTGTCATCGGCACGCTGCTCGTTTCGGCGCTGGCAGCCTATCCGCTTTCAAAACTCGAGTTTCCAGGGCGCAACATCATTTTTACCGCCATCCTTTCCACGCTTGTATTGCCCAGTGAAACCAGTTTTATCGTGAACGTCATCACCCTCAACCGGATTGGTTTGCTTGGTACGTACTGGGGCGTGGTGATCCCGATTATTGCCACCGCCTTCGGGATTTTCTTGATGCGCCAAGCCTACATGAGCGTGCCAGATGCGCTGCTCGAGGCGGCACGGATGGACGGCGCGACCGAATTGCAAATATTGTTTCGGGTCATGATTCCACTGTCCATTCCGAGCCTGACGGCATTGGGCATTTTTACCCTGGTCAACACCTGGAATTCGTATTTCTGGCCATCAATTGCGCTCATCTTCAACCCCGAGCTTCAACCCTTGAGCGTGGCGATGCTGCAACTCAAAAGCCAACTCAACCACGACCCGTTCAATATTGCGGCGGGTGCGATGATCATGATGATTCCGGTGATGGTTATTTTTGCCTTCGCGCAACGTTTTTTCATGCGGGGACTCGAGGGTGCGGTGAAGTGAGTTAACGATTTTTAGGCTCTGAGATTCTCGATACACTAGATCAATATTTGACAAGAAGTGTCTAAACTCAACTCGAGGTTAACCATGAACAACACCACACCACACATGCTGCTCGAGATCAGGGAAACACCAACGGTCGTTTCAAACTTGCTGAACGTTGATCAAGCCAGGTATCAAAACTTGGCTCGAGCCATGCGTGACCACAATCCAGATTTTGCCGTGACCATCGCGCGTGGAACCAGCGACCACGCCGCAAATTTTTTAAAGTACGCGCTCGAGACGCAACTCGGTTTGGTGACCGCCTCGAGTTCGCCCAGCGTCATCACGGCGTATGATACGAAATTGCGTTTGAAAAAATCGGTGGTGATTGCGATTTCCCAGTCTGGGCAGTCACCCGATGTCGTGAATTCCTTGCGTGCCGCCAGGGAGGCGGGGGCGTTGACGGTGGCGCTGGTCAACCAAGAACATTCGCCACTCGAGGAAGTGGCGGAGTTTGTGCTGCCAATGCTGGCGGGCGAGGAGTTGGCGGTGGCGGCAACCAAAAGTTTTGTGGCGAGTCTGGTCGCGCCGTTGCAAGTCATTGCCAATCTGAGCCAAGACGCGGCACTGCAAACCGCGTTGCAAAACCTTCCTGCTGCCCTGAGCGCCACGCTCGAGCTTGAAGAAAGCGCCGTTCACCGCAGCGAGCGCTACCGTTATGCCGAGGCGATGGTCAGTTTGGCGAGGGGCATCCATTACCCAATCGCGCAAGAAACCGCGCTAAAATTAAAAGAAACCTGTGTGCTGCAAACCGAAGCCTTCAGCAGCGCCGAATTCGCGCACGGTCCAATCATCTTGGTCGAACCAGGTTTTCCCGTCATCGCCTTCCAAGCCCGAGATGCCACCGCCCCAGGCACATTGGAGCGCTATCAAGATTTGGCGTCTCGAGGGGCAGAACTGATTTTGATTGGTCATGACACGCCCGAGATTCCCGCCGCGACACGCCTGAGCACCCCTGCGACTGGGCACCGGTTGACCGACCCGATAGTGGCGATTGTGGCGGCGTATTTGTTTGCTGGACACCTCAGTTTGGTCAAGGGTTTTAATCCCGATTCGCCGCGCAGCCTCAAGAAAGTCACGCGAACGTTGTAAAGCACATGAACATGACACCTGAACCAATCATCGGACTTGACCTTGGCGGCAGCAAGATTGCTGGCGCAATTGTCATGAACGGAAAAATCCTCGAGAAACAGATTGTACCCACCCCACAAACTGGCGCGGCGTCTGTGATTGCGGCGATGCTCGAGTTGGGAAATGAACTCATGAAATTCGCGCCAAATATCAAAGCCATTGGCGTGGGTTCTCCAGGCAGCGTTGACGTTCTGGCTGGCATCGTGAGGATTGCCCTCAACATTCCAGGCTTTGAACATGTACCCCTTCGGGACGCTCTGGCAGCAGGCTTTGGCAAACCGATTGCGCTGGAGAATGATGCCAAAGCCGCCGCCCTCGCCGAACATCTTTACGGTGCGGCACGGTTTGCCGACTCGAGCGTTTTTCTGACCATATCGACTGGCATTGGCGGGGCGATCATTCAAGACAACCGAATCTGGCGCGGCTTTCATGGCATCGCTGGCGAAATTGGACATATCAGTACGTCCCATACAAGGGCAGGGCTGTTTGAGTCACTGGAAAATGTTGCCAGTGGAACAGCCATCGCTCGAGAAGCCAGCCGTATTGTGGGTCATCCCATCAGCACCCTGGAGGTCTTTCAACAGGCTCGAACCGGAAGCCCGAGTTTGTTAAAAATCATTGACCGAGCCGCGAGCTGTATTGGGCAGGTGCTCTGCGATTTGCAATTGATCGTTGACCCCGAAGTGTTTGTTTTGGGCGGCGGCGTCTCCGAGGCGGGCGGTTTTTTTCTGGACCGCATTCAAGCCGCCGCCAACAAATATGCCCTCGAGTTTGCACCCGTAAATATTCGCCAAGCCGATCTCGGCACGGACGCGGGCGTGATTGGCGCTGCCTGTGTCGCGGCGCAGCAGGTTGCGGATTCACCAAAACTAGCACTCGTTTGAACGCGAACCTTCCAGCGCCGCCACCAATTCACGGCAAAAATCTGGAATGTCTGCAACCACCCGACCCCAGACCAAATCGCCATCACAAAACGCCGCCACGTCCTGCCAGACTGCCCCCCTGGCAAGCATGTCATCTTTGATGCCCAAACTGCCCGTCACCGGTCGTCCAACCTCGAGAATCCCTGCACTGGCAGCCACCCAACCGGCATGGCAGATGTAAGCCTGAATTTTGTGACTGGCTTTCATGTCGCGCAAGAATTTTAAAAGGTACTGGTCGCGCCGCATTTTGTCGGGTGCCCAGCCGCCAGGAACAACCACCGCATCAAAATCGTTGGCACTCAATTCCGACGTTGCCAAACCCGCCGTCAAGCCCAAGCCACTTTTTCCCAGATATGTTCCAGGTTTTAACGCCGCCGTCACCACCATCGCGCCCTCCTCGAGAAGCCGCATTCTTGGCACGTGATACTCGAGGTCTTCAACCTCATCGGCAACCACAAAAACAACTTTCAAACCCTGCAATTTAAGAACTCGAGCTTCGGGTTTGGTCACTGGGTTAGGAGGGACAGGGATCATTTCTGAAGTTTACGCCGTTTTTGCAAGCTCGAGAAACCCAAATTGCCAACTGCCAATTGTTACCTCTGTGCGTTAAACTGATTTATGAAACCAAACAGCCACTCGAGCCGCAATCAAAACGTGGTGAGCCAGTGAAACTTGCCATCGCCGACATTCATGGACGTGCGGATTTGCTTGAGGGTTTGGTGGCAAACACGCCAGCCGACACCGAATTTGTCTTTTTGGGCGACGCCGTGGACCGTGGACACCGCAACAAAGACGCCATCAGGCTCTTGACCAAACTTGCCGACGAGGGACGCATGACCCTGCTGCGCGGCAACCACGAAGCCATCATGCTCGAGGTGGACGAGTGTTACGACCGCTTCCAGCGCGAGAACAACGACCTGCGGCGCAACGATGCCAAACTCTCGCTCGAGAATTGGATCAAGAATGGCGGCGACACCGTGATCCTCGAGTACGGCGGTTGGGACGACGATTTTGACAAGGGCGGGGCGTCGGATGCCTTTGGTCCTTGGGGCTTGCCGCCAGAGTTGATCACCTTTGCCAAGCGTTGCGAGTTCACGTACCGCCACGAGGGCGGCATCCGAGGCGATATTTTTTGCGTCCACGCCGCGCCGCCCTGCCAATTAAAAGGCTATCGCAGTCTAGAAGACATCATGGTTTGGGCACGACCAGAAGAGGGTCCATTTCCAGTGCCCGAAGGCGTGTTGTTCAGCTTGCACGGTCACACGCCCATCGCATTTCCGACCCGCATCGGACAAAACGTTTTTATCGACCTTGGTGCGTATTGGACTGGACATCTGTGCACCTTTGACCTCGACACGCTCGAGATCACAATCTTTCAGGGAGAGGGTGAGCAACCGCTTGTCGAAATGGACACCCTGCAAGCTGTGGGCGGCATCGAACCCGTCAAGCTCGAGTATAAAGTCGTCAAAATTTAGCCCAGAATGGCAAGTTTGACAATCCAGGCGGCGCTCGAGAGCAGCAACACCCCGCTCAATCTGCCCAAGGTGATGCAAATTGCTCGAGAGAATCTGGGGTAAATCAAACCCAGCGCGATGCCTGAAACCACACCGCCGCCGTGCGCCCAATTGTCCACGTTGGGTATGGCGAAACCGATCACGAACAACAGCGCAAAGTTGATCCAATTCCGCTGGAGTTGCTTGGTCAACTCTCCAAAGTTGCGTGCGCCGTGCGAGATCAAGAATCCCAGCATTCCACAAATTGCACCGCTCGCGCCAATCGAAATCGTGTTCCTCGAGCCGAACAGGGCAAAACTGAGTGAAGACACGATTCCGGTGACCACAAAAACCGTCAAAAAAGTCTCACGTCCAAAGTATTTCTCGAGTGAACGCCCCAAGTTCCAGAGTGAAAAGCTGTTCATGATGATGTGCGCAAGGCTGCCGTGAAGCAGGGTTGCCGTCAGCAAACGCCACCACTCGGATTGATTGACCGCCAAATCGTGGGCATTGCCACCGTATTTCACCAGCGCATCAATACTTGCGCCGTTGCCGATATTGGCAAAGTTAAAACCCCCGTAACTCGCCTCGAGCACGTACAACACAGCCAGCAATCCGAGCAAACCAACCGTCAGTGGATGACTCGAGAATACGTTTTCGGAATTTTGGTTGTTCACGTCCACCATTCGAGGGGATCATCGAGAAACTCGAGCGGCGCAATTGAAGTCCCAGGTTTACAGATGATTGGTGGGTCATAACCCCAGCCTCCAGGTACAGTATCTTTCGGGTTGCGGTAGACCTCGAGTTGATTCAGTTTAACGTTCAAAATCCAGACATCCTGAATGCCGTGTTCGGCATACATGGGGAGTTTTTCTTCAGTATCAAGTTTGTAGGTGCTGTTGCTGATTTCAATAATCAGCAACACATCCGAAGCTTCGCGGACGCCCCTTGAATTGGCTGTCACCAGCATAAAATCAGGTTCGGGTTCGCCGTAAGGTGGCAAGCGAACCGGAACTTGACAGGCGATTGCAGCTCGAGGGAAATAAGCTGTGAAGAGCTTGGCGGTTAAGGTCACTACAGCGTCTACGTGCTCGTTGCCCATTGGTGGCATTTCAACAATCACCCCGTGAATCAATTCTGTACGCCCCGTCAGCAATCCCGCCTCACTGACAGCCTCATAAGCTTTAACCGTAAACTTGTACGGTTGCGGATTTGGTGATCGCGTTAAAACTTGGGTCATGTTCAAAGTATAGAGGGTTTAACCAAAGTATTCTGAAAGTTGATCTCTGGCAACCAGCACATCCCGCGTCTTGCTGCCTTTGTACGGTCCAACAATGCCCATTGCCTCGAGCGCATCAATCAATTTGCCCGCCCTGGCATGACCCACGCTGAGGCGGCGCTGCAACCTCGAGACGGCGGCATACCCTTCTTCAATCACGACCTCGGCGGCTTTTTTGATGAACGGGTCGCTGTAATCAATCGGCTCGAGTTTTGAGGTTGGCGCGGCTTCGGTCACGCCGTCAAAGTCGCTGCCGTAGCTTTCGCCGAAATCATCGTCAAAGAACTGGCGGCGCAAAAATTCGGTGATGCGGGCGAGTTCGTTTTCAGAAATATACGGTCCCTGCAAGCGCATAGGTTTGGACAGTCCTGGGCGGTTGAAGAGCATGTCGCCGTACCCAGTCAGGCGTTCTGCGCCCATGCAGTCCAGAATCGTGCGCGAATCGATGCCACTCGAGACAGCAAAGGCAACTCGGGCGGGAATGTTAACCTTGATAAGCCCCGTAATCACGTCGGCACTGGGTCGCTGTGTGGCAAGAATCAGGTGCATTCCTGTGGCTCGAGCCATCTGCGCCAGTCGCATGATCGAACTTTCGACCTCTTTGGGGCTGGTAATCATCAAATCCGCAAGCTCGTCGATGATGATGACCAAGTGCGGCAATTCTGGTTCACCGACTTCTTTGGCTTTGATGTTGTACTGCTCGAGATTCTTGGCTTGAATCTCGCTCATCATTTTGTAACGGCGCTCCATGTGTGCCACGCAACCCAAAAGCACCCCTGCGGCGTCGTTCGGGTTGGTGACCACGGGGCGCACCAGGTGCGGGATTCCGTCGTAAGGTGTGAGTTCGACCATTTTGGGATCTACCATCACAAAGCGCAGTTCGGTGGGCAGGTAACGAAACAGCAAGCTCATGATGAGCGTGTTGACGCAAACCGATTTTCCCGAACCCGTGCTGCCCGCAATCAAGAGGTGCGGCATTTTCGCCAAGTCCTCGATCAGCATGTCACCGTCAATGCTTTTGCCCAGCAACAACGGCAATTTGGTCTTGCGTTTTTGAAAATTTTCGGACTCGATACCAGCCCTGAAGGTGATCGGTTCGCGTTCCGAGTTTGGCACTTCAATCCCAATGACGCTCTTGCCTGGAACGGGCGCTTCAATTCGCACGCCACCAACCGACAAGACCCTCGCCAGATCATTTTGGACACTGGCGATTCTCGAGATTTTCTCGCCTGGAGCGGGTTCGATCTCGTAACGGGTGACGGTCGGACCACGGGCAAAGTCCACGACTTTGGCGTTCAGACCAAAGTTGACAAACGCCTCGTCGATGATTCGCGCCCGATCCCTGGCGTTGCGGTCAAAGGCGGCGGCATCGAAACTCGAGGCTTGGAACGGGTCAAGAAATGCCACGCCAGGCACTTGAATTGGAATGCCGCCCTTCAACGGCACGTCGCTCGAGGCGATGCGTTCGCCAACATTCGAGTCGGCAATGCCTGGGGCGTCGGGTTTGGATTTTTCGCGCCTTGCAGCGATGTCAGCAAGTTTCTGAGCGTTGGCAACCTTTTGGGCGGCGCGTTCGGTGGGTGAAACCCAAGGTGCTTTGCCAGACTCGAGTTGAACCTCGGTGACTTCAAGCCCGTTGAATTCGCCGCGCATCAGTTTGTCCACATCTTCGCCGGACAAGGCGTTGCCACCGGGCAAATCAATTTCAAAGACCGCTTCAACCACGTCATTGACCCTCGCTCGAGGAGCGCCCGCCAGACGGTTTGGGTCTTCCCAGACCAGACCTTCAAGATCGAGTTTGCCTTCCAGATCAATGGTTTTGTTTGCCAGCTGACGCTCGAGTTCGTCGAGGTCAGATTGCCACTGCGGCAGTTCGGGCAGGGCGTCGGTGCTGGCATTTTTCAGGGTTGTAGACAGATTTTCGGCAAACATCACCACTTCGGCATGGTGTGGTTTCTCGAGTCTGGCAATCAGTTCTGGCCAGCCCGCGAATTGTCCAGTCCGTGATCGCAGCGCCTCGCTTCGAGTCAGCATTTGCTTGTTGTTTTCGATGCGGGTCGTGTGACGCTCGAGTTCGCTTGCCAAGTCGCCAGGTCGAATCGGGTTGTTCAAAGTTTTCAGTGCCGATTCGCGTTCGCGTTTGTCGCGCCTTAAGGCATCTTCCAGGGTTTTGGCATCGAGTTGCAGGGTCCGGCGCACATTCTCGAGTGCCTTTGCCACCTGGGTCGAGCTGAGGATGCTGCCCGCAATGGCTTTTTGCGAATCTCGGACGATTGGTTCTGCACCCAGGTCTTCGGTTTCGACGCTGCCAGCCAGGTCTTTGGCTCGAGATTCGCTGAAACCCAACACGGTTTTGCGCCAAGCACCCACATCTTCGCGCAGCAATCCGAGCAATTCCTCGTCCGCACCAGTCACGTTCTCGATTGCTGCCTCGCAATCTTTGCGCCAGAGTTTCAGTTCGCTTGCCCCCGGGTAGAGGTTTTGCAATTCGTCAAGGTCTTTTTGATGCGCCTCGAGCTGTCCGCGCAGCGCCATGCTCTGCGCAGCGCGACTCGCGCTGGACTTGGCGATGGAATACCCCGTCTTGGCGGCGGTCGCACCCTTCAATGCACCGAGCGCGGAGATCAGCGCGAACCCGCGCACAAAAGTTGAAAGCTTGAGATTGAAGATGATTTCCACCCCGAAACTGCCAACCACAACCGCCAGCAAAATACCCAACCAAGGGACTGGACGAAGCGGACGGGCAAGGCTCGAGAAAATTCCTGCCAATTCTGGACGGTACAGCGCGGTCACGAACAGCGCTGCCGCCGCCAAAATCAGGACGCCTAACAAGACGCGGGTTGAAGATTTGAATTTGGCTTTCGCCATCGAAACAAAGCCGTACATCAGCAGTGGCAATGGGGTTAAGTACATGCCCAAACCGAGCGCGGCGAACAAGGATTTGTTGAGTCCTGCCATTGGGTTCATTTTGATTGGCAAGAAAACCGCGCAGGAAACCAAAATTGCCAAGCCGAGCAGTACCAAACCAACCGCCTCGATGTCAATATGACGCGACGTGCCAGAATTCAATCTGGTACTCGTTTTTTTAGACCTCGAGCGACGGGTTTTCTTTGACGCAGACACACTTTTTTGTGGTCGTTCGCCATCAAGAACGGAATTGTTCTCGTTTTTGCTTGCCATTGAGAAAATACTAACACACCAGAGAATGCGATTACGTTGAATTTTAACACAACATACTGTGTTTTGACATCAAGATTTGATGTCAAAACCGCAATTGATGGTGTTCAGTTCTAAATCCAAGCCAGTACACTTCAAACCTCGAGCTGAGGCGAGGAGCCAAAAACGTTTCACGCTCGCTCAAAAACCAAAAAAGGCGCACTTTTGTGCGCCTTTACAGGATTTGTAGAGTTTTAATCTTCACCGAGGTACTTTTTACGCACCTCATCGTTTTGGGCGAGGTCGCTGCCAGTTCCGGAGAGCACAATCTCTCCGGTTTGCAAGACGTATCCACGGTTGGCAATGCCCAGCGCCATGAGCGCGTTTTGTTCGACCAGCAAAATCGTTTTGCCAGCCGCATTTAAAGCGCGAATGCTGTCAAAAATCGTTTCGACAAAAAGAGGTGACAAACCCATGCTTGGCTCGTCGAGCAAAATCATTTCAGGGTCAATCATTAACGCTCGAGCAAACGCCAGCATTTGTTGTTCGCCGCCCGAAAGCGTGCCGCCCAACTGTTTTTCGCGTTCTTTGAGGCGTGGAAAAATTTTGTAACCATTCTGAATTCGTTCTTCGATCACATCTTTGCCATTGATCGAAAATGCGCCAATCTCGAGGTTTTCACGAATTGTTAAACGCGGAAAAATCCGCCGTCCTTCGGGCACGTGCGCCATACCCAATTTAACGATGTCATGGGTGGGTGTTGTGTGCAGCGCCTTGCCCTTGTAAATCACCTCGCCCGTTTTTGGGGTTTTCAAGCTCGAGATGGTGCGCAAAGTCGTGGTTTTACCCGCGCCGTTGCCGCCAATCAACGTGACGATTTCGCCCTTGTTGACCGTAAACGAAATGCCTTTTAAGGCATGAATCTGCCCATAAAACGTATTGACATTCTTAAGCTCGAGCATCACCTCAGAAGGTTTGGCGGTCATGCTGTACCTCCTGTGCTTTTTGGCTCGGTTTTCTCGAGTCCGAAATTGCCTGCCGCTGCTCCAGCGCCCAAATACGCCTCGATCACTTTGGGGTTGCTACGCACGGCAGCAGGCAAACCCTCGGCTATTTTGGTGCCGTAATCGAGCACGGTCACATTGTCCGAAATCGTCATCACCACGCGCATGTCGTGCTCAATCAAGACCACGGTGATGTTGCCCTCGTCCCGCAGGCGACGAATCAGATGCTTGGTTTCCTCTGTCTCGTTCGGGTTCATACCTGCGGTGGGTTCGTCGAGCAAAATCAATTTTGGGCTGGTCGCCAGCGCCCTGGCAATCTCGAGCCGGCGCTGTTCGCCGTAAGGCAGATTGGCAGCGAGTTCGTTGCGTTTGGCGTCAAGCCCGACAAAGCGCAGCAAATCCATGCCCCTGGTGATGCTCGAGTTTTCATCGTCACGGAAGCGTTTGGTGTGAAAGATCGCATCGATGTAGCGCGTGTTGCTGCGCACATGCCTGCCCACCATGACATTCTCGAGCACCGTCATCGCGCCGAACAACCTGATGTTCTGAAAGGTTCTGGCGATACCACGTTCGACCACTTGGTCTGGGCGTAGACCCACAATGCTTGAACCGTTGAAATTGATCGTGCCACCGTCGGGTTGGTAAATGCCGGTAATCATGTTGAAAAACGTGGTTTTACCCGCACCGTTCGGTCCGATCACGCTGATGATGGCTTTCTCTGGAACTTGTAAGGTCACGTCGTTGACCGCAACCAGACCACCAAAGATTTTTCGCGCCGCATTGACATCCAGAAGCATCAGTCGCCTCCCTGCATGGCGCCCTGTCCGGCGTGGGCATCGTCCACTTCAATGTGCTTGCGGCTGGCTGGCACAAGCCCTTGCGAGCGGTAAATCATCATGATGATGAGGATGATGCCGTAAATCAGGCGTTGATATTTGGACACCTCGAACTGCGGAGGCAGATTTAAGGCACCACTCTGACGCAGGTTGTTAAATTCGATTGCCAATGTGGGCAGCACCACAAGGTTGAGGCTTGTCACCACGGCAGCACCGACCACCGCGCCACGAATCGAACCCAGTCCGCCGAGCACCACCATTGCCAGAACGCCGATGGATTGGTTGACATCAAAAGAGGCTGGATCAACAAAACTCTGTTTTGCGGCAAAGATGGTGCCCATGATGCCAGCGAAACTCGCGCCCGTGGCAAACGCCACAAGTTTGGTTGCGACCAGAGGAATGCCCATCGCCTGAGCGGCAATTTCATCTTCACGAATGGCGGTCCAAGCCCGACCGATGCGGCTTTGATCGAGGCGATTGGTGACCAAAATGGCGACTGCGATGACCGCCAAAACGATCACATAAAAGACCACCGATTGCCATTTGTAACCGTCAGATCCCAGAGAATTGGTGAACGTGTGAAGCGGTTGTTGAATGCTGTCAATACCAACCGAACCCTTGGTCAATCCAGCAGGGTTGTTGTTGGCGATCACCCGAATCACTTCACCCAAACCGAGCGTCACAATTGCCAAGTAATCACCTTTGAGGCGCAAGACTGGTAAACCCAGCAGCACACCAAACAGAGCCGCGACCAAGACTGCAACTATCGCAATTAAAAAGAAACCATTTTCTGGAAGTTGCCAACCAAACAGTTCGGTGGCTTGCCCCGAGCCAAAAATTGCCCAAAGATAAGCGCCAACTGCAAAAAAAGCAACATAACCCAAATCGAGCAGACCCGCAAAACCAACGACGATATTTAAACCCAGCGCCAATGCCGCATAAATAGCGATGTCAATCACAACATTGATGCTCGAGGTATTCTGAAAGCCAATCAAAGGGATTCCAACAAACAAAACCAAAATTCCAAGCGCGATTTGAACGTATTTGTTCATTGGAAACGTCACCAGAAAATACAAACTCGAGATAAATGTTAAGAAGATCATGCTGTCAACGAAGGTGATTCCCTTGAAAACAAAGAATTTTAGGAAAAATGTGATAAGCGTAAAAGCAACCACGGGAATCGTGAAGTCCCGTTTTGGTCTGACAAGCTGACTCATACTTTCTCCGATACTTTACGACCAAGCAAGCCCGATGGTCTAAAAATCAAGATTAAAATCAGCAGTCCAAAGGCAATAATGTCTTTGTAAGATGAACTGATGTACTGCGCCGCAAGTTGCTCGAGAAGCCCCAGCACCACACCGCCGAGCATTGCACCTGGAATGCTGCCGATGCCGCCGAGGACGGCAGCCGTGAAGGCTTTGAGTCCTGGCAAGAAACCGCTGTACGGATTGAGTGTCCCGAACTTTAAAGCGTAGAGCACACCCGCCACACCACCCAAAGCGCCACCAAGCAAGAATGTCACGGTGATGATGTTGTTGACGTTGATGCCCATCAGGCTCGAGGTGCTTTGGTCTTGGGCAACGGCACGGATGGCGCGACCGGTTTTGGTGTAATTGACAAAATAGGTCAAGCCCGCCAGCATGATTGCACCGACCACAAAAATGGTCAAGGTCGTGTTTGAGATGGTTGCGCCACTGACCAGAGGATGGGTGATCGCAAAAAAATCTGGTTCGTCGCCCTTGATGTAACTTGGAAATGGTCTGTTGAAATTACCGAACAAGCTCTCCACCAGGCGCACGATGTCTTGCAAAAACAAGCTCATGCCGATGGCGGAAATCAGCGGAACCAACCTGGGCGCACCTCGCAACCGTAACGGTCGATACGCCACCCTTTCGACGGTCACGGCAAGCACACCAGACGCAGCCGCGCCAACAATCAATGCAAAGACCAGTTGCAACAATGGATGCCAGGTGGTTTTGGTCAACACGCCAAGCAGCAATTCGACGCCGACAATGCCGCCAAACATAAAAATTTCTGAGTGGGCGAAATTGATCAGCTCGAGTACACCGTAAACCATCGTGTAACCAAGCGCAATGACCGAATAGACCAGACCGAGTGCCAGACCGCTGAGCAGGGTTTCAATAAAGAGCTGCATTCGTGGGTATCATCACTCCTCTCTTTAAACCAAAAACCCGAGTGTTGCGATCTCGAGCCTGACCAACTTGAACGAACGTTAGGTTCTTTGTGGATTCTGCTGAATTTTAACACGCCAGAGCTTCACCACATCAAAAGCTCGAGCTGCTTTGGGGTTCAAACAAGAATAGCGAAAATAGAAAGCCCAGCAATCAGTCTCGAGCACACCAACCACCTCGAGTTTGAATGTCTTTTGTTGGCTTGCGATTTGGATGGCTCGAGCGTACAAAAACCCGAGCCTAACAAAATGAGGGGTGGATTTCCCCACCCCTCAAGATTACTTTAGCGTTGAATTACTTCATCTCGGGTTCTGGAGCATTGAAGGTGATGCTCTTGATGACTTTGTTGTTGTTGTAATCAGGTTGCGCGGCAACCACGACATACTTGGCAACTTTCAGGTCGCCGCGTGCGTTCAGGGCAATTTTACCAGTCACACCGTTGAAGGTGACGTTACGAACCTGCTTTGCCACATCCAAGCGCTCTGGCTTGTTGCCGTTGTTGGCTTTGAGGGCAGCGGCAATCGCACGGATGACCACGCGGGCGGCATCGTATCCATAGGCGCTGTAGCCTTCTGGGTCGGTGCCGTACTTGGTCTTGTACTTCTTGGCAAACGCTTTGGCGGCTGGCAAGAGGTTGATTGGCACGGCAGTGGTGGTGAAGTAAATGTTCTTCATGTTGTCAGCGCCTGCGGTGTTCTGAAGGTCCTGACCGTCGAAGCCGTCGCCACCGACGAGCGGGGTGTTCAAGCCAGCTTGACGAAGCTGCTTGAGCATTGGGGCAGCCTCGGTGTAAATCGCACCAAAGTAAATGGCGTCTGGCTTGTCGGCTTTGGCTTTGTTGATGAACGAGCTGAAATCGGTGTCGGCGGCTTCCTGACCGGCTTCGACCAAGACCTTTGCGCCGAGTTGCTTGGCACGTGCCGCGAATGCGTTGGCAATGCCTTCGCCGTAAGCGGTCTTGTTGTTCAGAACGTAAATGCGCTTGGCTTTGAGAACATTGACCACGAAGTCAGCGCCGACTGGTCCTTGCACATCGTCACGACCGCAAATCCGGTTGGTGACTTGGGCGGTGGACAGACGGTCTGTGACGCGTGGGTTGGTGTTCGCAGGGCTGACCATGGTCAAGTTGACCTTGGCGTAGACTTCGCTCGAGGGGATTGCGACGCCCGAGTTGAGGTGACCGACAACGCCCAAAATGTCAGGATCGTTGATCAAACGGTTGGCGTTGGCAACACCGACGTTGGCGGTCGCCTGATCGTCTTCTGGTTGATAAACAACCTTGTAACCGTAAGCTTCGATCAGGCGCTTCTCTTCAGAAATTGCCATATCGGCACCGTTCTTGATGGCTGTTCCCAGGTTCGATTGACCGCCCGAAAGTGGGGTCTGGCTGGCAATCTTGATCGTGCCTTTGGTTTGGGCATCCGCACCAACGAACACACCTGCCGCCAAGGCTGCCGTCAACAAAATACGTTTCTTCATCCCTTACTCCTTTTTAGAACTTTTGAATCTCGAGCACGTTGGCTCTGGATTCGTTTTTTGATTCCGTGAAATCATAAAGATTGCATACAACCCTGTCAACGCCCCCTTGCACCAAAACCTGAACAATCTTCAACAAAAACCCTAAGAACTGGTGCTGGCTCACATAATCTCGAGGTATCTGTTCAGTTCCCAATCGTGAACCGTGGCGGCATACAGACCCCATTCTGCGCGTTTGGCATCCAGGAAGTGATCAAAAATATGGTCTCCCAGGGCGTCGCGGATGGTGCGGTCAGATTCGAGTTCATCCAGTGCCTCGCGCAGTGTTCCTGGCAAGGTCTTGACCTTGTGACGGCGCTTGTCGCGCACGCTCATGTCGTCGACATCGCGTTGAATCGGCGGCGGCGGCTCGAGTTTTTCGGAAATACCGTGCAGTCCAGCCGCGAACATGGCTGACAATGCCAGGTAAGGATTGCACGTGCCATCGGGCATTCGCAACTCAGCTCGAGTTCCCGCGCCGCGCCGGGCTGGCACACGAATCATGGCGCTGCGATTGCTGGCGCTCCACGCGATGCTCGCGGGGGCTTCAAAGCCTGGAACGAGGCGTTTATAAGAGTTTACCAAAGGATTGGTGATCGCCACCATCCCCTGGGCGTGCTCGAGAAGTCCACCAATAAAATACATGGCGGTGTTGGAGAGCTGAAATTCGCCTTTGGCATCAAAAAACGCGTTCTCGCCGTTTTTAAACAGACTCAAATGCGTGTGCAAACCCGAACCGTTGATGCCCGCCACCGGTTTTGGCATGAAGGTCGCGTGCAAGCCATGCTCGAGCGCCACGCGTTTGACCACAAATTTAAAGGTCGTGATCGAATCGGCGGTTCGCAGCGCCGTATCGTATTTAAAGTCAATCTCGTGCTGACCAGGCGCAACCTCGTGGTGTGCCGCCTCGACCTCGAAGCCAAGCTCGAGCAGCATGTTCACCATGTCGCGGCGGGCTTCCTCGCCACGGTCTATCGGTGCCAGATCAAAATACCCCGCCGCATCGTGCGTGATTGTCGTTGCCGTGCCCTCGGGAGAACGTTGAAACAAGAAAAACTCGAGTTCTGGACCCGCAAACACGCCCTCAAAACCCATTTTCTTGGCTTTTTCCACGGTGCGCTTCAACGCTGCCCTGGGATCGCCCAGAAACGGTTTGCCATCGGGCAGCGCAATATCGCAGACCACTCGAGCCACCCGTCCACGTTTTGCGTCACTCTCGGAAAAAGCTGGAAAGACCCGAAACGTCTCGAGGTCGGGCTGAAGCAACATGTCCGATTCCTCTTGACGGGTGAAGCCCTCGATGCTCGAGCCGTCAAACATGATGTTGCCGTCCAGGGCTTTATCAAATTGCGAGACTGGCACCTCGACGTTTTTGGCAACGCCGAGGACATCGGTAAATTGCAAGCGCAAAAATCGCACGTTTTCTGCTTTAAGGGTTTTTAAGACTTCGGCTTTGCTGGTGGGCATGAATATTCCTTTCGGGAATTGGTAATTTGGTCATGTACTCCAAATTTTTTCCTTAACAGACACGAAATACAGCAATTGATCTACCTTCATCCCCAGCCCTTCTCCTAACATTCAGGAGAAGGGGGTTTAGCTCTTTTACACGTGTGGCTCGAGATTTTTTTGTAACTTTAAATGCGGACTCCAGGTGCAACAAAATGAATCATGCGTTTGCTTGTACTTAAGGTTTTTGATTTCATTGAAGTATATGTTTGGACGTGGACTCAAATCAATTAGCCTTTGACAACAATATTAACCAATCTTCCAGGCACGTAAATTTCTTTGACGGTTTGTTTGCCATCGATTAAAGCAAGAATGCTTGGAACAGTTTTTGCCAAGGCGATTGCTGCGTCCTGCGAAATCCCGAACGGGGCTTCGACTTTGCCGCGCAATTTGCCCGAGACTTGAATCACCAATTCAAACACGTCCTTGACGATTTTTGCCTCATCAAAATCTGGGAACGACTCGAGGTGAACGCTATTTTTGTGACCTGAGGCTTTCCAGAGTTCTTCTGCCAAATGCGGGGCATACGGCGCGAGGATCAGATTGAATTTCTCGAGCGCCTCGTGCCATAACGCTGTGCCGTAAACGCTCGAGCGTTTGGCTTTGCCCAAGAAATTGCTGAATTCCATCATGGCGGCAATGCTGGTGTTGAATTTGAAATTCTCGGTGTCGTCGCCCACTTTTTTGATGGTGTAATGCAGGTTGTACTCGAGGTCATTGACGCTGACCTTTTCGGCGGGTTCGGTGGTGCTGGGCTGCTCGAGGAACAAATTCCAGATGCGTCCCAGCCAATTCGCCAGACCGTTGACGCCTTTGGGTGCCCAAGGTCCGCCAGCCTCCCAGGGTCCAATAAATTGCAAGTATAGACGCACGGTGTCCGTGCCGTACTCTTTGACCAGATCATCGGGGTCAACCACATTGCCCCTGGATTTCGACATTTTCTCGTTGTCCTCTCCAAGGATTAAGCCCTGATTCAAAACTTTTTTGAACGGTTCGCCAAAATCAATCAAACCCAAATCGCGCATGGCTTTCGTCCAGAAACGGGCGTACAACAGGTGCAAAATGGCGTGCTCGATCCCGCCCGAGTACAAATCGGCGGGCAACCACTTCTTGACCATCTCGGCGTTGATCGCGCTGCTCGGGTTTCTTGGGTCGAGATACCTGAAAAAGTACCAACTCGAGTCCACGAACGTATCCATCGTGTCCGTGTCACGCGTCGCCACACCGCCGCACTTGGGACAGGTGCAACGCTGCCAATCTGTGAGCAACTTCAACGGGCTTTGACCCGTCGGCAAGAATTCGACGTTTTGCGGCAACAAAACTGGCAAATCTTCTTCTGGCACGGGTTGTTGACCACAAGTATCGCAATAAATGATGGGAATCGGCGTTCCCCAATAACGCTGCCTCGAGATCAACCAATCACGAAGGCGATAGGTGGTTTTGGCTTTTGCCACACCCAGTTGCTCGAGTTCGCCAATGATCGGCGCAATCATGGATTTACCCGATTTTTGACCGTTGAACTGCCCAGAGTTGACCATGATGCCGTCGCCCGAATATGCCTCGGTCATGGTTTCGCCGTCGAGTTCCACGCCCTCGGGTTGCACGACCACGCGAATGTTCAAACCAAACTTTCGCGCAAATTCAAAATCGCGCTGATCGCCACTCGGCACGCCCATGATCGCGCCCGTGCCGTACGTCACCATCACGTAATCCGAAATGTAGATTGGTACATCCTCGAGCGTGAGCGGGTTCTTGGCGTAACTTCCCAAAAACACACCCGTTTTTTCCTTGCCCTCCGCCGTGCGATCAATCTCGGAGGTTTTGGACGCGACCACTTTGTAGGCTGCCACCGCCTCTCGAGCGTCAGGGGTGGTCAAGGCGTCCACGAGTGGGTGTTCTGGGGCAATCACCATAAATGTTGCGCCGAAGACCGTGTCGGGGCGTGTGGTGAAGACCGTGATGATCCCAGCACTGGTCGCAAAATCAATCTCCGCGCCCACCGACTTGCCAATCCAATTTTGTTGCATGACCCGCACGCGCTCGGGCCATTCGATGCCATCAAACTCGAGCAACTCCTCGGCGTACTTGGTGATTTGCAGATGCCACTGCGACATCAAACGACGCTCGATCAGTGCGCCAGAACGGTCACCGCGCCCGTCAATCACCTGTTCGTTCGCCAACACCGTCTGATCCACAGGGTCCCAATTGACAAAAGATTCTTTTTTGTACGCCAGACCCGCCCTGTAAAACTGTACGAAAAACCATTGGTTCCAACGGTAATATTCGGGGTCACACGTGCGCAACTCGCTGTTCCAGTCGATCATGCTGCCCATCAACTCAAACTGGGTTTTCATGTGCTCGATGTTCTGATTCGTCCAGATGGCAGGATCAATATTTTTCTTGATTGCCGCGTTCTCGGCAGGAAGCCCAAACGCGTCAAAACCCATCGGAAAGAAAACGTTAAAGCCCTTCATGCGCATGAACCTGGCTCGAGTGTCCGGCACGGCGGCGCTGTACCAATGCCCAATGTGCAAATTGCCCGAAGGATACGGGAACATGGTGAAGGCGTAATACTTGGGCTTCACACTCGAGAAATCCGTGTTGTACAAACCCGAATTTTGCCAGTGTTGCCGCCAACGCGGTTCGACCTCTTGCGGATTGTACTTTTCGATGCGTCGGGTGATGGTATCGGTCATAAAAGCTCCTTGATTTGAGCAATAAAAAACCCCTGGTGCGTGACCAGGGGAAACGAACCAATGCGAAACGTTACGCTTGGCGGCTTCCCGAATTGTCTAGTCCAGAGTGGATCATGGGAGTAGTCTAAAGGTTTGAGGGGAAGAGGTCAATAATGGGTTTGGCGTAATCTCGAGAAATCAGCAATTGCTCTTCTACCCTTTCTTGACCATAAACTTGCACCCAACGGGCATGGTCGCTCATCCTCGACCCTTCTTGCCCCTTAAAGCAGCACCTTCGGGCTTGGGGCGCTTCTCCCCACATCAGGAGAAGGGCGTTTTAGGTCTAATTCGAGAAGCCAATACTTTGCATCCAACACACTTAGATTCATACCTTGAGACAAAACGTGAGCTATACTTCATCTTATGTCCCGTGTAAGTTTAAGTCGGAATATTGTCGTCAATGATGTAGGTCAAATACAGATACCACTTGAATTCTGCGACGCACTTGGAATCAGAGAAGGCTACGATTTGATCGCAACTTTGGTTGATGACCAAATTGTATTGCAAACCCGCCAATCAAAAGCAAAACGACTTCGCGGGATTCTCAAAGCGACCGATGCTCGAGATTTGACTTCAGAATTACTCGAGGAACGACGGCTGGAAACAAAACGTAAAGGATTTTAACGTCCTTGAGGGTCAAAACGATCACGCAAACCGTCACCTAAAAGGTTTAACCCGAGCACCGTGATCGCAATAATTACTCCAGGAAAAATAGTTGCCCACGCCGAATTGTAAATAAATGTCTGAGCGTCGAACAACATTCTGCCCCACGAGGCTTGGGGTGGTTGCGTGCCAAGACCCAGGTAAGACAATGCCGCCTCCGCCAGAATCGCCACACCAAACGCGAACGTGCCTTGAACCAGCAATGGCGCGGCAACATTGGGCAGAATGTGCCGCCATAAAATCCTCGAGTTGGAAACACCCAAGGCTCGAGCCGAATCCACATACTCGAGGTTTTTGACGCTGAGCACACCCGCACGGGTTAAACGCGCAAAGGTTGGGATGCTCGAGATGCCAACGGCAAGCATGGCGCTCCAAACGCTGGGGCGAAACGCAGTCGAGATGAGCAACGCCAACAGCACGGTTGGAAAGGCGCTGGTGGCATCGAGGATTCTCGAGATTATGTCGTCAAGCAACCCGCCAAAAAATCCTGCGAGCGACCCGAGCAACAAGCCAAAACCCGAGCCGATGCCAACGCTGATGATGCCGACCAGAACGCTGGTACTCGCGCCACGAAGCATTCTGGACAAGGTATCGCGCCCGAAATTGTCTGTACCGAACGGATGCGCAAGTGACGGCGACACGAGTTGCGCGGCGAAATCTTGGGCATTTGGTGGGTACGGCGTCCAGATCAAGCCGATAATGGCGCACATAATCAGAAATCCAAAAACCAACGCGCCAAACACCAGGTTGGCTTCGGATTTTCTGGCATAAAGATTCTCGAGGTTTTTAGTCATAGCGAATCCTTGGGTCGAGAGCGCCGTATAGCAAATCGACGATCAAATTGATCAGCACAATCATGACGGCAATACTGAAGACCACGCCTTGCACCAATGGAAAATCACTGGTCTTCACGGCGCTCAAACCAAGTTTTCCAAGACCGTTGAGGTTAAAGACGCTCTCGACAATGATTGCGCCCGCCAGCAACTGCCCCAGTTGAATGCCGATGAGCGTTAAAATCTGAATTGCAGCGTTTTTGAGGACATGCTTTTGAATCACCACCGACTCGAGCAAGCCCTTGCCCCTGGCGGTGCGCACATAATCTTGACTCAGCACCTCGAGCACGCTGGAACGAACCATGCGAACCAAACCGGCGGCTTGTCCGAGCGCCAAAGTCAGCACGGGCAAAATCAGATTCCGAAAGGCACCAACAGGATTTTCAGTCCAGGTGACGCTGCTCGAGATGGCGGGCAACCAGCGCAGCGTGACGGCAAAAACCAGAATAAAAATCAGTCCAAGCCAAAAACTGGGAATGGCCAAACCAATTTGAGTCAGCAACACCATTCCCAAGTCAAAAACGGTCCCCTTGCGCCTTGCCGCAAAAATACCTGCTGGCAGTGCAATCAGCACTGCCAGCAGGCTCGAGGCGAGAATCAAGGGCAGTGTGACTGGCAGTCTGGTCAAAATCAAATCTTTGACTGGAGCCGACAATGACGTACTCTGCCCGAGGTCACCTCGGGCAAGTCCAAGAATCCAGCGTCCAAAGCGCTCGAGTGGTGGCTTGTCGAGTCCAAGTTGCTGAGACAAGACTTTGTACTGCACTGGGTCATTGTTCAGACCGATGATGAGTTGCACAGGATCACCAGGCACAATGAGCAGCGCACTAAAAACCATGACCGCCGCCAGAAAAAGCGTGATGAACGCAGTCAAGGTTCGGCGCACCAGAAATGAAACCGTCACCAAAAAAGTGTAACTCGAGGAACGGCAAAAGCACCAGTTGACGAGCCGCACTGTTTGCATTTGAAAGCAATCTCGAGCAAGAATAACGCATGAAAACAGCTTTCCTGGGTTTGGGCATCATGGGCTATCCGATGGCGGGACACCTTTCCAAGCAGTTCGAGACTTTGGTTTGGAACCGCACGACCACCAAAGCCGAATCGCACAACATCGAATACAGCACGAAAACCATCTCGAATTTTAATGACCTCTCGAGCGTGGACGTGCTCTTTACCTGCTTTCCAACGTCCAAAGAAGTGATCGAGCTTGCCCCCAAAATTCTCGAGGTGGCAAAAGCGGGTTTGGTCTGGGTGGATTGCACCAGTGGCGACCCTGCCAGCGCTCGGGCTTTGAACAGGATGCTTGAGGAACGGGGAATGTTTTATCTGGATGCACCTGTATCTGGCGGCGTGGCTGGAGCGATCAACGGCAAACTTACGGTGATGGTGGGTGGTGATGAAAGCAGTCTCGAGAGGGTTAAAAATGTGATTGAGAGCTTTGCCGCCAAGATTGTTCACTGCGGTCCTTCGGGTGCAGGCATGGCGGTCAAAGCCGCCAATCAAGCGCTGTTGGGTGTGAACATTCTGGCACTCTCCGAAGTGTTGTTGGGACTCGAGAAAGCAGGCGTTCGGACCAGCACCGCCTTGGACGTGATCAACGCATCAAGCGGACGTTCAAACGTAAGCATGAACTTATTTCCAGAACGCGTGGTCGGACGCGGTTTTCCAGCCACGTTCGCGCTTGGTTTGATGGCAAAAGACGTGCGGATTGCATCGCAGGCTTTACGTGAAGCTCGAGTGCCCTCGCCGATCACCAGCCTGACCGAAAACCTGCTCGAGATTGCCTTGAGGGAACTGGGACCCGACGTGGATCATGTGGCGGCATCGCAACTGCTCGAGCGTTGGGCAGGGACAGAATTGGGAATTGAAGGTTAGAAAATGCTGGTGAAAGTGCTAAAATAATCCAAGAACTTTAATACCAAACTCGGGACATGAGAATTTATGACTCAAACAACCCCAGTCACCCTTGACCAAGCGCTCAAGATGGTTGACCTTCTGCCAGTTGACGATCAAAATACGTTGCTCGAGATACTACAAAAGAAACACAAAGCCAAGCTGCATGAAGAATTTGTCGCAGGTGTCAAAGAAGCAGAAAAAGATTTTGCTGAAGGACGATTCATTCGAGGGGATGCCAAAACCATTATGAAAGCCCTAATGAAGTGAGAGATTTGATTCTTACGACTCACTTTGCAAAAAGATACGAGAAACTTATTCGTAAGTCCTCACAGTTTACAGACAAAATTACAACCATCATAGAAGCGCTTCAAGACAATCCATTCAATCCAAGATTCGAGACACACAAACTAAAAGGTAAGCTCGAGAAACGCTACGCTTGTACGGTAGCTTACGATTTACGAATTATTTTTGAAGCCACAGTTCCCCTGAAGAAGCTGCTATCGTCCTGCTAAACATTGGAACTCACGATGAGGTTTATCTTTAAATTTGTGGTTGTTTGAGCGTCCGACAAGCATAAAATTGAGATTCCAGCACACGAGAACCTAAATCCCTTTAAACTAAACCATGAACATTCTGGTGATCGGTGGAACGCAATTTCTGGGGCGGCATCTGGTGAACGTGGCACTCGAGCGAGGTCATACGGTCACACTTTTTAACCGTGGAAACCGCAATCCATTCCCAAACCTCGAGACGATCAAAGGCGACCGTGACCCCGACAAGGGCAATGGACTCGAGGCATTGAAGCACCGCGATTTTGATGCGGTGATCGACCCGAGTGGTTACGTGCCACGCATCGTCAAAGCCAGCGCGGAACTCTTAAAAGAACATACCCAGCATTACACGTTTATCTCGAGCATCAGTGTTTACGCGGGTTTTGCCCAACCCACAGCCGAGGACGCTCCACTGGCAAAACTCGAGGATGAAACAGCAGAGGCGGTCACGGGCGAAACATACGGCGGTTTGAAAGTCTTGTGCGAACAAGCCGTCGAAAATGTATTTCCAGGAAGGACCCTCAACATTCGTCCTGGCTTGATCGTGGGCGAATTTGACCCCACAGACCGTTTTACCTACTGGGTGGATCGCGTGGCTCGAGGTGGCAAAATCCTTGCCCCAGCTTCCGCAAACCTCGAGACGCAGTTTATTGATGCGGCTGACCTTGCCACCTGGACGATTCGCATGGTTGAACGGAGCACCACCGGTATTTTCAACGCCACTGGCAACACCAGCACTATTGGTCACGTGCTCGAGACAATCACGACCACGCTAGAGGCGGATGCGGAATTTGAATATGTTTCCGAGACATTCTTGCTCGAGCAGCAAGTCAACTCTTGGATGGGTGAGAACAGCCTGCCCTTGTGGATACCCTCGAACGACGCTGACAGTAGCAACTTTGCCAGGGTTCCAATACAAAAAGCCCTGGAATTGCACCTGGGATTCCGACCACTGGAATACACGGTTCGAGACACCATCGAATTCGTGAAATCTCGAGGGGCAGATTATGTTTGGAAATCTGGTTTGACGCCAGAAAAAGAAACCGAGTTGCTCGAGGCGTGGCAGCAAACCAAAGCGTTATGAAATGTTAAGATTTAAAAGTCATAAAAACGCTGCAACAGGAGATTCATGAAGAAACTCATTCTCGGCTTTATCCTTATCACTTCACTCGCAGCTTGTGGTGGCAATTCAGGCAATCCAACCTCAAACGCCAACCTGACGTTCTCGAGCGCAACGGGTGGTTACAACGGCAGTTTGGAACCGATCACCAGCAATGTGACGGTGGTTAACCTCATTGTCACAACCACGCAAGGCTCCGGCGCTTCAAAACGCGTGTTTGGAGTGTCGTTGCCGCAAAACAGCCGCGATGAAGGCGTGACTTACGTCATCAAAAACGTCACCAACGCCAGTTTAAACTACAGCGAAGGTGACTCAAGCACCACAAAAATCTGGAGCGTCACTGGCGGAAGCATCAAAGTGGTTCGCAAAAGCGGCAAAACGCTGATTTTTGAATTGATTGGCGTGACCTTAGGAAAACTGGCTGGTGATACTGGACCTTCCGCTGGGTCTGTCACGGTCAATGGAACAATTGGCGGCGATTCGATCACGCCGCTTCAATAAACAAAAATAGTAGGGGATGGTCTATTTTACAAGAATTCGCTTATCACCTGATTTAACACCCATAATCCATTGGTGGTGGCGCGAACTGTGCTGCCCTCAAACTCGAGCAAACCTTGAGAAACCAGTTTCTCGAATTGAGGCGCAAAAAAATCTGATGCGTTCAATCCCGCTCGAGTTGAAATATCGGTCAGGCTGACGCCAGAAAGCAAGCGCAATCCAGAAAAAAGCGCGTCGGTCACAAAAGATTCTCGAGTGACGGGTTCAATCTCGCCGCGTTCGCCCGTCAACCAGTTTGACAGGTGCGGGTTGGTGCGGCGGTGCGCAATAATTTGATGCTCGAGCGACAAATCTCGAGTTTCAGTCTCGAGGTTTGGGTAATGCCCCGCCGCGCCAGCGCCCAAGCCGTAGTAAAAACGGTTTTGCCAGTAGGCAATGTTGTGTTTGGATTCAAAGCCTGGTTTGGCATGGTTGGACACCTCGTAACGCGCCAACCCAAATTCGGCAAGCACGGATTCGGCAAGCTCGAGGGAGCGTTCCTCGTCTTCGGCTCGGACTTTGACACCAGTGCGAAAAAAGGCTGTTCCCTCCTCTATGGTCAGGGTGTAACAACTGATGTGCTCGAGTCCCAACGCGCCGAGGGTGCGTAAATCCTGCTCGACATTTTGCCCTGGGACTGCCGTGATCGCGTCGCTGCTGACCTGAAATCCAGCCGCCAGCAGTGTCTCGAGTGCTAAAAGTGCTTGCTTGGCGTCGTGGGTGCGCCCTAAAAATTTGAGCACCGAATCTTGAGTGCTTTGCACACCCACACTCGCCCGCGTAAAACCCAGTTCGCGCCAGAGTTTGGCTCGAGCGGTATTGACCGTTCCAGGGTTGACCTCGAGCGTGGCTTCCAGGTTTGCCCAACCAAAATGCGTGCGAATGATGCCAGCAAGTGAAACGAGTTCATGGTCACGCAAGAACGACGGCGTGCCGCCGCCAACGTACAAGGTCGTCAATTCAGTGCCACCGTATTGTTCTGCTAAAACTTTCGCATCGTTCTCGAGTTCCCTCAAATACGCCTCGACCAGCCCAGCCCGCCGCTCGAGCACGTGAAAATCGCAATACGGGCAGATGGTTGGGCAGAATGGAACGTGAACGTAAAGGTGAGGAATCAAAGTGAATGTATTGTCGGATCATTCATCAATTCTGGCAAGGGGCGTATTCACTGCCAACGTATTCTTCCTTCAGACTCGAGATTCCCGAGTTTCTCGAGCGCTTGGGCAATGAGCGGAATCGTTCCCGCAACCAGGATTAAACCGTTTCCGGGCGTAATTTCTCGGGCGAGTTGAAGTGCGTCTTCAATGTTGCTCGAGATTCTGGCGTTTTGATAGTGTGCCGCGATGGTTTTCGGTTCGGCAGCTCGAGCAGAATAGCTGGCTTTGGTACAAACAACAAAGCTCGAGATGGGTTGTAAAACTCGAGCGATTTGGGCAAAATCTTTATCGGCTTGACTGCCGACAATTAAGGTCACTGGCTCGAGATGATGCGTGGTGATAAAAGATGCCAAGGCTCGAGCGCCGTGTGGGTTGTGAGCGGCATCAAGAAGCACGCTTGGAGTTCCAGGCAGGTATTCGAGCCTGCCAGGGTTCACAGCCGTTTCTAAGCCCTGCTGAATCGCTGCGGCGGGTGTCTCGAGAATCTGCGCGGCGGCAATGGCAAGCGCGGCGTTTGAACTTTGATGAATGCCGAGCATCTTTGAGCGTCCAAAAATTATTCCACGTGGTGTGGAAACTGAAATTTCGAGTCCAGCGAGTCCCAAATCCACAACCTCGAGTTGGATTTCACGGTCCAAAACCCAGATTGGAGCATTCAGTTCCAAAGCTCGGGCTTCTATCACCTCGAGTGCCGCACCCGTTGCCCCAGTCACGACAGGAACTCCGGCACGAATGATACCAGCTTTCTCAAAAGCAATTTTCTCGAGCGTGTCGCCCAAAAATTGCATGTGGTCAAGGTCAATGTTCGTAATCACGCTGACTTGAGCATCCACCGCACTGGTCGAATCAAGCCGTCCACCCAAACCAACCTCGAGCACGGCATGATTGACTCGAGATTCGTGAAAATACAGCAGAGCGATGGCAGTAATCAGTTCAAAAAAAGTTGCGCCGATACTGTCATTCACAGCTTGAAGGGTTTTGATGTGCCGCTCGAGGTTGGTGTCTGGAATCTCGAGCTTGTTGACCAAAATACGTTCGTGAAATTTAAACAAATGCGGGCTGGTGAACAAGCCCACGCTCGAGACGGACGCGATCATGGCGTTTAGAAATCTGGCGGTGCTGCCCTTGCCGTTCGTGCCAGCAACTTGCGCCACGGTCAAACCACGTTCAGGATGCCCCAACGCCTCGAGCAAGGCTTTCATGCGACCCAACCCAGGATGGATTCCGCGCTCTTGTTGCGACCACAACCATTCGATGCTCACGGTTTCAGTAAAACATAAAAATCCCGCCACGAATGACTCGAGTGACGGGATTCTGAATGGAGGCGTTATTTGTTGAGGAAAGCTTTCAAGTTCTTATTCTTTGGAGTGCTAAATTGCACGTCTTTTTCACTCTTGTAACCGTCGGCGTCCATGTTGTAGGTGTAATCGCCAGCCTCGAGATTCTCAAACAACTTTCCACTCATGCCACTTTGAACTTCGGTGCCACCTCTGAACAAGGTGATTTTGGCGTTCGAGACATTTGAGAAAATCCGCAACAGACACGGACATTTGGCGTTGCTGGCATCAACCCTGCCCGTTCCGACGTTGACAACCATGGCACTGCCAAGGTTTTGACCGTCCGCTTGAAGTTGATAGGTGTAATCACCAGCCGTTGGTTTCTCGACGGAGTAAACCCATTCGCCGTCGCTGCCAACGGTTTCGCTGCCAACTTTAGCACCGTTTTGCAACACGTCAAACATCATGCCTGGTTTGCCAGAGCCGCGCAGCATAAAATCTTGGGCATCGAGTTGTTCGTTTAAGCTTGGGTATGAGAATTTAAAATCGCTCGTGTTCATACTGGCAGCCATCGCCGTTCCCGCAGCAGGAATACTCGAGTCTGCCAGACCACCGAACAAGCTCGAGCCTAAAAGCGGCACAATTAGGAGCGCAACAATGTTGGCAACTTTGATCATCGGGTTGATGGCTGGACCTGCGGTGTCCTTGTAAGGATCGCCCACGGTGTCGCCAGTGACGGAGGCTTGGTGCGCGAACGAACCTTTTTTCAGCACCACGCCGTTTTCGTCTTTCAGATCACCTGATTCGATGTACTTTTTGGCGTTGTCCCAAGCGCCGCCACCGGTGGTCATCTGAATTGCCATGAAAATACCGACCACGATCACGCCCATCAACAGACCGCCTAGCGCCTTTGGTCCGAGGATCAAACCGACGGCAATTGGTCCCAGCACGGGCAGAAGCGCGGGAACAATCATTTCACGAAGTGCGGCATCGGTCACAATACCCACGGCTTTGGCGTAATCGGGTTTTTGAGTGCCGAGCATGATGCCTGGCATTTCACGGAATTGACGCCTGACCTCGAGCACCACCGCACCGGCGGCGCGTCCGACAGCTTCCATGCTCATGGCGGCGAACAGACACGGCAGAATGCCGCCGATCAAAAGACCAGCCACAACCAGTGGGTCGCCAAGGTCAAAACGCAGTGGCAAGCCGCCGACCGGAACACGTTTGTCGAGTTCGGCGGTGTAAGAGGCAAATAACGCGAGCGCCGCCAAGCCAGCCGAACCGATGGCATAACCTTTGGTCACGGCTTTGGTGGTATTGCCCACGGCATCCAGAGGATCAGTGACGCCACGAACCTCGTCGCCGAGTTCTGCCATTTCGGCAATGCCGCCAGCGTTGTCGGTGATTGGACCAAACGCATCCACGGTCACGATCACGCCGCAAAGCGACAACATTGCCATAGCGGCAATTGCCACGCCGTAAAGACCAGCCAAGGCAAATGCCACCAGCGTTCCAGCCACGATCACCAAAACTGGAAACGCGGTGGATTTCATGCCGACAGCCAGACCGGCAATAATATTTGTGCCGTGACCTGTAATGCTCGCCCTCGAGATGCCGCGAACCGGCGCGAACTCGCTCGAGGTGTAGTAGTCGGTGATGTACATCAAGCCCATCGTGACCGCAAGTCCAACCAGGCTGGCGAGGAATAGGTTCATGGAGTTGATGCCGTCACCGGAAACCATTGTGGACGCGAAGTAAAAGCCGATGGCGGCGAGCACCACCGAAACCCAGACGCCACGGTAGAGGCTGCCCATGATGCCTTTTGGCGTGGCATCTTTGGGTGCGTTGATAAAGAAAATACCGACGACCGACGCGACAATGCCAAAACCGCCGACGATCAATGGATACCACATCACCGAATCGTTGGTCGGGAATTTCAGATGCCCGAGCAACAAGGCGGCAATCGCGGTCACGATCAATGTTTCAAACAAATCGGCTGCCATGCCAGCGTCATCACCAACGTTATCACCGACGTTATCGGCAATCACGGCTGGGTTGCGTGGATCGTCCTCGGGAATGCCCGCCTCGACTTTACCGACCAAATCCGCGCCGACATCGGCGGCTTTGGTAAAAATACCGCCACCAAGGCGCGCAAACACCGAAATCAGGCTCGAGCCGAAACCGAGTCCAATCAGGGCGTCTGGATTAAAAAGTCCTTGCGCGTCTCGAGGAGAGAAGTTGGTCAGCAGCGTCAGCACCACAATGCCCAGACCGACCACAAACAATCCCGTGACCGCGCCGCCCCAGGTGGCGACTTTCATCGCAGGTCCAAGACCGCCGTAGGCGGCTTGCGCGGTGCGCACGTTGGCGCGAACCGCAACGTTCATGCCAATAAAACCTGCGGCAGCCGACGCGGCAGCACCGATCAGGAAGTAAATCGCGCTGGTGATACCAAGGGCAATGCCGATGAGTATTGCCAGCACCACCGCGACAATGCCGACGGCGGTGTACTGCTTGGTCAGGTACGCTCCCGCGCCCTCCTGAATCGCGGCGGCAATCTGCCGCATTCGGTCGTTGCCATCTGGCAACCTGAGAATTTGCCAGGTCAAATAAACGCCTGCCAACAATGCAATCACGCCTGCAATCAATGGAATTAACACTCGTTCACCTCCGCTAGATTTCCCTCGAGTTCAATCGGGGTTTGGGTTTGGGACGAGTGCAATATAACCTTATGGCTTGTGTAAATGGAAGCGTGAACTGCTGACAGAATCGATGGATTTTACAGGGGTGAACCTTGTGTTCTTGATTCTAACACGCACCTGACGGGCAGAATCGCTTCACCCTCGAGCACGGTAATTTCTCGAGTTTGACAACATATTGTGGTTGCATTTTCTCAAGCAAATCCGTAAAAGTCTCTGGCTCGAGTTCAAACCAAAGGCAGCAAGATCGTGAAGACCGCGCCGCCACCCAGATGATTCCCAGCCTCGAGTTTACCGTGGTGCGCTTCGACGATGGCGCGGGCAATGGAAAGCCCCAATCCGCTCGAGCCGTCCGTGCCACGGGTTCGGCTGGCATCGCCACGGTAAAAACGCTCGAAGGCACGCTCGAGGTTTTCATTGCTTAAGCCGCGCCCGTAGTCCCTGACCGAAATGGCGACAGATTCTGCCTCGAGGCTTGCCGACACCGTGATTTGTGTTGTGCCAGAGTGCTTCAGGGCATTCTCGAGCAGGTTGTTGAGAACCCGTGTGATTTGGGTTTGATCGAATTTGGCTTTTAAATCTGGTGGAATCACGTCGAGGGTTAGAGCTATCGAAACCGAAGAGGCTCGAGGAGCAAAACTCTCGAGCACCGCGCCCAGAAGGGGTTGAAGAGCAGTTTCTTTAAGCTCGAGCTTCATGCCGCCACTCTCGGCTAGCGATAAGGTACGCAAATCATCGACCAGCCTCGAGAGCAGTAGAACTTCGGAATGCAGACGATCCAAACCCGCTTCATCTGGGGTACGAATGCCGTCCTGCATCGCCTCGAGTTCGCTGCGCATGACGGCAAGCGGCGTGCGAAGGTCATGGGCGATGTCGGCGACCATGTTGCGCCGCCACGACTCTTGACGCTCGAGACTGGAAATCAGACTGTTGAAGGCTTCGGAGACGGTTCGCAGTTCGTCGTTGCTGCTGGGCGGTTTGACCCGCACGCCGCGCTCACCGGCGGCAATGCGGTTGGCGGCATCCTCGAGTGCATTGAGGGGGTTGGTCAGCAACCTGGCAATAATCGCGGCGGCGGCACTGGCGAACAAAAAAGACAAAAACGCCGCCAGCAAGGAGATTGAGGTTACACGACCAAAAGCGTGACGTGCCGCCGCAAATCGGGGATCATCAAAACCTCGCACTGGTTCGCCGCCGAAGCTCGAGCCTGAAAAAACCTGTGGACCCTCTTCAAGAAAAAACCGCACCGAGGCTTGCAGTGTCAGCCACGTGGTCAGTGACACGGCAACCAGGGCAACGATGGCAAAAAAAATGGTCAAACGCCGCCGCAGTCCCCAGTGACGAACGTGCCATTTTTGATCTCGAGCGGCGGCTCTGGCAAATTTTCGGGCGCCAGACCAGTCGCCTTGTTTCCAATGTTCCATCGCCGAAAGCCAGTTCTGGTCGGTGCGCATTTGCTGCCAGCGTCTTTTGTGCCACCTTCGGCTCGAGAAAAACCAGAACGCCAGAATGCCAAGAATCCACCACATCAGACCCTCAAGCGGTAACCCATACCGCGTACCGTCTCGAGCATCTCACCGCACGCGCCGAGTTTGCGCCTGACGTTTTTGACGTGGGCATCAACGGTGCGCTCATCGGCGTAACGATCACTGTCGCCCGTCGCCGCCAACAGTTCAGCGCGTTGCCGCACATGTCCTGGGGTTTTTGCCAGCACCGCCAGCAATTTGACCTCGCTGGTGGTCAACGCCACAACTTCGCCCCCGCAGCGCACCACAAAGCTATGAATGTCAACCTCGAGCGTTCCGATGCGGTAAATTTCACTTGGCATCAGCACACCACTGGCACGGCGCAAGACCGCTTTGACCCGAGCCACAACCTCGCGGGGGCTGTATGGTTTGACCACATAATCGTCTGCACCCAAACCCAAGCCCAGCAATTTATCGAGTTCCTCATCGCGGGCAGTCAGCATGATGATCGGGGTGCTCGATTCGGCGCGAACCTTGCGAGCCACCTCAAAACCGTCAATGATCGGCAGCATCAGATCGAGCAAAATCAAATCTGGTTTTGCCGCCCGCCACAATTCGAGCGCCCGAGCACCATCTTTGGCTCGTTCGACACGGTAGTTTTCGCGGCGCAGGTATTCCTCGAGAATATCCCCAAGTCGGGTTTCATCTTCGACAATCAAGATCGTGGCTGACATGCTGTTCATCCTAACCTCAAAACTCGGGCAGCCCTTAAATTCTGAGGGCTGCCCGAGAAACCAGATTTAATTCTCCAAAGCGCGTCGGATCATCTCAAACTCCTCGCTCGAGATTTCACCTTTTGCCAGACGCAATCTGGCGACATTCAGCGCAGAGTCGTTGTTCGTCCAGTTCCCAAAACGTCCTTTCCAATCCTGTTCGTCATGGTCTGGTGCAACTTTCCGAGTCTCGAGGCTCTTTTTGATCGTCTCGAACTGTTCGGGGGTGATTTCGCTGCGTGCCATGCGTTCTCGAGCGGTGCTCATGGCTTGGTCTTGAGTGCCCATCTGACCAAAATCCTGCCACATTTTTTTGCCCCAACCGCGCCCATTTCCCCAACCCCTGGAATGCTTCATGCCACGGACGAAGAACCGAATGCCCCAGACGAAAGCGAACAACCAAAACAGTGACCAGAGAAAGTGAAAGAAACCAAAAAATCCAAAACCGTCGTGCATAAACTTGCCTCCTTGTGCTCGAGTGTCCCTCGGGCTTGTGTTCATAAGGTAGTCCCAGCGCAGTGAAGGTTGGATGGTCACAGTGTGAATGCCATATGAATTGATTGATGAGAGTGGTGTAATGATTTGATTAAATCCAATTGGCAGCTTTGAAACGTAAACCGCTCTGAAATCCAGACTTATCCAGGAGGGTCATTATGAAACCAGTGCAAGTTCTTGGCATGTTGGTGGCTGTCGGTGTGATCGCTGCACCCATCGGTTCGGCACGTCCAGCGTATTTCGCTCAGGCGGTAACGCAATTCAAACTCACAAAAGACGGTAAGCCAAGTATCACATGTCAATTTTGTCACGAGAATGCAAGTGGCGGTAAACCCTTTAATGTCTTTGGCATGAGCGTGGGAGCCAATCTATTCGGGGCAGCCAACAAAAACATTGCCCAGGCATTGTACTTGACCATGAAAGACCGAAAAGATTCCGACGGTGACGGTTACGACGATGTGCTCGAGGTGGTTGGCGGCTCACGTCCTGGTGATGCAAAATCAATACCCAGAACGCCCAAAGACACACTCGAGGCACAACTTAAAATCTTGGGCGGCGTGGATTATTACAAACCAAAACCATAACTCCGTCACGAAGCTATACAAAACCTCTCGGGCATTTGCCCGAGAGGTTTTTTGTTCTGCATCTGTCCTGACGGTTTTGAACGTATACCCAAGTGATGAACGGTTTTTACCCCTCACGCCAAGCACAGCCCAGAGCCCAAATTCTGCGAGGCTCGAGGTCGTGGTATCCTAAATCGTGCATCATGACAGAGCCTGAGATAAGTGACGAACAATTGCTTCGCCTGATTGCGAACGGATCAGAGGTTGCGCTGAATATTTTGTATAAGCGCTTTAAGGACCGGGTTTATTCACTGTCGTGGCGAATTTTGTTTGACCAAAATGGTGTCGAAGAAACCGTTCAGGATGTTTTCGTCAAAATCTGGCACCGCGCCGATGATTTTTCGCATGTCAAGGGTTCGGTCAGTTCCTGGGTCATCGCCATCGCGCACCACACCGCCATTGATGCGCTTCGTCACCGTGAGCACCGTGCAACCATCAATCTCGAGGAAGGCGAACTCGAGACCAAAGCCATCACCGACGACCGCTCAAACATAATGCTTGACCGTGCGGACATCGAACGTGCCCTGGGTAGGCTCGAGGTTTCAGACCGCAAGTTGATCGAAGCGAGCTATTTTGAGGGTTTGACCCAAACCCAGATTGCATCCCGCGAGAATATTGCGCTCGGCACGGTCAAAACCAGAATGCGAAACATTTTTTTGCAGTTGCGTCAATTTTTAAGGGAAGAAAATGCTTGACCTCGAAACCCAAGATTTGATCGCACTTTACGCACTGGATGCCCTCGAGCTTGCGGGTCGTGAACGTGTCGAAAAATTGCTCGAGCAAGATGCCGACGCCCGAGCAGAATTAAAAGCCAACCTCGAGCTGACCGAGATGCTGGCGTTCACAGTACCGTCAAAAACTGCTCCCGACGCCCTCGAGTCAAAAGTGCTGGCAAAAATTCGTCAGCTTCAAACGCCGTCGCAACCCACAGCCCCAACCTCGGTCATGCGTCCAGCCACCCGAGTGGTCATTCCCTGGTTTGCCCGTGCCAGTTTGGGCTTTGCACTGGCGGCAAGTTTGGCGGGGGTTTGGTTTGGAGTGCGCAATTTACAGCTTTCCAGCGACCTCAAATCCCTGCAAGATCAGAAAACCGCGCTCTCGAGTATTGTTGCCGACAACCGCGCCCGCGTGGTGGCATTGCTAGCGCCCGACGGCAAAACGGTGGTCGGTCAAGCCATCATCACCCACGATGGGCGGGTCTTGATGGCGCACAACATGGGCAAATTGCCGCCTGGGAAAACCTGGCAAGCTTGGTTTGTGCCCAAGAAATCAACAATGCCCACATCGATTGGAACTTTCCGTGGTCCGAGCGTCGCCGCGACCATCCCGAGCGAGGTGACGGCAGTCGGCATCAGCGAAGAACCCGACGGTGGCAGCGAAAAACCGACCACCCCAAGGGCGGTCGCCAAAATGTAAAAAGCTCGAGACTGAAATGTTCAGTCTCGAGCTTTTTTAAAACCTTAGTTTGCTTTGCTGTCCCAGGCACCCTCGAGCATGGTGCGAATCTCTTTTTGGTCGGCTTGCAAAACCTCGGAGATTTCGTCGCCGAGTAACTTGATGCTGCGGGCGTAGGCTTGACGGTCGAGGTCGGGCAGACCGCGCTCGTCGTCCCAGCGGCGCAGTTCGGCTGCCAGGTTGGCAATGCGGTACGGATCGCCGGACGCCAAGATTTCGGTCACTTTGCGGTGACGGGCTGCCCATTGACGCGGCAATGAGACCTTGCCCGATTTTAAACGACCCATGATCTCTGGCAGTTCGGACTCGGAGAGTGCCGGACGCAAACCGACGCTCTGCGGGGCGTTGACCGGCACGAAAGCCTTGCTGGTTCCGTTTGGAAACTCGACCTGATAATAATCGTGGTCGTCGCCCGCCACTTTTTTGGTATGAATACCGTGGACGACACCGACACCGTAAGGTGGGAGAACAACGCGATCACCTGGGTTGTACTGTTCTTTCTTCACGCTTTAGCTCCCTTCCGACCTTCAGCTTTGAACTGAACGTCGAAAAACACTGAAAGACGACACTGGTGGTCAATGCCGACTAGAGAAAAACCGATTTGTCTTGTGCCTAGCGCCCTGCGTCCTGAAAAGTTTGAGGATAAGCGCAGGGTCTTCGTCACAAGGGGGTACTGTAGCAGAAAAAGCCGAGAATTTCTAGGCTCAACTCACGATTGGTCAGATTGAGGTCAGGGAAAATTTAAACTCGGGTATCATTGTTCACGAAATCAACGACTCAACATGAACGAATTAAACCCCAGCCCGAAATTCATTGCCAGAGGACGTTTTGCGCCCTCGCCAACTGGTGAAATGCACCTGGGCAACGCCCGCACTGCCTTGCTCGCCTGGTTGCAAATACGCGAATTGGGCGGTCAGTTTGTTCTCAGGCTCGAGGATTTGGACTTTGGACGCGTGCGCCCTGGCAGCGCTGATCTGATCTTGCAAGACCTGGCGTGGTTGGGTCTTGACTGGGACGAGGGCTGGGACATCGCTGGGAAGTTCGGACCCTACCGCCAGACCGAACGCCTCGCGCATTACAAGGCGGCGGCGGCAAAACTCGAGACCTATCCGTGTACCTGCACCAGAACCGAGGTGCTCTTGAGTGCATCGGCACGCCACACAGAACATGAAGTCCGTTACCCTGGCACGTGCTCGAGTGGTGTGACACACCCAGAACGCCCGAGCGCCCTGCGCCTTCGTGTGCCAGATAAAACCATCACCTTTTGGGATTTGGTGAAAGGCAAAGTGTCGCAAAACGTGCATGACAGCCTGGGCGATCTGGTCATTCAACGCAACGACGGCGTTTGGGCGTATCAACTCGTCTGCGCTGTCGATGACCTCGAGATGCAGATCAGCCATGTGCTGCGCGGCGATGATCTGCTGTCCAGCACGGCGCGTCAAATCCTGCTGATCGATTTGTTGGGTGGTATTGCCCCAATTTATGCCCACGTGCCGTTGATGACCGATTACCGAGGCGAACGTCTCGCCAAACGCGGCGGAGCACCAAGCATCAAAGCCTTGCGCGACGGTGGCGCAAATCCAAACGAGATCGTCCGTGATCTTGCCCTGAGCCTCGGTTGGAATGTCACGCAAAGCTCTCAGCCAAAAGATTTAATCGGATTATTCAGCCGGTGGCTCGAGGGGCAGCAAAATCATTTGGGTTGAAGCTTGGTTTTGACATCTTCGGTCAAATTTGTGGCGTCCAAATCTGCATAGATCACCAGTCCACCCGAGGCGGCAATCTCGGAGTTCATGAGCGCCGAAAAGCCTTGCTCTTTGGCGCTCTGGGCAATCACCGGATCAATGGCTTGGGAAAAACCCGAGTACGCGGCGTCAAGTTTGCTTGGTAATCCTGAATTTCTTGCGTGTAATTGAGTTGCAATAAATTCAATTGGGCACAATCCGCCTCGCTCAGCATTCCTGCCTGAGCCTGTTGGTTATACGCCGCAGGTTGAGTTTGACTGGGTTGAAGTTCCTGGCTGCAGCCCGACGAATCTCGAGCACCGCCTGCCCTTCGGGGATGGTTTCAAGCAATGCCCTGACCGAGACAAAACCAATTTTGCCACCTGTCTCTTGGGCAATCGCCCAAAGGACAACACAGCGACGGGTGCAAGCCAGAAAGAACATTTCACCGTTCAATCCTAAGAAATCTGCATGAGACTCGAGTAATTTGGTTCTCGGGCGGCTCGAGTCTGCTTTACTCTTCCTCCTCCAAGGCGGGCAAACTGACCGTAAATGTTGCGCCCTGCCCAGGTTTGCTCGAGGCTAAAATTTTGCCGTTGTGCGCGTGAACAATCTGGGCTACGATTGCCAAGCCCAGTCCTGCCCCGCCGCCTGGACCCTTGTAAAACTTCTCCCAGATTCGCGGCAGCACCTCGCTGGGAATTCCAGGACCATCGTCAATCACACTCAACTCGAGGTTTTTTTGCTTGGCTTCAACCCGAATCGTCACGCCCTCACGGTGTCCTGCGGCTCGGGCGGCGTTGGAGACCAGGTTGCGGGTCACCTGGGTCAAACGGTCAGGGTCGCCGACAACCTCGAGGCTTTGATTGGGCAACTCGAGTTTGACCCCAGGAAATTCGCTGGCGACATTGCGTGCCACGTCGGTCAAGTCCACCACGTGCGGTAAAACTTCGCGCACCACCTCGCCGCGCGAGAGTTGCAACAAATCGGCAACCAAGCGCGTCATGCCCCCAGAAACGCGCAGGGCATCCTCGAGCGCCATTTTTTGTTCACCGCTCGAATCTTTGAGCGCCCTGCGAAGATAACCTTCCAGACCGGTTAAGGGTGTCCTGAGTTCGTGGGCGGCTTCGGCAAGGAAGGTTCGTTGGGCGTCAAACGCCAATTTCAGGCGCTCGACAAACCGGTTGATGGTCAGGGTCAACGCCCCGAGTTCGTCGTGCGCACCGTGGTACTCGAGCGGACGCAAGTTGGTTTCGTTCAGGGTGGTGGCTTCTCGAGCCACGCTGACCAGTGGACGCAAGCCAAATTGAGCCAAAACATACCCACCGATCAGTGCCAAAACCACCAGCGCCAGGGTGACCAAAAACACCACCGTCTGAATTCTGGCTGCCAGGTCTTTGATGTATTTGGCATCTGCCGCCACGGCAAAAACGCGTCTCACAGATTTCTTGACCAATTTCACGTCAATTGGCGCGAGCAAAACCCTTAAAGGTTTGGTTTCATGGTCAAGAATCAAGTATTGAGGTTCGATCAGCCTCTCGAGGTTGGCGAGGTTTGGAAGTTTCAACTCCGAACCAGAAAAGTGTTTGCCATTCAACTCGAGAAATTCAATTTTGACCCCACCAAAAGTGATTGGATTGGCGACACCCAAGCCTTCCTTACCGTACAATTCTTTAAATTTTTCCAAATCTTGCTCCAGCAAACTGCGCTGGTATTCCTCGAGGGTCGAATTGACCACCGCCAAGACCGCCGCACCGAGCACAAGTGCAAAAAATGCCAGCAATGCCGTGGTCAGCAATGAAACGCGCCATTTCAAGCTCATGCCACTTGGGTTTGAGGATGGCTCGAGACTCATGATTGAATCAAACCACAATAAAATGAAGGGCGAATCTTGAATTCGCCCTCACCCACGGCATCTGTCTTCATTTACTGACCTTTTAAGGCGTAACCAATGCCACGAACCGTTCGGATCACGCCATAACCGTCAACGTCGCGCAGTTTGCTGCGAATGTTTGCCATGTGAACATCGACCACATTGGAATTGGCGGGCAAATCCTCGCCCCAGACGCCGCGCTCGATTTCCTCGCGGGTGTAGACGCGCCCTGGTTGACGCGCCAAAAACGCCAGCAACTCGAATTCCTTGGGCGAAAAGCGCACCTCTTTTTCGGCGTAACGTACCAGGCGCTTTTCGGTGTTGATCTCGAGCTGCCCGAGCACCACGCTCTCGCCGCCACGGTTGCGACGCAATTGAACCCGCACCCGAGCCAATAGTTCGGCGGGTTCAAAGGGTTTGGTCAAATAATCGTCCGCCCCACCCTCGAGCAAGCTGACCTTGCGATCCAGCGCGTCCATTGCGGTCAAAATAATGATTGGAATGTCGGAGGTCTTGCGAATCCGACGCGCAATCTCTGCGCCATCAAGGTCGGGCAAACCCAAATCCAAGATCACCAGTTCGGGCGTGTGCTCCCGAGCCATGGTTAGACCCGTCACCCCGTCGCTGGCGTGCGTTACCCTGAAGCCAGCCTCCTCGAGTTCAAAGCGTACCGCCTCAGCAACGTCTGCATCGTCTTCAACTATTAAAACATGTGGCGCATCAGCCATGAATGCCTCCCAAGCAATGTGATTCTGGCAGCTTTTTTGCTACTTTTTGCATTGTACCGCACCAAACGCCCGAAAACCCAATTCGGCGCAATCGGTTCACCAGAAGACAACCATTGTTGATCGGTTTTACTTCTTCCACTCGAGCCTGACGCCGTAAGCCTCTTTTAAAGTCTGGGTAAAAGAAACTTTGCTATTTGCCAGCTCGAGCATGACATCCAAACCATCCTTGCTGACTGTGCCCGCGAAGGCAAAGCTTTTCAGGTCAGATGTGTTTTTGAATGGCAGGACCCAAACTCCGACCTTATCGTTTGGGGTGAGTTTGTCATACAGTGCCGTGAGGCTTAAAATCCGCAATTTGATTGCGCCTTTTGCCAGTTTGGACTGGGCATCTGCACTCCAAATCACCACCTCGCTGCCATCAGGCAAGCCACTTACGCCAGGAAGCGGTGGGAGCGCCGCCGCCAGGGCAGTCGAAATGATCAGTAGGAGAGCCAACAACCTCATGACAAGATTGTAACTGGAGTCTTTAAGCAACACAGTACGAGAATTCTAAACATTGGTTTAGTTAACAAATAGAGTTTATGACCTGAGTTCAAAACCCAATCTTTAACCAAGTTGCCTTGTGTACAAAAAAATCGTGTCAGCCACTCGAGAATTGAGCATCTGATATAAACCCGTGTCAGTTAAGCTCAAGGATTGATGAAGGTTTTGACAGACTTCAAAAATTTGTCTTTGGCTAGAAATCCCAATTTGAACTGCGCTCTCGGGCACGCTCCGCCCGCCTCGAGTCGCCCATCAGGTCAAAAAGGCGTGCCAATTCATTCCAGACCGAATCGCTGTACGGTTCGTGTTGGGTTGCAAGATGGGCATACCATGCCGCCTGCTGCATGTTGTTTTGGCTTTCCAAAACCTTGCTGGCTTCGCTCAATAAACCCAGATGCGTGGCGTGCAAGGTGTCGCGCTGGTCCTCGCACCAGGCAGATTCAAACCCCGCCATGTAACTGCCACGGTACAAGCCGGCGGCTTTGTCAAACAAAGATGTGTCTCTGGTGGCTTGTGCCCCCTTGGCGGCTGCCAGGTACTCTTGAACGTCATAAACGATTGTCAGATCGGGCGCGATGTAATAGCGCCGGTTGGTGGACTGCACAATGTCCATCTCGAGCGTTTTGCGCAAACGGTGCAGGGTCGTGTGAAACACGCTGGCGGCTTTGGATTCGTCCTTGTCGGGCCACAACGCCTCAGCTGCCTCCCAGGTGGTCACACCGTTCGGATGCTCGAGCAGAAGAAAAAAGAATTCTGCGGCTTTTTTTGAACCCCAGACGACCTCCTGCCCCTTCCAGGTCAAACTTGCTTCGCCCAGAGCGCGTGCCTCTATCGTGTCAATTCTGGCGGGACGCAGTTCTTCGGAACGACGAATTCGCACCTCGAGCGACTCGAGAAGTTCTTGGCTGGTGAAGGGTTTGGTCAGGTAATCGTCAGCACCCTGGTTCATGCCCTCGCGCATGTCGCGGCGCTCGGAGAGTGCCGACAAGAAAATAAACGGCGTGAAATGAAAACGGTCTTTTTCACGCACCACCCGGCAAAATTCCAAACCGTCCATGCCAGGCATGTTGATGTCGGAAATAATCGCGTCAGGCTCGAAGCTCTCAAGCGCCTCGAGCGCATCTTTGGCACGGGTAAAACTTCTGACCTCGTAACCTGCGCCGCTCAAGATTGCGTCAATCAACCGACCAATGGAGGGTTCATCATCGAGGACAAGCACTTGCGCCATGGCTTTAGTTTAACCCGAAAATCCTTGAAGCATTCAAAACCGACACCGCCATCGACAACGAAACAGACAATCTCGAGCCAAAATTGAGAAAATCAGGTTTTGCGGGTCACGAAAGACTTTGCCGTTTCAAGAATTTCCAGCGCCGCCGCCTGAACGGGCAAGTCTGCCAGGGCTTGATGCAGCAAATCCAAACCTCGAGTTCCAAAATCCGAGGCGACCGATTGGGCAAAGTCAATGCTGCCATGTGACCTCATCAAGACCAGAATTCGTTCCACCTCCGCCGTTGTTTTTTGCAATCGCGGTTTCTCGAGAATCTGAACCACCTCAGATTTTTCGTCTGGCTTCAAACGCTCGAGCATGTGCAGCAGCATGAGTGTGCGCTTGCCCTCGAAGAGATCACCCGCGATTTCCTTGCCGTAACTGGCAAAATCACCATCCAGATTCAGCACATCGTCCCTGATTTGAAACGCCACACCCAAATCCAAACCCGCCAGCTCGAGTTTCTCGTCTGGAGCACAACCCGCCGCCAACGCTCCCAGCTTGAGCGGCGAAACCACCGTGTAACGTGCCGTTTTGAGCCGCACCATCTCGAGGTAATCGCTTGGGCTGACATCCCAACGCGCCTGCGCCACCCATGACAAATCCATCTGCTGCCCCTCGGCGGTGCGGTGGATCATTTCCAAAAACTCCTCGAACGCACCCGCGACCCCCGCCTGATGCACCACCTGCCACATGTAAATATGCAGCGCGTCGCCAGCATTGATTGCCAGCGCAGCCGGATACAAACGGTGCAGCGCAGGCTTGCCGCGCCGTTCATCCGAATCGTCCTCGATGTCATCATGAATCAAAACCCAATTCTGGAACAACTCGAGCGCCGCCGCCAGGGGAAGCGCCCGTTCAAAACTTGCACCGTGCGCGATGGCAGAGGCAATCAACAATTTTGAGCGAATCATTTTTCCAGGACGCGACGGGTACTCGCGCATCATGGCGTACAACTGAGCGATTTCGGGAATGGCATGGGACTTGGGCAAAACGGCATCAATAAAACCGCCAATGGCGTTTGAAACACGCCCCGAATCGAGACTCGAGTTTGAACTTGCGATGGTCACGCCCTCACTGTAAGCCGAGAGGTGAAGAAGATCAATCAACCTGGACTGCAATTTAAGGCTGGTATTCGCAAATGATCAAACCCGATTCGGTCACAATTTGCGTCATGGGAACATCAAGCACCTCTCTTGGCAACGAAATCTCGAGCAGGAGTGCATCGTGGGTCACGCCAATCAAAACCACATTTGAACGCAACTTGGGCAACAGCCGGTCATAAAATCCCGCGCCGTGCCCCAACCGCGTTCCAAAATGGTCAAACAACAACCCAGGCACGAGCACCACATCAACCAATTCTGGCTCGAGTTCGGGTTCGGACAGGTCAGGCTCGAGCATTCCAAGTTTGTTACGGGTTGAAGCGCTTTTGAGAGGATGCAAGGACAATCTGGAGTTTGGGTTGACGCGGGTCGTCCAAAACTCGAGATTCGGACAGGCTGTGACCAGCGCCTCGAGATTGATCTCAGAACCGAATGCTTTATAAGCCAGCACCACCTGAGCATCTGAAGATTTCAAGAATTTTTCGAGATGCTTGCAGACTTCACTTGAAATATTCGGCAAACTTGGGCGCAATTTTTTCGCCCAGGAACGCCCATCTGCCTTGCTGGCGGATGAATTTGGAATCAACGAAACCTGTTTGTGTCACGCAAATGCGCGTTGAAATTCGTGTTCGGTCTGAACTCGCCGCCCCGACCGTGCAAAAAGTACAAATACTTCTGACCGCTCGAGTCCGTGCGTTTTGCCCTCAAAATTGCTTCGAGCGCCGCGCTGCCAGGGTTGTTGATCGGTGTCGGCGGCAAACCGACGTGCAGGTAAGAATTGTAGGGCGTATCGATCTTGAAATCTCCTCCCGCACGGCTGAGTTCGGGCAGTCGCTTGTTCAGACCGTAGGCGATGATCGGGTCTGATTGCAACGCCATGCCAATCTCGAGCCGATTGAGGAACACTCCCGCAATGGTGGGCATCTCAGGGTTGTTGCCCGCCTCGGCTTGCACCACGCTGGCGAGCGTCACCCAGTCAAACACACTGAGTTTCAGCGCTTTTAGTTTTTCCAGTCTCGAGTTTGAGCGTTCTTGGTCAAAACGATTCACCAGGGTTTTGGCAATGCTTTCTGGGGTATCTTCGGGTCTGAACAAATACGTGGCTGGGAACAAAAAACCCTCCAAATTTGGGGCGTTCTTGCTTTCAGCCTCAAGGGATTTGTTGGCAAAGGCTTTTATAAAATCTTCCCTCGAGCCAAATGGCGTGCCCCCAAACCTCGCCGCGATGTCCACCAGCCGCAAACCCTCTGGAATGGCAACCCGAATTTCCCTGGGGCGACCTTTTAAACCCAGTTTCTTGGCAATCTCGAGGTTCGAGAGCGTGCCGTCGAGATCGTACAAACCTTCTTGCACGACGACTTCTTGATTGGTCAGTTTCAGCAGCGCCCGAAACGCTTGCGAGGATCGAATCAATCCAGCATCCTCGAGCTTTTTGGCGACATCGGACATGTTCATGCCAGGTTTGATCTCGAGCGTGACCTTACCAAAGCCCGTGGGCGACACCAACTTGGAGGCATACAACCAGCCGCCACCGAGCAGCAAAACCAGGGCGGCAACAATGACCAATAAAATACGAAAGGATTTCACAACGGTTCAAATTCTACAGTGAAACGATGAGGCTCTGCTCGAGGCAAGGACTTCAAAAGCCCACCCCGTGCTCGAGCAGCAACGCCTCAAGTTGAACTTCATTCAGGATTGACACGCCCAACTCGGTGGCTTTATCGAGCTTGGACCCTGCCGCCTCGCCCGCAATCAAGTAATTGGTTTTCTTGGTGACGCTGCCCGTCACCCTGGCGCCCTTTTCTTCGAGATGCTTTTGAATTTCATCTCGAGATTTGGATAAGGAGCCTGTAATCACAAACGCCATGCCTGCCAGTTGCGTGCCAATCGGTTTGGCATTCGAGGTCATGTTCAGTCCAGCCGCCTCGAGCTTGCCAATCAAGGCTTTGATGCGTGGCAAGTTCAGACCATCAACAATGCTGGCGGCAATCGTGTCGCCCATGCCCGAAATGCTCAAAAATTGCTCCAAGCTGGCGTTTTGAATCGCGGGTAAACCTGAGAAATTTCGCTCGAGCAAATTTGAGACTTTATCGCCGACCATGTTCATGCCCAGACCGTAAATGACCCTCGAGAGTTCACGGGTTTTGCTTCCCTGGATTTGGTCGCTCAGTTTCACCGCGCTCTTCTCCCCCATTCGGTCGAGCGCCGCCACTTTCTCAACCTCGAGCGCGTACAAATCGGCAATATCGCGTACCAACCCCGCCTCGAGCAACTGATTGATGCGTTCGTCGCCCAAACCCTGAATGTCCATCGCGTCGCGGGACACAAAATGGCGGATGCGTTCAAACTCCTTGGCTTTGCAGGCGTCATTGCGGCAAAAATGGTGTGCGCCCGTCTTCACCAATTCGCTGCCGCAGGCTGGACAATTCGTTGGAAATTCAAACGGTGCCGAGGTCGAATCGCGTTCCTCAAGCAGCACCTTGACAATCTCGGGAATCACACCGCCCGCCTTGCGCAGCACGACCCGATCACCAATGCGCAAATCCAAGGCGACCATGAAATCTTGGTTGTGCAGCGTGGCTCGAGAAACTTCAGAACCCTCAATCAACCTCGGCTCGAGTTCGGCGACCGGCGTGATCTTGCCCGTGCGCCCGACCTGAATGGTGATGGCAAGCAATTTGGTGGCGACCTCCTCGGCTGGGAACTTGTAGGCAATCGCCCATTTTGGCGCTCGAGAGGTGAAGCCAACCTCGTCTTGCAACCGCAAATCGTTGAGTTTTGCCACGCTGCCGTCCGCATCAAACTCGAGCGAAGACCGCAACTTGGTCATTTGCTCGTGGTACGCCTCGATGCCCGCCGCGCCAGTCACGATTTCGGACTGATCTGATACCGAAAAACCAAGTTGAGCCAGAAACCCGAGCAAACCGAATTGGGTTTGAATCGGCAAACCACGGTGGGAACCGATGGCGTAAAAGTACGCCTTTAAATTTCTGGAGGCGGTTTTGCTGGGGTCTTTTTGGCGCAAGGTTCCAGCCGCCGCGTTGCGTGGGTTCTTGAACACCGCCGCGCCCGATTCCTCGAGTTCGGCGTTAATCCGCGCAAATTCTTCGCGCGATAAAAACACCTCGCCGCGCACCTCGAGATCGAGCGGTTGTGGCAGGCTGCGCGGGATGCTTGGGATGGTCAGCACGTTGGCGGTGACATCCTCGCCCGTCTCGCCGTCGCCTCGGGTGGCAGCCCAGACCAATTTGCCAGCTTTGTACAAAATATTGATCGAAAGCCCGTCAATTTTGAGTTCCATGATGTACTCTCGAGTCACACCTTTCACGCCCATGACGTTGTTGATTCGGTCCTCGAAATTCTCCAAGTCAGCCAGTCCGAAGGCATTGTCGAGACTGGTCATGGGGTTGGGATGTTTGACGGGCGCAAACGTCGCCCCCAACACGGTTCCAACTTTCTGGGTCGGGCTGTCTGGCGTCACCAAATCTGGTCGTTCCGCCTCGAGTTTTTTGAGTTCAAACAAAAGCGAGTCGTACTCTGCATCCGAAATTTCTGGCGCGTCGGAAAGATAATACAAGTCGTTGGCGCGTTTGATACTGGCTCGCAAGTTGAGGATTCGGCTCTCAATATTCATATGTTCTCAGCATAACGGTTTTGGGCAACTCGAGCATGAAGATGCTGAAAGCCTAGCCGAACATAATCCAAACTGGCGTATACTTTTTTCATGCTCCGCGAAGCGCCCGTGAAAACTGGAACGACTTTTGCCGAATACGTCGAATTCGAGCAACACTTACAGACACGACACGAGTTTGTAGATGGCAACTTGTTCATCATGGCAGGCGGAACTCAACGTCATAACATGCTTGCAGGAATCTTGTACGCAAGTTTATTAACAAAAGTTCTCGCACAAGGCTGCCGTATTTTCATCAACGATGTCATTCTCAAAACACCAAATGGACGTGGTTACTATCCTGATATTTTTGTCACTTGCGACTCCAGCATCGATTCATCTCGAGTGACACACCGCCCAAACATTATTGTTGAAGTGCTTTCAAACAGCACCGAAGTGTTTGATCGAGGCGAAAAATGGGAGCAATACCAGAAAATTTTAAGCCTCGAACAGTACGTGCTGGTTTCGCAAAACCAAACCATTGTTGAAGTTTTTTTGCGTCAGGATGAAAAATGGATTTACGAACACCTGACCAACAACGACATCCTAAAATTCCCCAGCCTCGAGTTTGAACTGAGGCTTTCAGATTTGTACGAAAACTTACCTGCAATCGAAGAAGGCGAATAAACTCTCCGTCGCTCGAGTTTGCGACTCGAGCGACAGAAGAATGCTAAAACTCAAGCTTTGTTTGGAACGCTTACCGTCAGACGGTGCAAGCCACTGGCGGCTTCAGGCAGACTGTCACGTTCCTCGCTGCCCTGCACCACACCATCGGCGTAACAACGCACGATAAACTGCCGCCCACTTTTGATTTCTCCCAAGTCCGCAGTGCCCGCCTCTGCCTTCCAATCGAGCGTCCACTGCGTCCAAGCCCACTTGCTGCGTTTGGGTTGCAAGGTTGCCTCGAGCCAGCTATCCCCGCCATTTGTTGAGACTTCGACCTTGGTGATTTGCTTGTTGCCCGCCGCCGCAATCCCTCGAGCTTTCACAACCTCGCCTGGTTTGAAGACCAAGCCACGCGTCGGGTAGTCGATTCTCGAGAGTGGCGCAATAAACGCGGTTTTGCTCCAACCACGGTTTGCCCAGTAGCCTGGTTTTTCGTCGCTCGTGAACGTGATTTTGGTCAGCCAGCGCGGTTGTTTCATGCCAAAACGCCCTGGAACAATCACCCGAAGTGGAAAGCCGTGCTTGAAATTTAATGCCTCACCGTTCATGCTGTACGCCAGCATCACGTCTTGCTCGAGCGCATCACGCAACGCAATGGACTCATAAAAACCGTCTTCGGCTTCCCAGGTCACCCATTTTGCGCCGGGCTGCACACCCACCTTGTCCATCAAGTCTTTGAACTTTAAACCTGTCCAGATGGCGTTGCCGATCAAATCGCCACCAACCGGGTTGGAGATGCAGCACATGGTCAGCTCGAGATCGACGGGTTTGAACGTTTTGAGGTCGGCGAGCGCAAACTTCTGCGGGGTTTTCACCAGACCATCCACCTCGAGTTTCCAGTTGTTCTCAGCTATGCGCGGGTCGAGGGCTTCGTTGTTGATTGACACGTAATAAAAATCGTCTTGACTGGTCAGTCCCTCGAGCAACGGGGTTTTGCTCGAGTTGGCGGCGGCGGTTGTGACATTGGTCTTGCCGACTGGGCCTGTGAACAGGGGACGCAACGCACCCGCCACGCCAGCGCCAAACAAGCCAAGCGAAGCCAGGCTTAAGGTGTTCAGCACCCCGCGACGATTGGGGTCGGTCTGCACGGGCGAGAGCGCAAAACGCAAACCAATGTAAAGCAGTCCGTACACCAGTGCCCAGATTGGATTCACGAAAAGGAGTGACACGACGGCAACCACCAAACCGCCGATCAGTGGCGGTGCAAGCCCAAGCAGGGTCAACCCGCCAACCCAGGCGAACAGAACGCCAACAAAGGCAAAAATTTTGCCACCCTCGCCGAAGCCAAAAATCTTGTGCACCAACTGAAACATGGCTGGCACACCGAGTTGATAGGTCGCCCAGTTATAGAGTTTTTCGGCTGGGAACGGCGCGAGGTTGGCAAGTCGAGCCAGCAATCCCACGGCTGAGAGCGCAACACTGGCAATAAATCCAATCAAGAGTACAGGTATCATGATTTAGCATACGCGCATCCAAAGAAATTGGTTCAAACCCAGCACACAAAGCTCGAGCCTTATTCCCAGCCGCGCTCGTTGTACATCGTGTGCCAGCGCTCGAGACGCGCATCCAATTCAGTTCGGGCATCTTCGATGTTGGTCAGGATGGTCGCGTCAGGTTCGGCTTTGAACCAGGTTTCCTGGCGTTTGGCAAGTTGACGGGTCGCCAAGTTGATGCGCCGTTCGACCTCATCAAGTTGAATCACACCCGTCATGTGGTCGATGGCTTGCTTGTAACCGATGGCTTGAAACGAGGTCAGGCGTTTGCCGTCTTTGACAAAATCCAGGCTCAGTTCGGCGGCTTCCATGATCAGACCCGCTTCGATCATGGTTTTGGTGCGGGCTTGGATTCTGGATTCCAGTGTCGCCCTGGGCGGCAAGAGCACCAGTTTGGAATACAAATACGCGGCTGGCTTTAAGGCAAAAAAACTGGGAGGCTTGCCTGAACTGCGGTAAATCTCGAGCGCCCGCAACACCCGCCTCGGATTGCGCTCGGTACGAATGGCGTCTTCTGGGCTGGCTCGCTCGAGTTCTGCGAGCATGACCTCCAAGCCCTTCTCGGCTAGTTCTGCCTCGAGTTGCAAAATCGCATTGTGGTTTGAGGCTGGCGTGGTCGGCAAGCCTTGCGCCAAGCTGCGAATGTAAAAACCTGTGCCCCCAACCACCAAGGGAATGCGTTTGCGCTTCAGAATCTCGCCAATGACTTTCTCGGCTTGTACCACCCAGGCGCTGACGCTGTAATCGTCACCAGGTTCGATCAAGTCGATCATGTGATGCGGAACGCTGCCGCGCTCGAGGGGTCCGGGTTTGGCGGTGCCAATGTCCATCCCCCGGTAGACCATCATGGCATCGCTACTGATGATTTCGACGGGGTAGCGTGCAGCCATCTCGAGCGACAGGGCGGTTTTTCCACTGGCGGTCGGTCCAGCCAGCACAGGAATGGGCAGTGTTTTGTTGGTGGCGCTTCGCCTCACAACATCACTCTAACCGTTCTGGACAAAACCACACAATGCCTTAAAACCCGTTATAATGCTCAGAGCGAGCCGTTTCTTGCGCTCAGAAATCAGAATCTGCCCGCCACACCCGAGATTTTCGGGTGTGGATTTTTTACCAAAATGACAGGAGCTGAAAATGGCAAAACCAAATTTGTACAACTTGCCCGCCGGCGAAAATTCGCCCGAAATCGTCAATGTCGTGATCGAAGTGCCAAAAGGCGGCTCGAACAAATACGAATATGACAAAGACTTCGGCGTCATGAAACTTGACCGTGTGTTGTTTGCCAGCATGTCCTACCCGGGCGATTATGGTTTTATTCCCTCAACCTTGGGTGGCGACGGCGACCCTTTGGATGTCGTGCTGCTTTCAACCCACGCGTTTGTTCCTGGTGTTCTGGTCGAGGCTCGGGTGGTCGGAATGCTGGTCATGAAAGATGACAAGGGCGAGGACGAAAAAATTTTGGCAGTCACGCACAACGACCCGCGTTTTACCGACACCGTCGAACTCGAGGATGTTGCCGCGCACGTACTGGACGAGATCGAGCACTTTTTTTCGGAGTACAAAACCTTAGAGGGCAAGGCGGTTGAAACCAAAGGCTGGCGAGGGCGCTTGGAGGCAATGGAAGAAATTCTATACTGCATCGAACGTGGCAAACGCGTACCAATTGTTGGTTGAGTTTTGCTTAAAAATCGAGTGTATTGACCCAAATCGGCGAACGAAATCTTTCTTCGTTCGCCGAGTGTTTGGCTCGAGTCTTGACGTAAAACAGTGATTCGTGATATGTTTTAAACAGATTAAGACTTATAATTCGCATACCAACAAAATCATTTTTTGAGGCTCAGGTCAAACAATTTTGCTCGAACAACATCGGTTGCATTGCCTAACCAAGCGTGTAGCGACACGCCAAAGGAAAAGACCATGAACACAGCTTTGATTCTCGAACATTGGATGGGACATCGCCACCTTTCACGCCGCACCCTCGAGTTGTTCCCCGAAAATCAATTGTTTACCTTCACTATTGGCAACATGCGACCTTACGACAAACTGGCGCTCGAGATGCTGCAAATCATTCCGACCCTAAAAGGTGTGGTTACGGGCGAATGGAAATGGCAACCCGCTTTTGATGATGTGACCACCAAAGAAGCGCTTTTACAAGCCTGGGATGAAACCGACTCGCAATTGCTCGAGGTTTGGAAGGGCGTGACGGTTGATCGTTTGAACGCCGTCGAAGCCGACAATTTCTGGATGACTGAAGCCACCCCCAACCTGTGGAAAGTCCAGTATTGGGTGGACAACGAGATTCACCATCGTGGGCAGGGTTACGTGTACTTGCGGGCATTGGGGATTGAGCCGCCAGCGTTTTGGGAACGCTAAAAATTTGAAAACAGGACTCGAGGGCAACCAAATAGATCATGGTTGCCTTTGAGGATTTTATTGTCCACAATTTTAAAACCTGCTCGAGTTTCAAGAGAAACTCGAGCAGGTTTTAACAACATAGATACGTTGAAAACTGAGTTTTGATGGCGCTTGAGTTGCAAAATTACGGGTTTTCGCATTTGCTTTGAGAGTCAGGCAAAATCTGCGTGGTGGACACCAAAAAGACCGTATCCAGTTTACAGTTCTGCTGTAGACAGAATGCACTTTGAAATGGTATGATCGAGCGTTCGCAAAAGGCGAAACTCAAATCGCTAATCGCACGTCAAACTCGAGAAACAAAGCAATCTAAAACAGCCCATTCTCGAGCTTCAAAAACCCTGGAGGAATATGTCAAACGCCGTCATACCTGTCGAAATTACCGATGAAGTCAAAACCGCATTCATCAATTACGCCATGTCCACAATCGTGGACCGTGCGCTGCCCGACGTGCGCGACGGTTTGAAACCCGTGCAGCGCCGCATTCTGTACGCCATGCTTCAAGAGGGGCTTTCGCCAGGACGCAAGCACCAAAAAAGCGCGGGTGTGGTCGGTGAGGTCATCAAAAAATACCACCCGCACGGCGACAGCCCAATTTACGAGGCGATGGTTCGCATGGCGCAATCCTGGAACTTGCGCTACCCAGTCGTGGACGGTCAAGGCAACTTCGGCAGCATCGACGGCGACCCTGCCGCCGCCTACAGGTACACCGAAGCCCGCATGACCCGAGCCGCCGAGGTGATGCTCGAGGACATCGAAAAAGAGACGGTGGATTTCAAACCGAATTTTGACGAGACCACCGAAGAGCCAACCGTGCTGCCTGGTGGCTTTCCGTACATGCTGGTCAACGGCGCGGTCGGGATTGCCGTGGGCATGGCGACCAACATTCCGCCGCACAACCTGACCGAAATTTGCAATGGTCTGCTCGAGATCATCCGCAATCCAGAGATCAACTTGGATGATCTGATGAAAATTGTGCCAGGACCAGATTTCCCAACCGGTGGACGGCTCGGCAAAAAAGGCATCCGTGAAGCGTACTCGAGCGGTCAAGGCAGCATTCGGGTACGCGGTAAAGCAAGAATTGAGGAAATTAAGGGTCGCAGCCAGATCGTGATTACCGAAATTCCGTATCAGGTTAACAAAACCAATCTGCTGACCACCATTTCGGCGCAGTACCGCGAGGGCAAAATCCCTGATATTGCCGCCCTGCGCGACGAATCAGATCGCACCACGCCAGTTCGCATTGTGATCGAACTCAAACGCGGCACGCTGCCAGATTTGGTCTTGAACCAACTTTACAAGCACACGCAATTGCAAACCAGTTTCAACATCATCAACTTGGCAATTGTCAATGGCGCACCAAAGGTATTGGCACTCAAAGAAGGCATGACGCTGTTCCTGGATCACCGCAAAAACGTGGTTACCCGCCGCGCCAGGTACGATCTGAAAAAAGCCCGAGAGCGCACCCATATTCTCGAGGGACTGCTGATTGCACTTGACAACATCGACGAGATCATTCGGATTATTCGCGCCGCGCAAACGGGCGCGGAAGCCAAAGACGGATTGATGGCACGTTTCAGCTTCTCGGAAATTCAAGCCCAAGCTATTCTGGACATGCGCTTGCAACGTCTGACCGGACTCGAGCGCGGCAAATTGAACGACGAATACAACGCACTTTTAGAGACCATCGGTTTTCTCGAGTCGATTCTGGCAGACGAGGGCAAACTCTGGAACGAGGTCAAAAAAGAAATCACGATCATTCGTGACAAGTACGGCGACGAGCGCCGCACCGTAATTACCGACCTGTCCGAAGACATCAATAAAGAAGACCTGATTGCCATTGAGGACATGGTGATTACCGTGACCAAGGGTGGTTACATCAAGCGCACGACGCTCGAGGCTTACCGTTCACAGGGACGTGGTGGGCGCGGCGCAAATTCTGGCAAGTTGCGCGACGAGGACGCCAACACCAACCTGATCGTTGGCAGCACCCACGATTACCTGCTGTTCTTCACCGACAAGGGACGCGTCTACCGCGAGAAAATCTTTGAATTGCCCGAAGCCGGACGCGATGCCAAGGGGGCGCACCTTCGCAATGTGCTGCCGCTTAAAGACGATGAGAACGTCAAGTCGATTCTGTCGATCAAAGACCTCGAGCAGGAGGGATCGTTCGCCTTTTGCACGCGCCAGGGCATTGTCAAGAAAACCGAAATCAAGGAATACGGCAACATGACCAGCTCTGGTTTGATCGCCATCAACCTGCTCGAGAACGACGATCTGATTCACGTTTCGATCCTGAACACCAATGAGCACGTCGTACTTGCCACACGTGACGGGCAAAGCATCCGCTTTGGCGAAGACGACGTGCGTGCCACCGGACGCGCCACCCAAGGCGTGATCGGCATTCGCTTGCGCGACGGTGACGAGGTGGTCAGCATGACCAAAGTCAGCGCCAATGATGACGGCGAGTTGCTGACCATCTCCGAAAATGGCTACGGCAAACGCACCGCCATTCAAGAATACCCACTGCAAGGACGCGGCGGACAGGGCGTCATCACGCTCAAAGTCACCGACAAGACCGGCAAACTCGTGTCACTCGAGCGGGTTGGCGGCGACGAAGAATTGATGGTGATTAGCGCCAACGGCGTGGCGATTCGCACCAGAATCGAGCAAATCTCGAGTTACGGACGCCCGAGCCAAGGCGTCAAAGTCATGCGCATGGGCGACAGCGACCGTGTGACCAGCGCCTTCTCGATCAAGCAAGAGGAAAGCTTGATGGCGGACGGGACAACTGAAACAACTGAAATCTCGAGCGATGCTGAAGAGATTTCTGAGAACGAAACAGACAACACTGAATTGTAATCTCGGGTTTTGAGATTCAATAACGGTGAGCATTGCGCTCACCGTTATTGTTTAGCAGGCAAGCAATGTGACTTGGGGAAAAACGTTTTTGAACACGGTTTCATCAAAAGTCAACATCTCGAGTTCATGATGTTCGGCATGGGCAGCGATCAAGAAATCTGCCACGATACGCCGTGAGGTTTGACCGCCACGACGCAACACAGCGTATTTCCCAAAGGCAACACCTGCTGCGTCCCAAACGGAATTGGGAATTCCCCAGATCACACTGACTTCTTGGGTTTCGAGCCATTGTTCTATTTTAAACCAGCCTCTTGAAGCATGAAGTTCAGCCCTGACAATTGGGCAAATACAAAATGCTTGGCTGTCGTAATTCTCGAATGCCTGTCGTGCTCGAGCATGATTGATGTCAGTTATTTCCAGGGCGCTTTGAATGATGTTGGTATCAAGTGAAATCACAGGTCGTCACCCCAACGATTCTCGCGCAATGTCTTAACAGCATCGCCTTTGGTTTCCTCTCTCAATTCACTAAAATCATACTTTTTAAGAATTGCGTCGAGAACTTCTTTTGCCTTCGGGCGTTTTACTCGCAATTCAATCACGTTGTCCTGCTCGAGTTTAAATTCTATTTTTTGCCCAGGGCGCAATCCCAATGCGTCCCTGATTTGGGCAGGGATTGTGATTTGATGTTTTGGGCTGATTGTACCCTCGATTATTTTGGTTTGTTGGGTCACGGTGCTTTCAATATAGCACAAAGTGCATAACACCAAGCGACAATCGCAAAGCAATTTTTCCAGACTCGAGGCACAAAAAAGCGAGAAGACAAATGCCTTCTCGCCTCTCGAGTTACTGCTTTTACTTCATCATTCCAGCTTTTTTGCCAGTGGCTTTCTCCCAAATGCTCCAGTCCACAGCACCCTTGTCAGGATCGGACTTGAGGATGCCCTGATCGCGCAAAATCTTGATGTTGGCTTTGTACACTTCAGGGTCCAGATAACCGGCGTAACCTTTGAGGGTTGGTCCTGCCATGTAAAGCTTGGTGATTTCTGCCATCTGCCAGGTCTGATGACCTCGAGCATCGATGCTGCCCGAACCTTTACAGGTGTTGCCGCACTTGGCGAGCACAATGTCCACCGCAGCGCCCTGGTTGCGGGCTGCCCAGTTCCAACCCTTGATGCTGGCTTTCAGGAGCTTTGCGGCGATATCCGAGCCTTTCATGCCAGAACCTTTAAAGTTCTTGTCCGCAAGCACTTTTTCTGGTGCGAACATCAAATCCTCGAGCAAATTGATGCCATTGTCGGCAAGTTTCATGACGTTCAATTTGCCGAGCGGATAACCCAGACCAATGATCTGATTGACCTCGTTGTAAGTCATGGCAGACACCGCGTCCACCTTGTCAGGGAAAACGATGGCGGGATCAAACGGGAAGGTCACCGCTGTCACATCGGGGCTGGCAACACTCGCGTCGAGGCTGCTGGTCAAGCCGGCGGTCTTCAGAAGCGCGATGACTGGGTATTCGTTGCCGCCGGGCCAGACGCCAACTTTTTTGCCTTTCAGGTCAGCCACAGTGTTGATGTTGGAATCTTTGAGTGACACAAGCGTAAAACCAGATTTTTGGAACATCTGACCGATGTGCACGATCTTCTGACCCTTTTCGCGGTTGACCAAGAAATCCGTGATCCAAGTCGTACCAAAATCGGCTGCTCCAGACACCACAGCTTGTACTGGGTTGGCATCACCAGACGGAATCAGTGTGACATCCAAACCCTCGTCTTTGAAGTAACCACGCGAAACTGCCGCGAAGTACCCAGCGAATTGGGCTTGAGGAAACCACTTCAGTTGCAACTTGACAGCAACGGTCTTGGAAGCGGCACTCGTTGAGGAACCCAGCAACATGCCACCGACGGCAAGACCTGACAGGGCAATGGCAGTAAGAACGGCGTTTTTCTTCATAACCTTCCTCCTCCAAAACCAAAATTGAACCGCTACATTCAATTCGAGTTTGCGTATTCTATCTCGAGAGACGACCGAAAAGAAAACCTTGCCAAATCACAATCTCGAGGTGGGATTTAACCGTAGCGCAAACCCAACAAGAAGCCTGGAATGAACGCGCCCGCAAATGGCACGTTGTTGGTCAAAATGCCAGTCAAACCGTTGAAAAAGCCCTGGAGTGAGTTTTTGGAGAGCAGTGGGTCGGCATATTGCTGAATTCGCAACCAATCGACCCGCACCACACCCAAATATGCCAGAAATTGAATGGTGATGAACAACAAGCCAAAAATGACGATGGCGGTTCTTCCGATTTTTTTGAGGGCATAACCCGTGGCAAACCCAGCCAATGCGCCAAAAGAAATCTGTCCCAAATACGGCGCAATCGAATCAAAAAAGTTGTTGGTTGCCGATTGTGCGGCATTCTGAGCGGTTTGGGTTACGGTGGTTGCTTTTGACACGACTCGAGCATACCCTTGAAGTCCAAAACCCTCAAGTTGGGGGCAAAAGCAAGCTCGAGTTTGCGTAACATGATGCTGTGAACAATGGTCTTGCACAAAGTTTGTACCAGCAAATTGGCGCGGCGAATCTCCGAGAAATCGTGCAAACGTTTTATCCACTCGTCAAAGCCGATCCGCTCCTTACGGAATTGTTTCCCGAGAATTTATCGGAAACCATGAACAAACAAGAGGCTTTTCTGACTGGTTTTCTGGGTGGACCGCCGCTGTACCATCAAACCTACGGACACCCGATGCTGCGCGGCAGGCACATGAGATTTAAAATCACAATTGACCATGCTCGAGCTTGGTTTGAATGTTTTTCCGAGGCTGTAAATTCGGTGGATCTCGAGTCTGGGGTCAAAACTGAATTGCTCGAGGCGGTGGGTCGGGTGGCGGCGGCGCTGGTGAATTCAGAATAATATGAATGGGACGCACTTAGTGCCCCATTCAGTCAATCTAGAGTCAATTTAATAGGAAAAGACGTTACTCGTGCCAGCCTTGGGGTCAATCAAAATCAATGCGTTTTGAAAGCTCATCAGTAACAAATTGCTGTTTGGTACCGCCCAGAGGCGCTGAATATCGTCATCTAAGCGCCCATTGTTGTTGGAGAGTGGACCAGTTTTGATTTCGACCCTGCTTCGATCACCGGTTGAGGGATCAATTCGAATCAACTCGAATCCGCCGTGATGTGCGGTATAAATGCCGTTTGCATTGACCGCCAGACCCGAATCGCCCACGTCATCATCACCCTTACCTTTGCTTTTGGCTATCGATGCGCCTCTGAACGACAGTGCGGCACGACTGCCCGTCGTGACATCCCAGGTCATCAGGGCTGTACCGGTCGTGAACGAACTCAAAATGCTCAGAATCTTGCCGTCCGGCATCAAAACGCTCGAACTGGTATCGATGGAACTGGTTGCGGTCAACATGTAACCCGATCCAACCTTGTTTTTGCCACTGGCACCATAAGTCGAAATCGCTTTGCAAACGCTGTCCTTCACCAGGTACAAGCCCAAACCCGTTGCAACGGGATTCTCTCGGGCGAACAGGTACAGTCCACCATCCTTGGCGACCTCAAAGGTAAACCCACCCAGGTTTGGGTGTTCATCACGGTCACCCGAGGTTTCGCAGAACATGCTGCTGGGCAGGTTCTCGAAGGTTTTTTGACCAGCATCTTCTGAAAGGTTGCTCGCCCAGAGCAATTTATAATTGCTGGTTTTGGCATCCACTTCCAGAATTTCCAAACGGCGTGACCCAGGAGACAAAACCGCGTAATTTCCGTTTGGTAGCGGTCTGACGCTCGAGATTCCATTTAAAGTGTACGCCTCCTGGTCTTTGGCAAAGTTGTCTTTGTATTTGATGTTCTCGCCCTTGGATTCGCTGGAATCGACACTTCCGGCGATTAGCGTGCGGTTGCCCGTTTTCAAGTCAACCTCAATGATCGCGCCGTGACCTGTGGGGGCACTGCTGACAATTAGTTTTTCGCCGCGAACGAAACCACCTGTGATCTCATCGCCAATCCCCTGCGCGAAGGCTGGTCCTTCTCCGATACCACCCGCCTGCCGTGGGTCAAGGCGCTTGCATTTCAGATTGTCTTTTTCTTTCAGACAGTCCACCATTTTGATCAGTGTGCTTTGTTGGGCAACCACACCAATGGCGAGAGGTGCGATGCACGCGAGAAAAGCCAATTTTGAAAATATTCTATTCATTGTTCTCCTTGGTGCAGGCTGAAATCAATTTTCACAAAGCAATGCAACCATCGCAAAGTTTACAGTTCACAATTCAATTTCGCAAAGTAAAGCCTCATGAAAACCACACTCACGGGGCAGCATCGGAAGTTGGAGTCCAAACCCGAACTTCACATTGATCTTGCGACCAGGATTTCAGCACATCCTCAAGCCTTAGAATCTGCCTTGGCGTGAACCAACTTTGCGCGTCTTTGTTGAGTGCCAAACCAAACTCGAGCATCAAACAGGCATGAATGACGTTGCCGCTTGGATTCCACCACGTCAGCACTGAATTTGGTTTTATGGGAAGCTTGAGTTTGCCAGCATCGTGAAAACCTTGGGCTTGGAGTGACTCTAAAAATTCACACTCGAGCATCCAGAGGTTTGAAATACGTTGCGACTCGAGCAAATCTGGGGTCAGAGCTGCGATGACGGTGGCAAAACAATTCGCGCCGCTCGCACTCGAGAACGTTCCTGCCAATCTGCGAACCTGTTCTGGAATTGCAGCCCAGGTATTTTCTGGCGTGATGCTCGAGAGGCAGTCTTGGCGCTCCAAGCTGACATAATCTACCATCAAGCGAAAGCGAATTTCTGGCGTGAAAGCAATCCAAACATCGTGACGCAGCACAAATTGATCTGCAACAACATCTGGCTCAAGGAAAACTGGAATTTCACCCAGCACGTTTCGCACAAACTCGAGTTCGTAAAACTGCCCACGCCCCAATTGCTTTTGAACTGCCATCAAATCGTTTTGAGCTTCTCGAGGCAGCGCCCTGAATTCGTTGGGTTTGAGCAAGGCTACAAATTGGGCTTCTTTGGAAACCAAGTATGTCAAGTACGCATCCGCTAATTCGAGCGAGGGTTTTAATTCAGCACGCGGCTGAGAATTTGACAACAATGCTCGAGATTCTGAAAGCAAAAAAAACGGCTCGAGTTCAAAGACAAAAAAACCCGACCATCCCTCGAGCGTGAGCACCGAAACTTCACAACCTAAAATGTTCATCCTCGAGCCTCCACAATGTACCCAGTCTATTTGAAACAAAGCCGTAATCAGTGCGTAAATCGGCTTACTTAAACTCGAGATTTCAGAATTTCCAAACGTTTGCCGCTTGCACTCAGATTTCAAAATGCTACGCTGAAGCCATGACGCAAACCCTCATCAAACCCGCCCAAACCAAAGACCCCATCTTCGATTTGATCGAACTCGAGTTTGCGCGTCAACGCGACGGTCTGGAGCTGATTGCATCGGAGAATTTCACGAGTGCCGCCGTGCGCCAAGCCGTAGGCAGCATCCTGACCAACAAATACGCCGAAGGATACCCCGGCAAGCGCTGGTACGGCGGTTGCCAGGTGGTCGATCAGATCGAGCAACTCGCCATTGACCGCGCCAAAGAATTGTTCGGGGCAGCCTGGGCGAACGTCCAGCCGCATTCAGGCTCGAGCGCGAACTTGGCGGTTTACATGGCGCTCTTAAAACCAGGCGATACCGTGCTGGGCATGGATTTGAGCCACGGCGGACATTTGACGCACGGCAATCCCGTGAATTTTTCGGGACTCAACTACAACATTGTTGGTTACAAAGTCCGCGAGGACACCGAACGCATCGACATGGACGACGTGCGGGCATTGGCACTCGAGTTCAAGCCCAAAATGATTATTGCTGGCGCGAGCGCGTACTCGAGAACGATTGACTTTGCGGCATTCCGAGTTATTGCCGACGAGGTTGGCGCGTATTTGTTCGCAGACATCGCGCACATTGCCGGACTGGTCGCGGCGGGGGTGCATCCAACCTCGATTCCTCACGCGCACGTGACCGCCACGACCACGCACAAGACCTTGCGCGGACCTCGGGCGGGATTGCTCTTAAGCAATGACCTCGAGATCGGCGCGAAAATCGACCGCAGCGTGTTTCCAGGCTCGCAGGGTGGTCCGCTCGAGCACGTGATTGCGGGCAAAGCGATTGCGTTTGCCGAGGCATTGCAACCCGAGTTTAAAGTTTATGCCGCGCAGATCATCAAAAATGCTCAGGTCTTGGCGAACGAATTTGTAAATCTTGGTTACCGTGTGATTTCGGGCGGAACCGACAACCACATGTTTGTGCTGGATTTGCGACCACTGGGCATCAACGGAACCAGAGCCAGCAAAATGCTGGATGCGGCACACATCACGATTTCCAAAAGCACGCTGCCGTTTGACACAGAGAAAATTCTGCACGGCGGCGGAATTCGGATTGGGACGCCAGCCGTGACCACACGCGGGATGTCTGATCTTGACATGGGCACCATTGCAAATTTGATTGATCGGACATTGAAAGGCGAGAACCCTGAACTGGTGAAACTCGATGTTCACGCGTTCGCCTCGAGATTTGTGCTGCCCTGAGCCATCAAAATCTGAATGTGAAATCCCCCGCTCGGGTCTCGAGACGGGGGTTTCTTGTTATCGCTTTGAACGCTAGCTCGCTTTTGGCAGATCGCTGGCTTGACCAAAGAGCGGCAATGTCACAGCCTCAATCGTCGTTGGCAAAACTTGGGGATGGCGCTCAATGCGCTGCGAATTGTCGATGTACGGTGGAAAAGTGGTCGCCAAGGCGACACGCATCTGCAAGCCGTAACGGTCTTGCCTGTCCCTCGAGAGATCGGCTCTTGCCCGCTCGAGCGCAAAGACGGCTTCATCGTATGCGGCTTCGGCTTCGTGAAGTTCGGCACGTTCCATGACGGTCAATCGGCGCAGGCAGGCGTCGCGTGCTTCTTTGTTGCGCCCAGCAATCTCGCCCTCGCCGTACAGTTCGGCTACCGCTTCGTCTAACGATTCACGGGCGTCCTTGAGGCGACGGTTGGCGCGGCGGTGTCCAAGGGTGGCGATGTCCAGGGCGTCCTGGTGTCGTTTGCTTGATTTGAGCCAGCTTTGAATTTCTGTTTCGAGTATTTTCACAAAACCTCCAGATTGGAAAACCATCTCCATATTCTGTTATACACGTAATTCATTAGTTCAAGATGAACTCTGGATAAATTCTGATTGCCTTCAGCCTCATCTCTTGGGCAATCAAAACACCGTCCAGCACAACTTAGAATTCATCCTCATCAGCCGTACAGTTTTTTGTGCTCGAGCTTCATGGCGGCGTATTTTGGATCCGCCTCAGCTTGCGCCCAACGCACCTTAAAAATCTCTGCCGATTTGGCCTTCACTGGGTCTTCAGGGGTACGCGGTAACTCGAGGCGTCCATGCGCACCACTTTGCCCCTTCAAGGCTTTCGGCACCGGTCCATCGTACTTATTACCACCCTTGTGATTGGCGTAGCGCCTAGCCCTGGTAAAACCCATTTGCAAGAATTTTCGTGCCATATCCGCACCGACAAAATCATCCACCTCGAGGTACGCCAAAAACATTTTATAAATGGTGACACTGCTCTGTTCAGCCAGTTCGGGCGTGGCAAAACGCCAGTGGGGCAGCAATTCGGATTTGTAAGGCTGAACCAGCAGCACACCCTGTTCACCGACGCCGACACGGTACAACTCGGGCTGTTGACGCAAATCCAGACCCGAGTAATCCAAGGCATAATCAAACTTTTTCTGGCTCGTTGCCATCCGCATTCACCTCAAACTGAAATCACAACACTTTAAGACCCGAGCCTGATTTCAAACTGAGCAACCAGATTCAATCCCAGCCTTTTGCTATGCTCGACCCATGAAACAATTCAAAGTCGTTTTGGTCGGTTGCGGCGCAATGTCCAAAGAATGGATTCGGGTCGCGCTCGAGATTCCAAAGCTCGAGTTGGTGGGTTTGGTCGATCTTTTCCCCGAAAATGCCAGAACCCGAGCCACAGAATTCAAGCTCGAGAACGTTCAAATCGGCTCGAGTTTGAGTGAAATGCTCGAGAAAACCAAAGCCGATGTGGTTTTTGATGTCAGCATTCCCGACGCCCATTACGACGTGGCACTCGAGGCTTTCAAACACGGGGCACACGTACTTGGCGAAAAACCACTGGCGGATAATTTGGCTCGAGCCATCGAAATGGTTAATGCGGCACAAAACGCGAAATTAACGCATTCGGTCATGCAGAACAGGCGTTTTGACCCCAATATTTTGCAGGTCAAACAGTTTCTCGAGTCGGGACAGATTGGCGCGGTCACAACCGTCAACAGCGATTTTTTTATTGGCGCTCACTTTGGCGGTTTCCGTGACTCGATGGCGCATGTGCTGTTGCTCGACATGGCGATTCATACTTTTGACCAAGCTCGATTTATGACGGGCTGCGACCCGCTCAACGTCTACTGTCTCGAGTTTAATCCCAAAGATTCCTGGTACGCGCAAGGCTCGAGTGCGCATTGTATTTTTGAAATGACGAACGGCGTGGTTTTTAACTACCGTGGCTCGTGGTGCAGTGAGGGCTTTCACACGACCTGGGAAAGCGATTGGCGAATTATTGGCACGCGCGGCACGCTGCGCTGGGACGGTGGTGAAGACTCGAGAGCGCAAATCGTCAGCGAAACGGGCGGGTTTCTGTCCAAGCACAGCGAAACAAATCTCCCAAAACTCGAGCAGCAAATTGCCACAGGTCACGAGGGTTTGATTCGGGATTTTATCTCCAACCTCGAGCAGCAGACTGCGCAAGCCACACCCTCAAGCGACAACATCAAAAGTCTGGCAATGGTTTTTGCAGCCATTGAAAGCGCCGAAACTCGACAACGCGTTGAGGTTCGCTGGGCGTAACAATCTCAGTCAATCTCGAGTCTCGAACCAAAGTTATTCAGGTTTGTGGCTGGCTTGTAATCCCGCAGCAATCGCACCTTCGACATCCAGGTCTAATCTGTCTCCGATCATCAGGGTGTCTCGAGGTTCCACCCCAAGTCTTTCGCAAGCAATCTGAAAAATGCGGGGGTTCGGCTTGGCGATGCAGACATCCGCATCACCAGACACCACAATGGTTTGAAAATGATGCTCGAGTTTCAAAGCATTGATGGCGGCGCGTTGCACGTCACTTGGTCCGTTGGTGATGATGGCTTTGGGCAAGTGACCAAAATACTTGAGCATCTCGAGCGCGTTGGGCAAAAGTCTCATCTGTGCCGCGTAATCTCGAATGAAGGCTTGGCAAATATCGGTCACGTTGCCGTTTGGCGTCATCTCAAGCGCCGCCATCGTTTTGAGGGTCGCAGACTCGAGCGTGACGGGTTCGGGCGCGTACTCGAAAGAACGAAATGTGGTGCTGAGTTTTTGCAGGGTCGCGGGTGAAAAATCCTTGAGTCCAAGTTGAAGGTTCAAGTGCATTGACAATGCGTTCAGATCACCGCAAAACCTGGCGAGCGTGCCGTCAAAATCAAAGCAAATTGCACGAATCAGGATTGCTCCATCAGTGTTTTGGCTCGCTCGAGAATCGCGTCGAACATTTCAACCGTAAGCTTTCCCGTCAGCGTGTTTTGTTGCGAAACATGGTACGAGTCGAGCAGTAATTTTCCGTCAGGCAGCAGGTACTCGAGTGCGTGACCAAAGGGATGTTTGGATTTTTGCAAACCGTAAAACTCGAGCATCGTGTCATGGGCGATTTTCCCGAGCGCCAGGATCACGCACACGTTCGGCAACAACTCGAGTTCTTGGGTCAACCAAGGTCTACAGTTGTGAAGCTCAAGTGGTGTGGGCTTGTTGTCGGGCGGGGCGCAACGACCTGCGGCGGTGATGTAGCAGTCAAACAACTCGAGTTTGTCATCACGGCTGACCGAAACTGCGCTTGAGGCAAAACCCGCACGGTGAAGCGCTGGGTACAAGAAATTTCCACTCGAATCGCCCGTGAACATTCTGCCCGTTCGGTTGCTGCCGTGTGCCCCTGGGGCAAGTCCAAGAATTAAAACTCGAGCATTTGAGTCGCCAAAGCCAGGAACGGGTTTTGCCCAGTACGTTTGGTCTTTGTACGCCGCCCGTTTCTCGCACCCGACCCGTTCGCGCCACTCGACCAACCTGGGGCATTTGGTACAAGCAATCAACTCTAAATTCAATTTTTCTAAACCCATAAAAAAGTTTAACTCGAGCACCTCGTCTGGCGCGGGTCTCGAGTTCCGGTGTGAAATTTAACCATTGGCTTTTGAAAAGCTCGCTATACTAATCTTGTTCATCCCTCCTGGGTGCGACGGTATGCGATTAACGTACCGTCGCACTTTAATGTTCAAGCGCTTTGCGGCAGGCGTTCAGAAAGTTCGCGGTGGGTGCGGCGCAATTCGCTGTACAGTTTGCGCTTGTCTTCCTGCGAGATGCGTTGCCAGTTTTGACGTTGAATGATGCGCTTCAGGGCGTTCTCGCCGCCCGGTAATTCGCGCACGCTACGAATCAATTCTGCCAGGAGTTTGTCGGGATTTGGGGCTGGCATCCTTGAGATATTTGAATCGCTTGAAACCACTTCCGCGCTGACTGGCGTTTGCGGCGCAACAAATTTTCGAGGCTCGAGTGATCTGAGCACACTAACAGGTTCGCTCGAGATTGCCCAATCGGGCAGCATGGGTTGCTCGAGGATTCGCGCAGTGTTCTCGTCATAGTCAACCCAGACGGCGTTGATGCGCTCCAGGGTGCGTCCGATGCCAAATTTGCTGGCGGCACGGGTTAGACTCTCATTCAGGGCATCTTTCCAGTTGGTGGCGCGTTCTGACACGTCCTCTTTGCTGACCCCAAGCACCGAGAGTTTGCATTTGGCTTGACCACTCGGGTGGGTTTCATAACTGTCAGACCAGCCACTTGCACCAAGCACGGCATCGAGGCGATCAATTATTGCTCGAGCGGGCAACACGGGGCGCACCAGCGCACGGCGGGCGTCTTTTGAAATGGTTTCGATCTTCCAGTCAATCTCTGAGGCTGGAAAAGGCAAAGCAAGGTTGGCAAACGCTTGGTGTTGGGCGATCATTGTGTTCTCCTGGCGCTCGAGACGCTCTGAAATGCGTTCCTCGAGGTTGACAACGTTTGGCATTGGGCATCCAATGCGTCCTTTTGACGCGGGACATTTGAAATTGTTTTGCAATCTGCACCAACCGCCGACGGGCGAAAGATGCTGGCAGGTCGTGTCAGCCATTACAGCGCACCTCCTCGAGAGACGCTGCTGGCTTTGGTCGCCACAGGTCGAACCTTCCTGGCGGCATTGACCACCTCGAGAATTCGGCGGTGAAGTGCGACAGGCGGCGCGACAACGGGCGCGGTTTGACCAAATTCATCCAGGTAAGCTCGGGTCGCCTCGAGCCATGCCTCCGCAATTTTGATGGCTTGGTCGTTGCGTTCAAACATGGCACGAACCAGCCTCGACAGGCGGTACTCGAGTTCAAACATGGTCGTGACCCCGCCCGCATTCTCGAGTTCAATCAGGGCGTTGAAAACCTGGGTTGGGTGAATTTTTTGGGTGCGCAGTGATTGGGCAATCGTTTCGAGAATTCGCATGGTGTGCCTCCTGGGAGCGTCTTGATGGCGTGCTGACTAAATCATCTTCTACAATTACGATTATAGCATAATTTCGTGATTGGTTCAAGCGTCAGCCAGTTTTACGTCTTGACCGTAAACGATTCAGGTGCTACACTCGCCAGGAGCAGAAAACCGCGCTCAAATTCACAAGGGGTTAAATACAACATTTAACTCCAGGCAAAAGTAGCTCATTCTTCGTCCAGCGCGGGACAAAATCAAAAGGAGGAATTATGAAATTACACGAACGACTGCGCGAACTCCGAAGCGAACGCGGACAACGCCTCAAAGATGTCTCCGAAATCGCTGGCATCAGCATCCCGTACCTCAGCGACCTCGAGCGTGGACGCACCAACCCAAGCCTCGAGACGCTGCAAACCCTGGCAGCCGCCTACGACCTCAGCGTCAATGACCTGCTCGCCCCCGTCGAATTTTACGGCGATGCCAGCGACAGCGCCCTGCCAAAAGGCTTGGCAGACTTGCTCGCCGACCCAGTTCTCGGCGGACACATCACCCCCGATTGGGTCTCGAGCCTTTCACGCATCGAACTTCGCGGCAAGCGCCCACAAACCAAAGAAGACTGGTACGACATTTACAGAAATTTAAAACGCATCCTCGAGTAAAGCAAAATTAAGGTAACGTGTGGGAACGGGTTTCAAATCCGTTCCCATTTTTATTTCGAGGTGCTGTCTTGGTCTTATTTGAGCACAAAACCCGAGTGCGCGAACTCGCTGCCGAGTTCAACCTTTCACACCCCGCCCGAGAACCACTCGACCTTGCCGCCGCGATAGGCGCGAAACTCGAGTACGGCGATTTGGGCGACAAGGACGGCGCGTTTGATCCAAACCGCAACGTGATCTTTATCTCCAAAACCGTGACCCTCGAGCGGCAACGCTTCACAATGGCGCACGAAGTCACACACGCCTTAATTTTGGCGGACGTTGATTTGCTCTCGGACTTGCACGACGCGTATCAGGGCGACGATCTCGAGGAAGCCATCGAAATACTGTGCAACGTCGGCGCAAGCGCCATTCTCGTTCCAGAAGCCGAACTCGAGGCACTGCTGCAAAAATACGGACGAGGCGCAAGGGCGATACCGCGCATCGTCAAAAGTTTTACCATTTCACGACCCGCCGCCTGCGTAGTTCTGGCGCAAAGTTTGGAAGGCAAAGCGATTGTCGGCGTGCTTCGCTCCAAAGGCAACATGCTGGAGGTCGAATTTAGCGCCCGCAGCAGCGAAATGCGCTACCCGTTAAGTAACGGCACGATCATTCCCGAAGACCACCCAGCCCATGTGGCGCTCGAGACTGGATTGCCACTGACGGATGAAAGCTACATTCCGTTCAGAAGCGGCAAGAAAATGAAAGCTGTCGTGGACGCGCACCCAGAAGGGAATGTGGTTTTTGTGGTGTTCACAGTGCCAGAGAAGGAAACTCGAGAATTAAAACCCTAACTTGTGCTTTCACCCGTACCAAAACCGTTTAAACCACGCTTATACGGCGCATGAAAACCCAAAACAATTCTTTCCTTTGGAATCCCGCGCTCAATCAAACAATTTGCCAACTCGAGGTCAGTATTGTCTTGCTGCAACCAAATCAAACCATCACGAATATCAATTTGAGCAACGATACTAAACGAACGCTTTAAGTCTGTCCAGCCGTTTAAAAGCACTTGATAACGATCATGGGTAGTGGCTTACTTTAGAATGTTTTCCGCAATTTCCAAATTATACCGATGCACGAACAACTTCAACCTCGCCACATGCAAATCCCAACGCTTCGAGAAACTCAACGTCTTACGCACAAACTGCCCCAACCTCTGCCTG
>JANXTZ010000051.1 GCA_025352125.1 Deinococcales bacterium | reverse complement strand
GAGACAGTAAATTCGCAGTTGGAATCAATGGGTATTCAACGTCTACGCGCTCGGACACGAGATGGATTTGAGATTAAGACGCATGCTTCATTGTTCGCTTTGGCAGTCACAAACGGAATGTGAACTGGCAATCAGGGTATTTTAATTCTTTGTTCGGGTCTGTGTACACCTCGAGTTGCCCCGTGCTCACATCATGAATCCAATATTCTGGAATACCACACGCCGCGTAAATTGGCAATTTAACCGTTCGGTCTGTCTCGAGTGTCGCATCGCTGACTTCGATCAACCACAGCACATCTTCGGCTTGGTTTTTACGGTTTTTGTACTGTTCTTTGGGTGGTTTTAAGATTGCCAAATCTGGTTCTGGTTGGTAATGCTCGAGGTGAACATCGAGGGGCATTTGTGGCATTTGCACATTGCGTTTGCCGTAAACGTCGGGCAGAATGTCCACATAATTGGCGAGGGCGTACTTGTGTGGTGGGTTTTGAGGCGTCAGGATCACCATTTTTCCCTCGAGTAGCTCTGCTCGAGTGTCGGTTGGAAAAATGCCTGCGAAGAACATGCGCTCGAATTCCGCCACGGTGAACAAGTGCGATGTGAACGGTTCTGATGCTCGTTGCAGGACTTGCGTCATGGTGAAAGTATAGGACATTTTGATTTTTTGTGTTGAGAACTCGAGCGTCACCCAGCCAAAAACTGGGTGGCTTTTAATTTCAATCTCGAGTTTCGTTTGTTGCTGATTTTTTCTTTCGAGTGTAGTTTTCAAATTGAGAGCAAAATGTAGCTCGAGTTTGCTAATAGAAATGCTTTTCAAAAACTTGACTAATTCTTCAAAAGGCGCAAAATAATCTTATGAGCCTGACCGAAATCAAAAAACAAGTCCTTGAACTGCCACAAGCCGATCAAGTCGCTTTGGGTGCATTCATCAACGAAATCAATCGTCCTGTGGATGCGGCATTCGATGAAAAATGGTCAGCAATTGTTCTGGCACGCGCAGCCAGGTTGCGCTCTGGCGAAACCCAAGGCATTCCACTCGAGGATGTGATGAATGAAATTAAAGGTCATCTTGGAACTCGAGGCTCGGGTGGAGTTGATCAAAATTTCGGAGTTTTACCGTGACAAATCCCCTGATCTGGTTTTTCGTTTTCAGGCTGCACTCGAGGTTTGCTTTGAAAACATTCGGTTGTTTCCCGAGGCTTTTAAAATGGTGAAATTTGGTGTGCGTCGAATTCACCTTGAAGAATTCCCGTACATTGTGTACTACAATGCTTGATCTTGATGCTATTTTTGTTTACGCGATTGCTCACAACAGACAAGATCAGGATTATTGGCATCGTCGGGTTTTGGGTTCTCAGCAAGATTCTTAATGGTTTGTAGTGTCTCGAGCATTGCGTTTTTCGCACTTGATTTTAGATTTCAGGTTGGATTTTCAGATTACGGTTCGAGGGACGTGAATCCTGCGGCTCGAGGGACGTGAATCCTGCGGCTCGAGGTACGATAAAACCATGACGGAACGCATCGGCATTGTGGACATGGGTTCGGGCACGGCGCGACTCGTGGTCTACCAGTTTGAACCAGGGCATTGGTTCAAACTGACCGATGAAATTCGTGAACCCGTGCGCCTCGGTGAGGGTTTCGCCTCGAGTGGCGAACTGGACAAAAACGCGATTGAACGGGCGCTCGATGCCTTAAAACTCTATGCCGATTACGCTGGCGCGACCAAACTCGGGCGGCTCGAGGTGATTGCGACCAGCGCGGTTCGGGAGGCGGCTAACAGCCAGGATTTCTTGTCGCGCACGGCGGGGCTGAATCTCGAGTTTAAAGTGCTTTCTGGTGAGGATGAGGCGCGGTACGGGGCGCTGGCGGTGGCGAACAGTTTTGTTTTTGCCACTTGTTGGGTCATGGATTTGGGCGGCGGCAGTGCGCAGCTCTCCAAGCTCGAGCATCGCTGGTTTGTGCGCGGACAGGCGTTCCCGCTCGGTGGGGTGCGCTTGACCGAACAGTTTTTCAGGGGCGATAAGGCAAACGCCAAAGAAATTTCGGCGCTCGAGAAACACGTGAAAACCCAGATGGCGGCGCAACTCGAGCGGGTAAAACAAGAGAGAGCGCCGCTGGTGGCGATGGGCGGCACGATCCGAAATTTGGCTCGTGCGGTGCAGAAAGCCAGCAATTACCCGTTTGACATGATTCACGGCTATTTTTTGAGGCATGATGCGCTCGAGGAGGTGGTTGAAAAACTTTTGAAACTTGGGAAGGGTGAGCGCTCCTTGCCCGGGATTCATCCCGACCGCGCCGATGTGATTCTGGCGGGGGCGCTGGTGTACCGCACGGTCTTGCGTGAGACGCACCTTGAGGGCATTCATATTTCGGGGCAGGGCGTGCGCGAGGGCGCGTTTTACAGGCATTTCCTGCCCGAACCGCATTTGATGATTGATGTCCGTTCGATGGCGGTACGGAATTTGTTCTCGCAGTACCCGCAACCCGAGGCACACACCGACAACGTGCGCAAGTTAACCCGCAAGTTGTTTGATGGACTGGAGCCTCTGCACCGTTACGGCTCGGGCGAGGCGTTGCTGCTGGATGAGGCGGCGCACCTGCATGACATCGGCATGGCGGTCAATTATTTTGACCATCACAAGCACAGCGCGTATCTGATTTTAAATTCGCAGATGCCAGGGCTGTCTCACCGCGAACACGTGATGCTGGCACTCTTGACCCAGTATCACCGCAAGGGCGACCCAAAACTTGGAGACTTCAAAAGCATCCTCGAGCCTGACGACGACAAGCGCCTCTTGCGCCTGAGCGCCTGTTTGCGCCTCGCCGAATACCTCGAGCGGGCGAGGGCTGGGCGCGTGACCGACCTGGAGTTTGAGATTGGCAAAGACACGGTGAAAATCAAATTGATCGCCAGTGAAGTCCCTCGGGTCGAATTGGTCGAAGCCAGCAAGCAGGCGGGCTTGTTCGAGAGAGCCTTTGACCGCAAACTCGAGCTTTACGCCGATGATTTGGATTACCGCAGTCGGCGCAGCACCCCCGGCGGCAGGACAAAACGCAAGAACGATTGATGCGGCGTCCACTCGAGCGCGTAAAGGCTGGATTTTCGAAACTCGAACTTGTCGCCCAAGCTGGCGTCATTCAGCAACAACAGCGCCGTCAACTCCGAAATCCAGGGTTGATGTCCGACCATCGCCACGGTGTTGTGCTTGCCAGCCAAATCTTCAATCAATAACAGCAATTCGGTGCTGGGCGCTCGAGCCAGCAACTCGCAAGGCTCGAGTTTGTCCGCCACAGGCTCGAGCAGACTGGCGGTTTCTCGTGCGCGACGCCACGGGCTGCACAGCACCAGGTCGTAATTGACCTCGAGCGTCTGCAAAATTTTGCGCAAGACTTTGGCTTGGTCTTTGCCTTTGAACGTCAATTTTCGGTCTGCATCATGCAAGTCAAGATGCGGGATTTCGGCGGCGGCGTGACGAATCAGGTGCAATTCCATCTGAAAATCCTACAGCAATTTTGTTACTCGAGGTTGTGACCGTAAGCTTCAAGCAAGTATTTCTCGAGGCGAGGCGTTAATCTAAACGCACTTTGAATTCGTCAGCCTCAAAATTCCGAGCTTACTCTGGCAGCGCATACACGATTGCGCTGCCAGACGGTCACCGTTTCCCAATGTACAAGTATGCCAGCGTCCGAGAAACCCTGGCAACCAGGCTCGATGTTCTTGACCCGCCGCGCCCAAGTTGGGAGCAGGTCGAACGAGTTCACACGGCGGCGTACCTCAAAAAACTGAATTTTGGCACGCTTGAGCCTAAAGAATTGCGCTTGCTGGGGCTGCCCTGGAGTCCAAATCTGGTTGAACGGGCGTTGCGAGCCATGGGCGGCACACTGATGGCAGCAAATGATGCGCTCGAAACCGGTTTGGGCATCAACCTGGCGGGCGGCACGCACCACGCCTACCCAGATCACGGTGAGGGGTTTTGCACCCTCAACGACGTGGCAATCACGATTCGGGATTTGTTTGAAACTCGAGCTTTAAACCGAATTTTGGTGCTCGATTTGGACGTGCATCAGGGCAACGGCACGGCACATATTTTCGGGTCCGACCCTCGGGTGTTCACGCTCTCGGTACATGGGAGTCGCAATTACCCCTTTCACAAGGAACGCTCGAGTTTGGATGTTGGGTTGGACGATTGGATTACCGATAACGATTATTTTGCAGTCTTGCAAACCCAAGTTTTTCCGGCGCTCGAGGCTTTCAAACCAGAACTGGTGTTTTACCTGGCGGGCGTGGATGTGCTTGCCAAAGACCGTTTTGGACGGTTTAGCCTTAGTGTTGAGGGCGCGAAAGCTCGAGATTCCAGCGTATTTGCTTGGTGTCAAAATGCGGGTGTTCCAGTGGTCAGTTTGATGTCAGGCGGTTACAACCGCGATCCGAAAGTGACCGTTGAAGCCCATGCGAACACGGTCAGGGCTGCGCTCGAGGTGTTTGGTTAAATTGAATGATGCTCTGGTTTATCAATGGTTTTGAATGTTGTTACAAACATTCAAAACCAACCATTCTTGTTTGATATTTCGTTCTGGCATCTCGAGCTTGTTGCTCTTGATTGCCGTGCCAAGTTGGTACTTCTTCAAGATGCCAGTATTGCAAGCCTAAATCTTCGTGCGAGTTTTGCAGTATGCCACCAATAACTTCGCACAAGTACACGGTGTTCACAATGGTAAACAAACCCCATTGAATGCTGGGCAAACGCGTGTAAATACCGACAAGCTCGAGAATCTTGACGTCAAGACCTGTTTCTTCTTTGGCTTCTCGGATGACGGCTTGTTCTGGGTTTTCGCTTGCGTCCACCAATCCGCAAGGCAGACACCATTTCGCATCGTCGCTGCGTTTGAGCAGCAAAATTTTGCCGCTCGAGTCAAAAATGGCGGCATCTGAACCAATTCTTGGGGTGATCGAAAGTTGTCCAAGTTGATTTCGGAATTGTGCGTGAACCTCGGCGGGTGGCATTTCGAGCGCATGACCGTAATATTCTTCGACGAGTTTGAGCAGTTGTTCGTACCGTTCTTGGTCGTAAACGTTTTGACTGAAATGCAGACCGAGCATGGCGATGGTTTTGAGTTTCTTGAGCAAGGGCAGCGCATCCAAAGTCATTTTGCGACCAGCTCAATCCTGTGCCCGTCTGGATCGAACACAAATGCCACCAGACTGCCGCTTGGCGTGCGATAAGCGGGTTTCTCGAGTGTTCCACCAGCTTTGAGCATCTGAGCCAGATCGGTTTCAAAGCTCGAGCTGTGAAATGCCATGTGGTCTGTCCAGTCCAAACCTGGCGGCGTCACAACACCCTCAGACCGCATGATGAACTGCAAGTGGGCGTCCGAACCTGGCAGGCTTAAAACGGCTCGCTCGAGCTTTTGCACGTCGTCTTTGACGTGTTTCTCGAGGGTGCAACCAAGTGCACTGTAAAACCCGAGGATGCGCGGCAGGTCGCTGGTGCTTCTCGAAACGTGATGGTAACGGAGTTCCATGCGTTCAAGCTTATCAGAAACCGATTTCGTGCCAGAATAAAGCCATGTCCCTTCACACCGATTTTATGGTTTCCAAACTCGAGGAACTGCTGAATATTCCCTCGCCGACTGGTTTTACGGACACGGCAGTGGCTTGGATCGAAAACGAATTGCAGGTTTTGGGTGTCTCGAGTCGTCGCTCCAAAAAAGGCGCGTTGCTCTGGACGATTCCTGGTGGCACTGGCAACCCCAGGGCGATAGCGGCGCATGTGGACACGCTTGGGGCGATGGTCAAAGAAATCAATACCGATGGTCGGGTCCATTTGAGTCGGGTGGGTGGTTACGACTGGTCAACCATTGTCGGCGAGTATTGTCTGGTGCATACCCAGGCTGGCTCGAGCGTCTCTGGGACGGTGGTCATGACCAGACAGAGCACCCATGTTTGGGGCGCGGAGGTCGGGGAGCAAAAACGATCTGCCAGCACCATCGAGGTGCGACTTGATGCCACGGTGGACGGTCATGTCCTCCGAAACGAGGCTGACGTGCGGGCGCTGGGCATCGAGGTTGGCGATTTTGTCTCCTGGGATTCGCGCACCGAGGTGCTGGCGAGCGGTTACATCAAGTCGCGGCATTTGGACAACAAAGCCGCCGTCGCGGTGCTGCTGGCGGTCACAAAAATGGTGCTCGAGGATCAGGTTTCTATTGGCGCGGACACGCATTGTTTTATCTCGAATTTTGAAGAGGTCGGGCACGGCGCGGCGGCGGGCATTCCCGCCGACATTCACGAGTTGCTGGTGATTGACATGGCGGCGATGGGCGAGGGGCAAACCTCGAGCGAGCACCACTGCACCCTGTGCGTGAAAGACTCGAGCGGTCCTTACGACCATCAATTTTCAAACAATTTGCGCGGCTTGGCGGGCAATGCGGGGATTGATCTAAAAATTGACATTTACCCGTTTTACAGTTCCGACGGCAGCGCGGCGCTTGGGGCGGGTTTGGAGGCTCGGGTGGCGTTGATCGGTCCTGGTGTGGACGCCAGTCACGCCTATGAGCGAACCCACACCGATGCGCTTGTTGACACGGCAAAATTGGTGCTCGAGTATTTGAAATCTTAAATGCTGAACATTGTCTTGTATCAACCCGAAATTCCGCAGAACACGGGCAACATTGGGCGCTCCTGTGCGGTGCTCGGGTCAAAACTGCATTTGATTCGTCCGTTTGGTTTTCGACTTCACGATCCGCAATTTCGTCGGGCTGGCATGGATTACCTCGAGCAGATCGATCTGGTCGAACATGCCAGTTGGAATCATTTTTGCTCGAGTTTGAACGCTTCTGCGCGTGTGATTCTGACTTCTGGGGCGGGCAAAACGCTGTACTCGAGTTTCGATTATCAGGAAAATGATTACTTGGTGTTCGGGCGCGAATCGGACGGTTTACCGCTCGAGATTCTGACAGCATTTCCAAGCGTCAAGATTCCAATGCCTGGCACTGGTCGAAGCTTGAATGTGGCGGTCAGCGCGGGCATCATTGCGTTTGAGGCGGCAAGGCAGATCACCCAGAACTGGCAGGTCAAACCCAGCCAGCCCTGAAATCTCGAGTGCGAGAATGTTAGCGTTGCGCAAAGCGCACAGTTAGCAAAGCGAAAAGCGCACAGTTTTATCGCTGCGCGGTGTAAACGCCAACCGAAAGCGCCATCGTGCGTTGAAATTTTTGGGCTGTATCGGTGTCAAGGCGCTGCGAGATGGCTTGCACAAACTTTTGCGCGTAACCTGGCGCGACGTTGGAGACTTGAATCCCCAAGTCGTTGGCGGCAGCCTGAATCAGACCATTGATGGCATTGGCAGAAACCATGCTTTTGAGGTTTTGCTGGATTGTTTGCACGAACTCGAATGCAGGATCAACAGGTTTGGCAGCAGTCTTTCCTCGAGTCAGGGGATTTATGAAGGCTGGGAATGAGGCGGCACGGTCTGACAAGCTTGGGTTTTTGTTGGCTTTGGCTTGACCCTCGAGTTCTCGAATGGTCGTGTCGAGCAATTGTTGAAATTGATAACCTTGTGCGTTGGTGATTTCACTGATGATGGCGGTCAAGAATTTTTTGGTTTGCGAACTTGGTATTTCGGCGGGGTAAAAACCCAGGTTCTCGGCGGCACGGTCAATGGCAACCTCAGCATTGAAAACCCGCAGTTGCTCGAGGGTTTGACGAATCTCCAACATGAATACGGTTGACAGCATGGGACCTGGGATGCGTCCGAGCACGGTGGCGGCAACGGTGCGCAAACCATTCGTCGGCGCGGCGGGACGGGTTTCTGAAAGGTCTGTGGACTTCGGGGCGTTTTGATTGTTCAGCCCCTCGAGACTCAGCATGATGCTTGGCTTGAAGAGTTTCGCTTGTCCAGGTGCGATTTCGTTGCAGATGTTGTTGATAAAATCCGTGGCTCTGGCGCTCGGAATGTTGCTCAGGTCGTCGCCCAAACCTTCCATCGCTCGAGCCAGAATGACCCCTGGTTGTCCGACGCGCAAATCATTGAGGAGGGTACGAATTTCTGTAAAGAAACTCGAGGGCAGGTAAGAAGTATCGATTGTTGGATTGAGCAGTGTGGGCAGTGGTGTGTTCTGGCTGAATGTGATTTGGCTGGGTGCACTCGAGCTTGCCGGTGCAGGCGTTTGGTTGCTGCTTGGCTGATGTTGTGTTGGGGCAGGCGTTTGGGTTTGAAATGTTGCCGCCTGTTGAAATACCTCTTCAAGGCTGCCGCTCAAGTTCTGGGTGTCTGAGCGTAACCCCGAGACAAAACGGTATTCTCCGTCTTCAAAACCCAACAACACCGCCAGGGCTTCCAAACCACGCAAGGATTTAAAATGTGCGTCCGTCAGCTTTCCCTCGTTTAGATACAGCGATGCCATCTGCGTTCCCGAACGAAACGTGAGCCGTCCAGCGCCCGACTCGAGGCAGAGGGCTTCGATCAATTCTTTGAGGGTTTTGGGGTTGTAAGAGCCTTGCCAGGGTGCGGTCACGATTTGATTCTCCATTCTGTTTGCGCCCAGGCGCAAACAAATTGCGTTACAAGAAACTGTATAAAGTCAAACGCAGGTTATGAGAATCATCTTAACCAGAAAAAAACCAAGCTCGGGTGCTTTTTTCACACCCTGGACAACTAAACGTCATGCACGACTGTTTTCAAATTCTTGCTTGTTTAAAATCAAACGAACAGTTGTTTGCAGGTCCAAATCGCTCGAGTCCAGAACAATCCAACCCGTATTTTGAAATTCTTCTGGTTTCATGTCAGCAAACAAATCCCGAATCACAGGCTCGAGCACTGCGGTATCAAAGTTCTTGTTGGTGCGTGAGGCATTGCGAAACAAGGCAACTTTTAGCTTTGGGCGCAACAAGATTTTATGGATGTTGAAGCCTGTTAAAAATTCTTGCTCGAGTTGTGCCACGTCGTGCGGGAAGATCACATCGTCAATGGCGACCGCAAAGCCCTCCGTCGCATACATTTTGGCGATTTGCACGGCGCAAGCTCGAGCCAAACGAAACTGACGCGCGGTTTCAACCGTGGGTTTGATGGGATGCGCGATGCCCGAAACCACAAACTCGCGCAGGTCATCGATTGGCAAATGCAGCCCAAACTCAAAATGCCCCAGCAATGCCCTGGCGACACTGCTTTTGCCCGAACCTGGCGTGCCAGAAATCAAAAAAATCGGTGCGGAATTCATGGGATTGCCCGTTCAATCTTTGACGCCATGCTCGAGAGTTCAGTTTCCGAGGCTGGAGTCGCTCGAGCGTTCTCGAGATCGTTCAGGTCGTTCATCGGAATCAAATGCAGGTGAACGTGCGGCACGGTGAAACCTTGAATCACCATGCCGATACGTTTGGCTTGGCTGACTTCCAAAATAGGTTTGGACAGTTTTTGAGCCAACTCGAACAAGCTCGAGTACAACACTGGCTTCAGGTCAAACACGTAAGGCTCGTGGATTTTGGGCAGCAAAAGTGTGTGACCTGGCGTGTTCGGGTTGATGTCCAAGATTGCCAGAAAGTGTTCGTCCTCCCAAATTTTATGGGCAGGCAAAATACCTTCAATGATCTTGCAAAACACGCAGCCTTCCATTTTGAGCATTTTAGCGCCTCACTCGAGGTAAATCATTTTTTTGGTCATGCCACCGTCCACCACCACGTTCTGCCCCGTCGTAAAACCCGCCTGTTTTGAGGCTAAAAACGCGACCATGCTGGCAACGTCTTCTGGCGTGCCGACCCGTCCCACAAGATGCTGGGCGTTGTCGCCGCTCGAATGCCTGAACGTGCCTGGCGCTCGGGTTTCGACCCAACCTGGCGAGACGCAGTTGACGCGAACATCTGGTTGCAAACTGGCGGCGAGCGCGTGGGTGAGCGCCAGCAGACCGCCCTTGGAGGCGGCGTAAGCCTCAGAACCAGGTTCGGACATGATGGCTCGGGTTGAGGCGATGTTGAGAATAACGCCTTTCGCTTCCCGCAAATGCGGCGCGGCGGCTCGAGCGCACAACCAAGCCCCAGTCAAATTCACGTTTAACACTTTTTGAAATCCTGCCAGGGTTTGCTGCTCGAGTGGCACAAAATCGCTTAAACCCGCGTTGTTGACCAGAACATCAATGGTGCCGTGTCGCTCGAGTACAGTTTCGATCAATCTTTTGACATCAGATTCGCTCGAGACATCGGTCAGCACGCCCCGAACTTCAAGCTCCAAGGTTGTTTGCTCGAGGTTGCTGGGGTCAATGTCGGCAATGGTGACGTTCGCACCGTCTCGCTTGAACCGTGCCGCAATTGCCTGTCCAATGCCTCGCGCCCCGCCTGTCACAATCACCGAAGGTTGGTTCATGTGCCAATTGTACCCAAACTCGGGTCAAACATCACAAGACCGTGAAACACGGCTAAAACACCAGATGCTCGGGTTTTGTCTTCAAACCCGAATATTTACAGACTAGCGAAACGGACACCCAACACGTATACTTCCTGCGATTATGCGTTCCATTGTTGTTGGCACCCGAGGCAGCTCGCTCGCACTCGCACAAACCCGTTGGGTGATTGCCCGTCTGAAAGAAGAATGGCCCGAGACTGAGTTCAAACTTCAGACCATTCCAGACGCCACCAAACCCGCCAGCAAACTCAAGGCGCTCGAGGATGCCCTGATTGCCAAACGCGTCGACATTGTCGTGCAGACGCTCAAGGACGTGGCGTTGCAGCAACCCGAAGGTTTGGAGGTTGCCAGCATTCCCAAACGTTTGGAGGCTCGAGATGCGCTGGTTGGACAGGCGGGTTGCAAAAACCTGACCAGCCTGGAAGCCAGCGCCCGCTTGGGCGTCAACGGGGCGCACCGTCTGGCGTTCTTGCGCTCGTTCCGTCCCGAACTCGAGTTGATCGAACTTTCTGGCGATGTCGAAGCCAGACTCGAGGCTTTGGGTTCTGGGCAGGTTGACGCGTTCTTGCTGGCAGCGGGCGACCTGTTGCGCCTCGAGTACCGCAACCGCATCGACGAATTGATCAGTCCAGACCTGATTTTGCCCGCGCCAGGACAGGGCGCGATTGCTTTGATTGCCCGCGATGACGATGACATTGCCACCGAGGTCGCCTACAGCATCCATCATCATGCCAGCGATGACCGCATCACCGCCGAACGCGCTTTTCTCGAGGGTGTGCTGCCCAAAGGCGCGATGTTCATGGGTATTCACGCGATTGGCGCACTCGCCAGCATCTCGGATGACGGTGTTCTGACGCTCGAGGGTGCGATGGCCGCGCCCGACGGCAGCAAGGTCATTCGGGCGACCATCGAGGGCGAAGCCGAGGAAGCCGAAGATTTGGGTTTTGAACTCGCCGAGGATGTTCTGGCACAGGGCGGCGCGGACTTGATAAAAGCTTAAATCTTGAGCCATTTCAATTATCAGGTAGTGCCTCATAAGTCAGGACAATTTCAAATTCCTATTGTACTCATGTACGAACAACCAAATCGCACCCACATGATTCACCAACTTCTTCGAGAACGCCAAACTTGAACGCACCAACCTCGACACCCGCTGTCTCAACGTGCAATAAAACCGTTCAATGTGCTGCGTTGCCTTCCCAACATGATGCTT
>JANXTZ010000079.1 GCA_025352125.1 Deinococcales bacterium | reverse complement strand
GGCGTGACCTGGGCAGTCGACGTGGGAGTAGTGACGGGCTGGGGTGTTGTATTCGACGTGGGCGGTGTTGATGGTGATACCACGGGCTTTTTCTTCGGGGGCTTTGTCGATCTGGGAGTAATCCTGGGTTTCGATGCTGGGATCAGCCGCTGCGGCGGTGAAGGTGATGGCTGCGGTGAGTGTGGTTTTGCCGTGGTCGACGTGTCCGATGGTGCCGACGTTGACGTGTGGTTTGGTGCGCTCGAAAGTACCCTTCGCCATAACTGCGTCTCCTCAATCCCTCGAGTGGTGCATGACGCACTCGAGCTATGCCCAATCTTGGGCGCGAAATCCTAATGCCGCTTGTCAATGTGCCCGAAAGTAAACTTTCAGAGCGAGATGTGGTGCTAACGCCCCAAGAAACCCGAGGCAGAAACTTTGGAAGTGTACACCATAGGTCTGATTCAGGCAAGGGCTTTTGCCACATCGAATGGGAAGTGCGGGAATCTCGAGACTGGGACGGGGATTTTAAGGGGTTTCCCTCTCATCCCCAGCCCTTCTCTCCCAGGAGAGAAAGGAGTTTGGGTTATGCGTTGTGTGGCTGGAATGGGAGGCTCGAGATTTGGTTTTACGAGGTGAGGCAAGCACGAATGTTTTGAGCAAGGTTCTCAGCCTCAATTTGATTACCATCACGATAAAGAGTTACTTTGTTTGTTGATCCCAAAATGTCTCGTGAAAGTAAATCCTTTGATTTACCAGGTTTCAATGAAGCCAAAATATAATAGGTATCTTCTCGAGATTTGTACCAAATAATAAAAATTAAAGTTGAAATAAATACAAATGCAAAAGAAATTAAAATTGAAGTAGTAACATTTGTAAATAATATAAAAAATATAATTAAAATAGTAATTAGCATAGATATAAAAATAGTAGATATTAATTCATTAAAAAACATCTCTAAAAAAATATTATTTTAATTATTTAATAACTCAATAGATTGAAAATCTGACATAAGATAAACTTCAATATTGATCCCATTATGATTACTCGATTTTATTTCGATTTGCTTTGTTGTAATAAGTATATTAGTACTTCTATATAAAACTTCTTCACGATTAGATGGGTAATCTTTCTGAGTATTCGCATTCAATCCCTTGTTGGGTTGCTTCTCGAGCAGCCCAATAAAATCTTTTGCCGTCTGCGGGCGTTCATCAATCCTCAACGCCAACCCTCGAGTCAACACCGTCCGAAGTGGTTCTGTAACAGCATTTGGAAGGTGCAAACCCGTGTCGCTCGAGATCACGCGGTCACTGGCAGTTGGTGGAATCTTACCTGTGATGGCGTGATACAAAGTCGCACTCAAACCGTAAACGTCGGTGTACGTGCCAAATTTGGCTTGACTGGCATATTGTTCGGGCGCGGCATAGCCTGGACTGACGAGTTGCGTGTGTTTCACGGCATGACCCGTTTGAAAACCTCGAGCGCTGCCAAAATCAATCAAAACCACACGGTTTTCTTTGGTGATAAACACATTGTCTGGTTTGATGTCACGGTGCAGTAAACCTGTTTGATGCACAACCTCGAGGGCGGCACAAATTTCAATTGCAAGTTGTTTGACTATGTTTTCAGAAAGTTTGGTTTCTCGAGCCAACCGCATTCCAAGCGTTTCGCCCGTCAAAGCTTCCATGACGATGTACGCCGTGCGCTTTAAAAACTTCAAACACTTTAACAATGCCAGGGTGGTTAAATTGCGCTAAAGTTTGGGCTTCCTCGAGAAACCGTTTTTTGGTTTCCATAAAACCATTCGCGCCAAGGCTCGAGGCTGGAATTAACGTGTTCCCGTTACGGGTTGAACCTTCTGGGAAGAGTTCTTTGATTGCCACAAGACGGTTTAAGGATTCGTCAAAAGCTTGATAAGTAATGCCAAACCCACCTTGACCCAAGACCTTCTCGAGTTTGTACTTGCCCAGCAGCATTGACCCAAGCTCGAGTTGCAAACCCGCCAGTGTCGCGCCACAACTCGGGCAAGTGATGGCGTGTTCGGGGATGCTCGAGGCGCAAAAGGGGCAGGTGGTCATACTCTGGGTGATTGTACGGGGTTTGAGTGGTTTTCGTTCCTGTTGATGCTTGAGACTCGAGTTGTAGATTCATTCAGAACTGCTAACATCGGGTCATGGCGTACGCGAATTTTACGTTGGAAAAATTGCAAGATCAATTTGGAATCAACGCCATTGATTCGCCAGTGTTGACTGCTGTAAAACCAGTCCCAGTCTCGAGTTGGCTGACCGAAACCTTACACCGAATGAGCGACAGCGCCTTCAAAACCAGAAGCGAAAAAGCGCGTTCGGAATTTATTATCGCGCCCATTTTAACCGAAATGCTCGAGCGTAACGAACATCGTTTTGCCTTGTTTTCTGGGCAATATTTTGATGTCGAACCCGAAGTTGGTTTGTCTGGCGAGTGCGATTTTCTGTTGACCTTACATCCCAAAGCGTCTATTGTGAGCGCACCCGTTTTTGCTCTGATTGAAGCGAAAAAGCAAGATATTGAGGCGGGGCTTGGGCAGTGCGCGGCGCAAATGTTGGCAGCGCAACGGTTTAACCAGCGCAAAGAAACGCCGCAAAAAGCCGTGTACGGTTGTGTGACCACAGGCGAAATCTGGCAATTTCTAAAACTGCATGAATCGACGCTCGAGATTGATACTGAACGGTATTATTTGAACGAACTCGAGTTGCTGCTTGGGGCGTTACAAACTGTGATTGATACATTTTAAGGCTTGGTGAGTGATGCCAACTCCATCTTGTCCAAGCTCGAGTTGCAATCCTATCAGGGTCGCGCCGCAACTCGGGCAGGTGATCGCACGTGCAGGGATGCTCGAGGCGCCAAATGGGCAGGTGGTCATTACTCTGGGTGATCGATTGTACAGGGTTTGAATGGTTTTCGTTCATGAAAACCCGAGACTCATTTTGACCCTCGAGTTTCAAACTGATCTTGTACTCAAGTCCTGCGCGTATTACACCAAACCTTGATGCCATTTCGGGTGTGGATGTTCTAACGCCGCAATTCTCGAGTGGTTGCGATTCAAAAATTGTGCAGCTTGACGTTGATTGAAACCTTACCCACCACGTCAAACCGCCTTCAAGCGATCAGACTTTCCGCTTGACCCGCAACAATCCCGCATTGCTGCATGACAAATTCTGCAAACAACGAATTCGCCCAGGCAAACCAGGCTCGAGTGTATTCCCCTGGGTTGTCCTTGTGAAAACCCTCGTGCATCAAGCCCGTCCCGGCGTCGGTGGCACCCAGCATCTCGAGGATCGTGTTTTGCTCGTCGGGGTCCACGCTGGTCATGCCCTGCATACAGAGTGCAATGTGCCAGATGTAATCGTGGGGCGTGTGCGGGCTGCCGATACCTTTGGCGGCACTGCCCGAGAAGTAATAGGGGTTGTGGCTCGAGAGCAGTAGCGCTCGGGTGGCTTGGTAGGTCGGGTCGTTCGCGTGGCAATACCTAAGGTAAGGGGCGGAGATTAAACTTGGTACGTTGGCATCATCCATCAGGTGATGCTCACCCAAGCCGTTCACCTCGTAGGCGTAAATTTCCCCAAATTGTGGGTGTACTATTTTGCCGTGCGTTTCAATGCCGGTTTTGATCTCGAGTGCGAGTTGTGCGGCTTGTTGGGCAAGGTCGGTGTCATGAAAAACCTCGAGTGCCAGGGTTTGCAGATGTTTTAGTGCAACGCTGGCGAGCATGTTGCTTGGAATCAGGTAGCCAAATGTGCAGGCATCGTCTGAGGGTCGAAAGCCGCTCCAAGTCATGCCCGTAAATCCGACATTTGTGCCGCGTCCATTGTTGCCTAGGCTGTCGGTGGCGGGAGCGTTGGGGCGTTCAAAAGAGTAGGTTGACTGCGTGTGATGTTGCTCGAGTTTCCAGACTTCAAGAATTCGTCTGGCGGCTTGCGCAAAAAATTTGTCCAAGTGATCGACCCGTTTTGTCCGTTGCCAGATCAGGTGGGCAAGCTCGAGCACGCTGGCGAGAGAATCGACCTCGTATTTCCTTTCCCAAAGGCTTGGGTGCATGGTCGTTCGGTCGGTTTGATGACCGTTCCCGCTCGGCGCGTCGTTGAAGGCGTTTGCGTAAGCGTCAAGCATCACTTGTCTGGCTTGAAGTTTGGACACGCCAATGAGCATGTTGGCAACCACCGGATCGTGGACGGCGCTCAGGTACGGGCGAACTTGGGCGCTCGAGTCGCGCAACCACATGGCGGGAATATCGCCCGTAATGACGAACGTGCTGCCATCGGGTTGTGGGCGCAGGGTTGTTTGCCAGGTGTTCAAAAAACACGCCTCGAACATGGCGGCTATCTTTGGGTGCGGCATGGTGTCGCGCACCTGATTAACGATTTCGGTGAGTGATTTTGGAATGGGCATCATCAAAACTCCATTGGAGGGACATCGGATTCATGGCGGTCAAACTGGCTCGAGCGTTTTGATCTCTCACTTGCTGCCGCTGAAGGCGATGCTCTGGACAAAGTAACGCTGGGCAAAAATAAAAATAAGAATGACTGGCAATGACACGACCACATTTGCCGCCATGAGCGGACCGTAATCGGTTTGCTTGTTGAAGGTGAAAGCTTGCAAGCCCATTTGCACGGTTGCCATGTTTGGATCGTTGAAAACGATGATCGCCCAGAGGAAAACGTTCCAGCCACCTTGAAAGGTAAAAATGCCGAGTGTGGCGAGGGCGGGTTTGCACAAGGGCAGGTAAATGCGCCAGAAGATCGTCCATTCGGACGCGCCGTCCACCCGAGCGGCGTCCATCAGGTCATCGGGCAGGGTGCGAAAGAATTGTCGCATGAAAAAAACGGCGAAAGCGCCCGCCGCCCCCGGCAAGACGACCGCCCAGTAGGAATTGAGCAAGCCATAACCACCTTGCCCAAGAAGATTGTTGCCTCCAGCCAGGGGAAATGACCGCAGGATAATGAACGTGGGGATCATGGTCACGATGCCAGGAATCAGCAACGACGAGAGTTTGAGTTGAAACAACCAGTTCTTGCCAGCAAATCGCAGGCGGGCAAAGGCGTAACCCGCCATGCTGCCCAGGATCAAATTGCTGATCACACCCATGACCGCCATGATCGTGCTGTTGAAAAAGTAGCGTCCGAACGGAACCAGCGTGAAGGCGCTGACGTAATGCTCGAAGGTAATGCGATTTGGCAACCATTGAATGGGGTCACGAAAAATGTCCTCGTTTGGTTTGAGGCTGGTGATGATCATCCAGTAAAACGGCAGCAGCATGAAGACTGCCAGGGCAATCAAGGCGGCGTAAAACACGGTTTCTCGAGCATAAAAATACGGGGTTTGTTTTTTCATCTCAAGTCCCCAGATCGGCGTCTTTGTTCAGGCGGTTGTTAATGAGACTCACGACAAGGATGGCGACAGCCAGGACAAAGGCTTGGGCGGCGGCGTAACCCATGCGCAGTTGGTTGAAGCCGTTGCTGTAAATCTGGTAGACGGCGGTGGTGGTCGCGTAGCCAGGTCCGCCCTGGGTCATGGCATAGGCTTGGTCGAACAGTTGAAACGCGCCAATCAACGACATGAACAGCACAAAGAACGTGGTCGTGCGCAACCCTGGCACGGTGATGTACCAGAATTGTTGCAACGGTGACGCGCCGTCGAGTCCTGCGGCTTCGTACAGGTAGGCTGGAATGCCCTGCAAGCCAGCCAGATAGACGATGATGTTGCCACCCAAGCCCTGCCAGACGGTCACGATCACGATGGCGTACATGGCGTAATCGCTGCTGGCAAGCCAGCTCGGTCCGTGAATGCCGACGATGGCAAGCCCCTGATTGACCAATCCATAATCTTTTTGCAGCATCCAAGTCCAGACGGTCGCCGCCGCGATGCTCGAGGTGACGCTGGGCAGGTAAAACAGTGTTCTGAAGATCACCATGCCAGGACGTTTGCGGTTGAGGGCAAGCGCAATCATTACCGAACTGCCGATGATGATCGGCACATACAGCAGAGCATAAAAGGCGACATTTCGGACGCCCCTGGCGAACAGGGTGTCGGTTAAAAGGCGCTCGTAATTTTGCAATCCAATCCATTTGATGGGGGTCAGAATGTCGTAATTTGAAAAACTCAGGAAAAACGCAAAAATGGTGGGCACAATCGTGAAAATCAGGAACAGCGTCATGGCTGGACTGATCAGCCAGTACGCCATTGTGGATTCATGGCGCAACAACCTCGAGCGGCGGGAATTGACAGGACTGGTTTGCATGACACTCCAAACTTCGTTACCCGGGCGCAAGGCTCGAGTTACTTTGGTTTACTTTTTTTGTGGGCGCGGAGCGGGTGTTGATGGTTTGACCAATGCCCTGGTGCTGCGTCCCTCAACCAAGAGGCACGGAATCACATGGCGGTAGGTGTGGGATGGCTGACCTTGGCGTTTGGCGTTGATCAGATCGATGGCGTTTTGACCAATCTGGGTTTCGTCTTGACGAATGTGCGTGAAGTGGGGCGGCTCGAGCGGATTGTTGGGCGAGTCAAAACAGACGATGCTGTAATCGTGGGGAATGCGCTTGCCCCTGGAGGTCAAGAATTGATGGACCTCCAGGGCGAGGTTGTACTCGGAGCAGACGAAAGCGCTGATCGGGTGTGTCTCGAGAAACTCTTGTAAGGCGTGTTGATCTTGAACAATGTTTTCTGGTTTGAGCCGTGCGGGCAGCGTGGCGGTCAGTTCGCTGAAATGCAGCGCCTTCAAATGGTGTCTGGACAGGGCATTGTTGTAACCCTCGAGCCGTTCCTCCAGCGGACTGGTGTGCAGCACGGGCGGCGACAGAAAAGCAATCTGGGTGTGCCCCAGTTCGATCAGGTGCTCGGTCAGTTGCATGGCGGCGCTGCGGTTGTCGCTGACCACGGCACTGGCGGGAATCCCTGGTAGGTAACGATCCACCAGCACAATCGGGAAATCCTCGAGCACCGTTTTCAGCAGCACGGGGTTGTAATGCTCACCGTGGACCGGAAAGATCACAAAGCCGTCGATGCCGCGTTTCAGCAATTCGGTGATGGTCGTCTCCTCGAGGGCTTGCTGACCGAAAGTGCGTTTGATGATGCAGTACCAACCCAGTTCCGCGCAGCGAGATTCGATGGCGTAGACCATCTGCAAACCGAACGCATCCGAAAAATCGGGCAGAACCAGTGCAATGGTGGTGAAGCCATTTTTGATGGGCTTGGCTTGCTGCGCCGCATTCTCGCTGATGAACGTGCCGCGACCCTGGGTGCGCTCGACCACCTGCATTCGTGCCAGCTCCTCGAGCGCCCGCCTGGAGGTGATCCGACTGACCGCGTACTGTTTTGCAAGTTGATGTTCGCTTGGCACCTTGTCGCCTGGAAGCAATTTGCCAAGACGAACCTCGTCAAGCAAATTGGAGATGATTCGTTCGTAACGGGGTGGAGTCATGGTCATAAGGTTACTTGATTTGACGCTCCAGCTTGGAGGCTGCCTCGAGCAAGAACACGCCCGAGAGTTGGGTGCTGAGGTCGAGCGGAAAAATGGGCGCGGCTGTCCAATCCTGTCCGAATAAATGTTGTTGACTGTCGCGGTTTGCCCAGGCAAGACGGGCATTGCCCATAAGCCATTCTCGGCTGTCATGATCGTTCGTGATTTCTACAAATTGTCGCAAGTAACGCACCAGAATGCCCTTGAACAAACCGGCGTCACCAGCACCCTCGTCGGGCATGGCGGCGCTGCTCGAGAAGGAGAGTTTTAGTCTTGCCGCCTCGGCGGTCCGTTTGGCTTGCTCGAGAAAGGTTTGTCTTCTGGTGATGGCGTACATCTCGAGCGCCGCACCGATCATCACGCCCTGACAATAGGTGAATGCCCAGTCCTTATCGATTGCAAAATCCCCCTGGCGGTTCATGCCGTCCCAAACAAAACCCGTGCTGTGATCGATCAGATGATCCTCGAGCCATGAATAAATCCGTGTTGCCCAATTCAAGTCTTGTGCATTGCCAAATCGTTGAAAGAGGCGTGCCGCCAGAATGATGGCTGGCGCATTGGCGGGCGTGTTCTTGTAATCGAGCTGCGATTTTCGCCAGGCAATCCCGCCGCCGCAAGCCTGATTCCAACCCGTTTTGATGTCGTCCCACAACTTGAGGGCGGCAGTCTTGAATTCGGTTTTTTGACTCGCATCGAACGCCCGCAGACAAGACAACGCCAGCCATTCCATGTCGTCGTAATAATCGTTGGTCAAACCGCCGTTGCGTAGTTGCAAGCCTGCCAGCAGCGACATCCCACGCTCGAGGTGCAAGATATTGCCGTCGCGTTCAAAGGCATCAACCAGGGCATCGAGGGCGTGGGCTTGCCACCAGTAATGAAAAAGATCAAAAGAAAGGTCGTAACTGGCAGGCGTATTCGGTGTGCGAATATCAAAAAGCTGCGTGTCCTGATTCCAAAAAACGCCAATCAGGGCATCAAACGCCAGACTCGCCTTGGCGGTTGCCGTCTCGAGCGGCGCAATCATGGCAGCTCCTTCAAACGCAAGTGATCGAGATTGAGATAGCCCTTGCTGCCCGCCTTGAAGAACACGGTGATGCTCGAGAAACCTTGAGGCAAATCAAGTTTGAAATTGACCTCTTGCCACTCGAGCCACGAATTGGTGGCTGGCAGATCAATCTTTGTGGGGCTGCCGTTATTAATTTGTAACAATCTCGAGACATTTCCCCCACCTGCGCTGTAACGCAGCGTTACGCTGTAGGTGGCAGCTTGAGCGGTAGCAACATGAAACGTCACGCCCTGGTCGGTTTTGAAAAAATGGTTGACGTAACCTCGAGCCGTAAAGCCTGGTGCGGTTGCCGAAGATTCGACGCCGCCGCGTTCAGAATTTTCGGCTTCGTAAATACCGTTACCCGCAGCAAAGCTTTCAAATGGCGGTTTGGCATTTAAAATAACTGCCACGGCGCTCGAGACAGTCAAAGCCTCGAGCGGACGCTCCGGTGGGGATTGGCTTTGCCACTCATCGCCAGTCAGTCCATCGCTCCGGCGGGCATTCCAGGCACTGATGGCATTGGCTTGCAGTGCCCTCCAATAGCGATCCTCGTTGGTGACGACCGCCAGATCGTGCAAACGGCGCACAAAAACACCCTTGAAACCCCCGCCGTCGCCTGTGCCCTCGCTCAACAACACGCCGTTGTTGGTAAGATTCGTCATCACCCAGTCCGCCGCAAGTTTGGCTTTCTCGAGGTAACTTGGGTCGTGTTCAACCTCGTACATCGCCAAGGCGGCAACGATGGCATTGCCATAATTGTAGCTAAAATCCCAGCGCCGTAACTCGTTCGCGCCAACGATGTTGTCATAAACCCTGGGAAAAGCGAACAAGGATGTCTCGAGCCAAGCCCAGATTTTTTTGGCATCATCAAGGTATTTTTGTTCACCGGTGACTTGGAATAAGCGCACGGCAGTCGCCACGAGCGGTGCGTTGGTCGCCACATTTTTCTGACGCTCGCCTCGCCTGCGCCACCAGACGCCACCGCCATACGTCTCATCCCAGTACGTCCAGATGTCATCGAACAACGATTTGGCTCTCTCGAGATATACAGGCTTTTCGGTGATTTTATAGGCTCTGGTCGCCGCCAGCGCCCACCAACCAAGGTCGTCGTTGAAATCGTTGTACCAGTCTGGATTCTCGCGGTTGAAACCCTCAAAAATGCTGTCAATCATGGCTTTGTCCGCTATACCCGACTGGACGGCATCCATCGTCAAATCCCAGAGCTGGGCTTCCCACCAAAAATCGGCGTAGGTTCCGGCTTTCGGACCCGTGCCATTGCGTCCGATGTGATCGGAGTAGGCAAAAAAATACTGTCGATTCGCATCCCAGTACGATTGATAAAAATCTTGCCAGGCTCGAGCGGGATTGACGGATTGTGAAAGTGTTTGGGTGGAAACAGACGCCTGTGCGGAAACAAACGACAAGCCGAGCATCAAGACCAGCAAGAATCTCGAGGCTAAATTTGGAAATGCGCCCCTTCGGACGCATTTCATTGAGGAGGAAGGATCAATCATTTGTGACAATTTATTTCACCGCGTTGTCCGCCAGCAGCCTGTCGCCGGTTTCCTGGGCTTTTTGCAGCGCCGTCTTGGCGTCCTGCTTGCCCTCGAGGAACAGTTGGATGTTTGGAACGAGCGCCTGCCCTTCCATCGGGAAGTAACCTGGCACGGCTGGACGAATCGTGGCAAACTTCAGGGTATCGGTGATGCCTTTCCAGGCGATGTCTTTTTGGAAAAACGGATCGCTCACCGCTTTTAAATTGCCTGGAATGTTGTCGCTCGTCTTGCCCCACGTGAGGGCGTTGGTCGGGTTTGCCAGCCACCATTTCATGAATTCCCAGGCGGCGTCTTTTTGTTTGCTGGCTTGGGTGATTGCCAGTCCAAAACCGCCCATGTTCGCGCCCTTGTCGCCGTTGGGTCCGGCGGGAGGTGCGACCACACCCCAGTCGAGGTCCTTGCCGTACTTTTTATAGCCAGAAATGCTCCAGGGACCGTTGTAATACATGGCGATTTTGCCCGTCACAAATGGGTCCTGGGCATTGCCCTCGCCCTTGCCAAAGCCAAGCTCGTAGACCTTGTCCTTGTTCAAAAGCTGGTCCCAGAACTCAAGCACTGCCAGACCGGCGGCGTTGTTGAACGCCGTTTTGGTGTTGTCGGCATTCAAGACCGTGCCGCCAGCCTGTTTGATCCACATGCTGAACAGACCAAGGTCATCGAGCGCGAAACCAGAAACTTGCAACTTCCCGTTCGCATCGCGTTTGGTCAGCTTGATCGCGGCGCTGCGCAGCTCCGCCCAGGTGCGAGGGGGTTTAAGATTGGCGGCTTTAAATAATTTTTTGTTGTAAAAAATAGCTCGAGCGTCCACGGTCAGTGGCAAGCCGTACAGGTTGCCCTGGCTGGTCAGTTCTGCCAGGGCTTGCTTGTAAAAGCCACTCTGGGCGATCTTGTCTTTGGTCAAATAGCCATTGATCGGCGCAAGCACGTTTTTGGGGGCGTACAGGGCGGTCAGGAACCGGTCCCAGATCATCATGTCGGGTGCCTGTCCAGCCGTGCTGGCGGTCAAGAATTTGGTGATGACATCCTGTTGCACCACGTATTTGACCTTGATCTTGCTCTGTGCCGCGTTGAAGGCGTTGACCATCGTCAGCACCTGCTGTTCGCCGCCACCCGACCAGTCGCCCCAGAGTGTGATTTCGGTTGGACCCTGGGCTTTGCCCATTGAACCGATGGTTGCCGCGCCAACGATGGCGGCGGTCAACAACAGTGTGGCTTTGTTGCGTGTTTTCATACAATGACCTCCAAACAATCAGTGGCAACTGATTGATCTGAAGCTTGCCTGACAACAATTTTGCCATGACAGCCTTGTTTTTCAGATGGCGCAATTTAAGCATGGGCAATTGAATATGTCAATATAACAAATTATATAACAAATAATTCGGGGGTTTCTCGAGGGATTGGATTATCATGCTTGTGAAATGCTCGAGAAACCCCAGATTCAAGACGAAACAATCCGGGCTTGTGTGCAACTCGAATACGGTTTGCAGAGAGTTCGAGTCGAATTTTTACCGCTCGGCAACGATCAGGATTCGGCGGTGTACCGTGTGGATGTAGACAATGGAACGTCGTATTTTTTGAAATTGCGAAGTGGCGCGTTCGATCAAAATTCGGTGATGCTGCCGAAGTTTTTAAGTGATCAAAACATAACTCAAATCATCGCGCCAATCTTGACCACGACTGCAAAACCCTGGACGAAGCTCGAGCCTTTCAACGTAATGTTGTACCCGTTCGTTGACGGCAAAGACGGTTATAAAATCGCATTATCGGATCGGCAATGGCAGGATTTTGGCGCGGCACTGAAACGCATTCACACGGCAACGATTCCACCAACGATGCTCGAAACCATCCCTCGAGAGACGTATTCTGGTCGGTGGCGCGAGGTTGTGAAAAGTTTCCTCGAGCGTGTTACCGAGGTTTTTACCGAACCCGTCGCGGCAAAACTGGCGGTGTTTTTAAAATCCAAACGCCAAGAAATTCTCGAGCTTCTCTCCTACACCGAACGCCTCGCGCACAACCTGCAAGCTCGAGATTTGGAGTTGGTGATTTGCCACTCCGATCTTCATGCGGGCAATCTTTTGATTGCGTCTGACGGGTTTTACATTGTGGATTGGGACAACCCGATTTTTGCACCCAAGGAACGCGACCTGATGTTTGTTGGCGGCGGGCAGATGAACAACTTTCGTTCGCCGCTCGAGGAAGAAAAATTGTTTTACCTGGGTTACGGCGCAACCCAACTTGACGCCGTGGCATTGTCGTATTACCGTTTCGAGCGGATCGTTCAAGACATTGCGGCATACTGCGAACAACTGTTTTTGTCAGACCAGAGCGGTGAAGACCGCGAGCAGGCGTTTCGCTATTTGATTGCTAACTTTTTGCCTGGCGGCGTTTTGGAAATCAGCAAACGAGCTGATAAAGTAAACTTAACCAAAATTTGAAGCTAGAGTTTTAACAGGAGTGATCATGAAACTGCAAGAAGATGTCATTACTGATATTTCCAAAGCCCGAGAAAAATTCTTTGGTTGTTCGGGGAAAATGTTGCTGCCCAGCTATCAAACCGTTGAAGCATTGCTCAAGCAAATCCCGCAGCATCAACTGGCAACAACCGAATGGATTCAACGCACTCTGGCGGCGCAATTTAACGTTCAGGTGACGTGCCCGGTGGCGACCAGAAAAGCCTTGCAAGCCATTGCCAAAGACTCGAGCAGCAATCTGTCATTCTGGCGGGTGGTAAAGAAAAACGGTGAATTGATGGCGATTTATCCTGGTGCTACGGCAATGCAGGCAGAGCAATTAACGCAACAAGGTTTTGAAATTGACAGTACAGCCAAAAAATCAAAAGTTCTGAACCTCAAAGCCAATCTGGTGGATTTTGCTCACTCGAGTGTCACATCGTAACTGTCACTTGGAACCTCGAGCTTGACGGTTTTTGGTTTCTTGCCTTTCATACTGACCTCGAGTTTGGCTTCCCCTGCGGGTACGTGGGTCATGACAAAGCGCCCGAGTGCGTCTGATAAGAGCGGGTCGCGCCCAATCAAATTGACGCTCGCGCCAGGAATCGGCGTGCCCAAACGGTCTTTGACCACACCACCAATATGAAACGCGACCTCAGCAGCCGAAGATTCTTGCTCGAGCAACCTGTAACGCGCGGTTCGGGTTAAGACCAGTGGCGATTCAAAACCAGTCTCGAGGTCAACCGGCACGGTCAGAACGTACAGCAATGATGGTCGCGGTGGCGTCTCGAGGGCAGACCACAAGTCCATCGGGCGAGGACCATCGTCGGGCTGAGAGACCCGCCCTTTGACTGGAAGCTCGAGTTTGAGAATATTTTCGGGCAGGAATTGTTCGGGAATCGAAGGGTTTTTTAAGAGCGTCACCATTGCTCGCCAGAGCAGCAAATGCTCGTCGTCGATCACGGTGCTGATGGCGCTGACCATGTAATGCAGATCAAAACGCCTGGGCGGCACGCGCCGGGTCGAAGAAGCCACGCCTTTGGCATTTTTGCTCGAGAACAGGTCGTAATCGGCTTGGCGCAACTCGGTGTTTTCCTCGAGGTCGTACAAGAAAAAATTGAGCGTCGGGGAAACCCGAGAATTCACCCAATCTTTGGTGGGTGGGTTGAAAGAGATTTCGACCTCGAGCGGATCGATCTGACCCTTGGCGTAAAGAAGCTCCTTAATGGTGTTGTGAACGGTGTCAAGCACAATACTTCCTCTCGAGGTTCTTGTTTAGATGTTAACGCAAGCCGAGGGCTTGTCTGTACAGCGGCAACGCGCCAGCGTAATCTTCGGCGCTAAACCGTGCTCGAGCTTCATTGCAAAACATGTGGGCATCGGAGCGTCTGGTGGTGGCGGTTATTGTCGCTTGAATGTCTTGGAATTGACGCACGGCATCTTCGTAATGATGATCGAGAAACGAACGCGTTGCCGAATGGAACAACACGTCAGCATCGCTGAGGCTGGCACCCGCCCATTTTTGCCCATTGGAAGCCCTGATTTTTTGTTCTTTACGATGCCTGACTTGGGTCATGAAATGCACCTCCCTTTAAGCTGAAACCATGAACCATCATTTGACTGCCGGTGGCTCGGTCACGGGTTCTGGAAGCTGATCCCAGCCAATGGTTTCTAGAACATCCAACAAATCCAGCAATTGCGGCAAGCTTAAGGTGGTCACCAATTTCTCCTCAGCGCCTAAAGCCTCAACATAACGTCCGTCGGCATACAAACGGGTTCTTTCAATCTCTTGTCCCTCTTCCAACCAAGCGATTTCCAGGATGATTGTTTGCGGCTCGAGCGCCAACATGCCAGTGTTGGGGCTGTTGGGATTTGGCGTGAACAGGGCTTGCATCACAGGTCGTAAGAAATCCAAACTCGAGACATCGGCATTGATCGTGCGCTTTACCACACCCGCTTTGGTCCAAACACTCCAGACCGAGGAGGCTTTGGGTGCTTTGTGAATTTGATTGAAACGCTTGTACAAATTCTCGAGCGCGGGAACTTTGTTGATTGGATAGCCCTCAACCACGATCTGTTTGACTTGACCATTTACCAAGAAGCGCCAAGTCATGGTGCTGGCGTTAGACGTCTGCCCAGTCGCGGGATAAACCGCCTCCAAACTCGGCAGATTGGCGTCACCAATGGCTTTTTTCAGTTCGGTCAGTTCTGAAGCCGTAAACACATATTCTTCGCGCCATTTTAAAGGCACTGCTTTGCGGGTACTCGAGCCGTCGCTGGCTACCATTATCTGGGAATCGCTGAGGAATTCGTAACGTCCATCGCTGAACACCCGACTTCCCGTGGGATTGCCCGTGCTGGGTTGGAGGATGATCTCGAGCAGCAAACCCTCGAAATCTTTAGAAGATACTTGTGCAGAAACCTGTGTCATAGTGGCGCTCACCCCTAAAATCAGCAAAATCATCAATCTCTTAAGATGCTTCACCATACTCGCTCCTTGGCTGGCAAGTCAGGGTGTGGGCGGTGGCGGCGTACCGGCGGGCGTTGCTGCTGGCGCTGGTGCAGGGGCTGGCGCGGGAGTGCCTGTGCCTGCTGGTGCGGTTGGACGGGCGGTGGCAGCCCCGAGCGCCCATTCGCTGACTCCACTGATTTGTTGCAATGCGGCATGGAACGTCGAGTAATGTTGAGGTTGCACGGTGTTGCCCAGCGACATGATGTTGTCGTTGTTTTCGTGAACTGCGCCTGGTAAATGCGCCCCCGAAGCATCGGTCATGTTTTTGGTTAAACCGTCATGGTCGGCAGCCGTGCCAGCTTGGTTTCCCGTGCCACTGATTAAACTCGAGCCGGCTGTTCCGGCGGCAGGCGAGGTCGCGTACTCGTCACCCAAACCAAAGGCGTGTCCAAACTCGTGGGCGGCGAGTACCTGAGCCGCGCCACTGTCTACCGTCAATTCCACGCGGCGTTGACGGGCTTGTTCGGCGGCTGAATCGGTGGTGTTTGTCCCAGCCGAACCTTGCGGGTCGGTCGCCACCGAGCCTGTGACGTTGGTCAGACCGTGCCCAGTCAGGAAAGTCTTGACCGAATCCGCCCGACGTTGTGACAGATCGCGGTTGTAATCGACAGTGCCCGAGGCGCTGGCGTGAGCCTCGAGTTTGACGGCAATAGAACGGCTGCCCGCAGCTCCAGGAGCACCTTGGAAGGTGGCAATCCAATTTTGCAAGTAGGTTTGCGCACCCCCGTCGAGTGTGTCGCTGTTGTGTGCAAAATTGACTGCCCCCCCGCCAGGTCGCAAGGCATTGTCGGGTCGGGCGCTGACATCGGTACTGGCGATGGTCATGGTCGAATCAAATGAATTGGTTGACGATCCTGTGCCAGTTGAAGAAAAACCACCGTTGGCAGAGCCATCAGCATTAACCGTTCCAGCATCGTTATGGCTGTAAAGGTTTTCGCCCGGCGGCATCTTGACCGCGTCCACCGCCAGGTGATCGTTGCCTGCCCGTGCGCCCTCATGGGCTTGGACATCGACATTGATCCGCGCACCAATCCATTCCCACTGGGGTTTGTTGATGTGAAATTGATGCTTGCCGCTCCAGGCGCTTTCGACCGAAGTCTCGAGGTTGGTCAGCCAGCCTGTTTTTTCGGCGGCGTTCCATTGATAGCGTGCCAAAAAGGCGGCACGCCTTGCGGGAGGCAGGCTTCTGGCACGGTTGGCGAGGCTTTGCAGGTTGGCGTTCGCGGGCGTGAAACTTCCACCGCTCGAGGTGAGCGCATCTTGGAAATTCACGGCGGCACGCATGACAATGTTCATCACGCCGCCCGCAGGGTCATAAGAGGCTTCAAATGCGCCACCGCCAGGTTGAACCTCGGTTGGTCCGAACATGCCGTGCCCATGAAACACATCGGCGGCGGCAATGTTTTGCTCGAAGGTGCCACCTGCGGCTGGGGCAGTGGTGGTACTAGGCGCGGGTGCTGGTGTTGGCGTTGTTGGATCGCGTTGCAAGGTCAAGCCGCCTGCGCGCGTGCGTTGAACCGCCATGCCCGTTGATCCGCCAACAGCCACCTGTCCACCTTTGGTGACTGTATCCGCCGCGCTCGAGGCTTCCTGCTCAAACGAATCCCCGGGTTCGCTGATCGCCACACCGCCACCGATGCTCGTTCCCGAAACGCTGCCCCGAGATTGCTGAATCGTGTGCGTCAACTCGTGCGCCAGCAAATGCCGACCCTCATTTGAATTGGGTTTGTACTCGCCCTCCCGAAAGTACACGTCCTGCCCAGTGGTGAACGCTCGAGCGCCGACCGACTTTGAGAGTTCATCGGCTTGACCATCCGCATGAATTTTGACGTTCTCAAAACTGTGCCCAAATTTTGGTTCCAAATATTCTCGAGCGCCACCGTCAAGGCTCTGCCCAGAGCCAGAATTTGAGAGCGCCTCGGACAGTTGTTGCGGGTTCGCGCTACCAAACGTCGCTGAATCTGCGGTGTTGTTTTGCGCCACCTCTCGAGCAAACGTCACGTCCGAGTCTGTATCCGCCTTGCGCTGAAGCTGATGTTTCTCCGCTGCCATAAAAACCTCCTCTCGAGAATCAAATTACGAGATCGAACCGCTCAGGGTGTAGCGACCGCCGCCACCGCCACTGGTCATCCTGCCCGATGCGGTGTTGAATGGGAAAGCCCAGGACATTGTGGCGGGCGTTGCGGGGGCAAAAGTGTTGCGGTTGGAAAGTTCAAACTCGAGGTTGGTGCTGGCGCTGATCGCCAGCGGATCGATCAAATCGCAAAGTTGGAACGTGACGCTGCGCGAACCACGGTCATTGATTTGACCCAAACTGCGGCGTTGCAAACCTTGCGCCACCAACTCGAGGTCGTCCGTGCCAACCCAGGAATCGGTACTGTTGACCGTGACGCTCACGCTGAGGGTTGGATTTTTGCGCCGCAACGCCTGGACAATATTTTGGTAAGCGCTGGCATTGCCCGCTTTGGCTGCCAGCAAATGGTCCAAGAGCACGCGGTTGCTGGCGGTCATGGCAGCCTCGACGCTGCTGAATGCCAACCAATCCTGCGCCGCCTGCACCGCAATTGGACCGTCCAGCGTCGGCGGGGCTTGGTCGCTCGAGCCTCCGGTGACGGCACTGCCCTGCGTGGCGTGGCTGGCATCGATGGTGAGCGCCCAAGGCACTTCCCAGTGGCTCGAAGCCAAATGCACCACCTGACCGTCGCGTTTGGCGGACAGCGCGGTGATGAAACTTTCCGATCCTCGGGTTTCGGTCAGTCGTCCCTCGCCGACGGCGGCTGGCAATTCAAAACCTGGCTTGTCCAAATAATGGACCTGGGCGGTACGGTTGGTATCGGTGATGTTGCTCGGTCTCGAGTACCAGGGCGCTTCGACATCGGCTCGGACGCTGCCGTCGCGGTTGGGTTGCCACTGGGCGTCGCGCACCTGACCGACGCTCGATTTGTCTTCGGCAATGATCTCGCCGTTTGGCAGACCGCCGCGTCTGTAAATGCCGACGCGGTTTGAACCAAGCAGGGTTTGGGTTGGTCCAACTTTGATGGTTTCACCCGCATCCATCTGCACGTCGCTGTGCAGGGTTGCGCTCGCGTTAAACGTAATGTCGGGCGATTCAATCGTGACGTTGGAACCTGTTGACGGGCGGGCACTGACCGTGCCATTTAAACTCGGTTGTGCGCCGGAGACGTCAAACATCCCCGCATTCAGGGTGTGCGGTATCGGTGTGGCAGTTGGTGCTGACGGGTTCGGCGGACTGGAGGTTGAAGCCGGCGCTGGCGTGGTGTTGGGTGTCTCGCGTTGCAAGACCAGACTGCGTTGCACGGCAGCACCGCTCGAGCCAGCCACCGCAACCTGTTCACCTCGGGTGACACTTTCCGCCGCACTCGAGGCTTCCCGCTCAAACGCGTCACTTGGATCGCTGAGGCTGACCCCGCCCGCCGTCGGTGTGCCCGAAACGGGTCCTCGAGCCTGTTGAATGGTGTGGGTCAGTTCGTGAGCCAGAAGTTTCTGACCCTCGCTCGAATTCGGGTTGTACGTGCCTTGGGCGAAGAAAATATCTTGTCCCGTGGTGAATGCCCTGGCGTTCACGGCTTTTGAAAGCTGGTCGGCGGCATGATCGTGATGAATCCGAACCCGTGAAAAATCGTGCCCCAAGCGACTCGAGAATTGTTCGAGCGCCCGTCCGTCGAGCGGTGCACCGCCGCCCAAACGTGCGTTGATGCTCGAGCCGATGTCTGGCATTGAACCCTGCGAAGAAAGCAGATCGCGTTGTACAGCCTGTTGAGCTACAGCCCGTTGAGCGCTCGGCGGGTCGCCGATGGCATTGGGCGATCCAGCCCCAAAGCCTGGCAGGATGGGCGCGAGCAAATGCCCAAGGTCAACGTGAAAACCCACCATGAATGAATCGGCTTGCAAGTTGGTTTCGAGGTGCAACCAAGGGACGCCAGGCACGGGCAGCGGCGTGCCGTTCAGAATTGACCCCAGGTGCGCCCGCATGGCGGGGTCAGCCAGTGAAAACCCCAGGGCTGGGGCGGCAATCACAATGCCGCTCGAGACGACCAAAACCCGTTCGCCGGTGTTCAGGCGACTCCAGTCTCGGCTTGCCTGCGAGGCGGCTTGGTCTTTCAAACGGTCCAGGGCTTGTTGTACAACGCCATATGAGGCGATGGCAGAAAAAATATCGCCAACCGAACCAGGGTGCGGCAACTCTGGGGTCGCACCTGGCGCGGCTGGATTGCCACTCGAGCTTGATGGCGCGGTGGTGCCTGAACCTGGCGTTGGCGATGTTGCCGCCGCAGGCGCGGCACTCGGACCTGGCGCGGCTGGGTTGGCGGTTAAAAGTGGTGGCAAACCACGTCCCAAGCCAGCAATCCCGTTCGAGATCAAACCAGGCTCAAACGAACGCTGCGTGTGAAGTTGAATCGAGGCTTGCAATTGCGGGTCAAGGTGCAGCGTTAAATCACCTCCCAGGCGGTATCTCGAGGCGGGGTCTGGAGTTTGTCCAAAAGTGCTGTTCAATTGATAATTTGGCACGGCTGGCAACGGGTCGCGTTGGACGGTTGGTTTTTTGGAATTGCTCGTTCCAGCCTCACCACGACCGTCGCCATGAATTTTGACGTTGGCAAAATCGTGTCCAAACTTCGGCTCGAGGAACGAACGGGTGCCGCCCTCCAAAGTCTGCCCAGTGCCGGTATTCTCGAGCGATGCCGCATTGTTTTGCCCCAAGTCGCTGGTTGCCTCGCGTTGAATCACTTCATTACTCGGCGCGGCGACAGTTGGTGTGAACAAGGGACGCGCCTCGTGTTCGACCCTGCGATTTTGACGGGCTTGATGGCTCGGCATGATTAAACCCACCCTGCCGTTTCACTTTCTGTCAGTTGCTTCTCGAGCTTGCTGTACTCGCTTTGGGCGGCGTGCAAAATATGCTTCATCCCAATGGCTTCGTTCGCGTCGGCGGCAATGAAGGCGGCGTTCAAGGCGGTGTTGCGAATGTTGCCGCCCGCAATGTGCAACTGCCCGAGTTTGGCAAAGTCCAAATTTTGCGTGGGGGCAATTTTTGGGAATGAACGCCGCCAGATTTCGCTGCGTTGCTCGAGGTCAGGAAATGGAAACTGCACCACAAAACGAATGCGCCGCATGAAGGCGGTGTCGATGGCGCTCTTTAAATTGGTCGTCAGGACTGCCAGACCCCTATAGGATTCCATGCGTTGCAGCAAGTAACTGACTTCGATGTTGGCGTAACGGTCGTGGCTGTCTTTGACGTCAGAGCGCTTGCCGAAAATCGCGTCTGCCTCGTCGAACAACAGAATTGCCCCGCCCTCTTCGGCGGCATCAAAAATTCGGCGCAAGTTCTTTTCGGTCTCGCCAATGTACTTGGAAACCACGGTGGAAAGGTCAATGCGGTACAAGTCCAGACGCAATTCTTTGGCAATGACTTCGGCTGCCATCGTCTTGCCCGTGCCGCTCGTGCCCGCAAACAGGGCGCTGATGCCCAAGCCCCTCGAGCCTTGTTTGCCAAAGCCCCAAGTCTCGTAAACCTTCAGGCGTTGCCGCACGTGGGCGCTGATGTCGCGCAGCACCAGACCTTGCGCCTCGGGCAGCACCAAATCCTCCCAGGAGGCTTGCGTCTCGAGGCGTTGTGCCAGATCGTCCAGACGTTGCCGCGCCTGGATTCTCGAGGCTTCCCAGAGTGTCGCAGGCACATCGCTGGCGGGTTGTTGCTCGAGAAGGCGCAAGGCTTCGTTGGAAGCGTTTTTGATCGCGCTGGGATTCATGTTGAATTGCCCGATCAGATGGTCGAGTTCCAAGCCAAATTCTGGAATCTGTGAACCCAGCGCCGCGTTCCAAACCTGGCGTTGCTCGAGCGTGCTGGGTTTTCTCACCTCCAGCGTGATGTTGCTGCGTTCGCCCAGTTTTTGACGCTCCAAGCTGGAAATAAAAAGTGGTCCAACAAATTTCGCCACAAACGCGTGCAAGCCATTCATTTTGTTGTGATCGTTACCGTCCAAATTTTCGCAGTCCAGCACCAGCGCCATCGACCCCAGAATCACCTCGCGGCGCAACAGCAAGGTCAGCGTCTCGAGTTCGTTCGGGTTGTTCGGGATCAAGTTCGCATTTAAGCTGTACAGTTCTCGATTGAAGGCTCGAGCGACACTGAAAGCGATGCCGCGTTTGCAAGCTGCATCCGTGCCGCACAACTGAATGACCGCCGTTGTTTGTTTTGCCCTCGACCACGTGCCGATGATGGTCTCAGTCAAATCTTGGTGGCTTTGCACCAACTCGGTTGCTTCACGGAGCGGCTCGAGAAGCACCGCCAGGCGTGAATCAAGATGGTTGACGCCAGCCAAATGATGCAAAATCCGTTCGTCTATTCGCAGGCTGCTCGAGGTCAGGGCGTTGCCCGCACCCAATTCGATCAGTTTCCAACGGCGCAGTGGTGCGACGGGCGAAAGCGCACTCCAATGCGCATCGGGCAACGCCGCCAGCGCCATGCCGAGCGTTGGAAACGCGCGTTGCGGATCAAGATTTGCCTGTGCACACAAGCTCGAGAATTTACCATCCAAATCCATGCCCGCGCAGAGCAAAACAATGTTGCGTTCAAAAGCCGAGAGTTTGAAAGTCTGGCACAGCGTTTCGAGGGCAGAAGCTTCAAAAAAGTACGGTTCAGGTAAGGTATTTTCGGTGCTCGGAATTTCGCCGCGTTGCTTGGCAATAAAAACCGTCAACGCCTCACGCACAGCAACCAAGGCGCTCGAGAGATGACGTTGGTTTTGTTCAAACCAATCAACTCGAGCCTCGGTGACGGCAGTCATGCGCGTTCCTTGACCTTGCTGGGCGTGACGGCAGTCATCCGAACGGGAACGGTCGAAAGTTTATAGGTCAATGACGGACGATACCGTGCCTGCAACGACGACCAGAGTTTGGATGTTTCCTCTGCATTCAAAAACTGTGGCGCGAGCGTGACCTGCGTGACGCTTTCCGCCAATTCAGAATTTGCCAGCGCCGCCAGCGCCGGTTGCACCACCCGCCCGCCCTTGCTGCTGGAAACATTGGTCAGCGCTTTTTTCATCAGTTCGCTCGAGAGCACAGGATGCTCGAACAACATTTGCAGCGCGTACCCAAGCAAAATCTCGGATTGAAAATCCTGAGCGCCATACGCCGTGAACAAATAATGCAACTCGAGCGACAAACCAGGGGTTTTGTCTTTGTCCAAATTTGATCTTAACCCCGTGCTCGGCGTGACCTGATACAAAAACACGTTCAACTGCGGTTTTTCATCGTTTCCCACCGCAATTCGGTCAGGTGATACCGCTGTGATGATCGCATCACCGCCAATGCTGCTCGAGATGCCCCGAGCCACCAAGCCATTCTCGAGCAGGTTTTTTAAGACGGCGGTCACAGAAGCGATTGTCAGATGGCTACTCATGAAACCTCAAATCGTGAATTTCGGCAGGTGACTCGAGAAACAAATGCCAAGCTCGAGAAACCAGATTGAATGAGGGTATGCTATCACCGACTCAAAAAAATTCGTTCAAAAGACAAGCTTTTCTTGTGCCAGACACTAAAAACCAAGAAGGAATAAAATCTTCTCAGGATTTGAATTTAGGGTAAAATCAAGCCTTCCAGAACGTCATAAAGTAAAGCATTCATCATTTTATCGCCGAACACGCTATGATTTAAATGACAACCGCTCAGGAGGAAATCGTATGACCCAAAAAATAATTGGAATCGCACTGTTGGCACTTGGTTTCGCAGCTTGCGCCCCGAGCAACAACGTCTCACAGACCAAACCCACCCAAGTCATCGTCCTGCAATCTGTTGGCGTGCTCTCGACGGGTGTCAGCAGCAAAGTGGGTGGCATTGCCCGCATCAAAGAACTCTCCAACGGCTCGACCATCATTGAACTTGAAATCACCAATCTGCCACCCGAAAAGCGCTCGGCAGGCTACATTCGCGTCGGTTCATGCTCCAATCCTGGCGGCATTGCCGCAACCTTAAATGAGATCACCGCCGACAAAGTCGGTACGGGCATCTCGAGCACCAGCGTGGATACCTCGAAAATTCCGGTCAGTGCGTACATCAGCTTTCATCAACGCGGCGAGAAGGACACGGGCGGCGTGGGTGGAAGTGTGACCTGCGGGAATTTGTAAAACGAAATGTGAATTGTAATCCTAAAGGGCGAATCTCGAGGTTCGCCCTTTTGCTAGAAGCTCAGGTTGCTTGCCTGTATCGACCGATTCAAAGAGTTACTACTGTAAGTATTCTAAATAGTAGTAAACTGTTGTGGTATGCAAAGCAACCAATACCAGAAAATTAGTATCAGCTTACCACCAGAACTGATAAAATACGCTGACCAGTACGAACAAAATCACGGTCTTAAGAGCCGTAGCGATGTGCTCGCCAAAGCATTGCGGGCGCTCCGAGAACAAGAACTGACTGAAAGTTATCGTCAAGCCACCAAAGACCACCTTGAGCGACCAGAAATACTACTCGAGGTTGGCGTAAACGACGGTCTTGAACCCAGCACCGAAGACACCTGGTGAGTGAGTTGTTTAGGCGCGGTGATATTGTTCTGGTTAATTTTGCTCCCGCCAGAGACGGTGAAGCCAATTTCACCCGTCCCGCAGTAATTGTCAGTAACAATCTGGTGAATGCGGATTTGTTTGTGCTGGTTGTGATTCCACTCACCAGTACCATTGATCGCTTGTACTCGTTTGATTTGTTGTTACCTTTAGAACGCACAGAATTGGACAAGGACAGCAAAGCACAAGTCAACCTGATTCGGCACATTGCACAGACCCGTTTGATTAAAAAAATTGGCTTTGTGCCAACGGATTTGATGCTCGAGTTGGACGAGAAGATCAGAATTCACCTGGCTTTGACGGTTCGTTGATGACAATACAAATCGATTTTGCCATTCATAATTTATTCAAGGCGAATTTCGAGGTTCGCCCTGAATAATCTGGATATCTTTGAGTTTTATCAGCTCAGATCAAGTGTTGTCCAACCCATTGCACAAATTTTGTTTCGCAATTCAAGAAATTTTGTTCAAGTATCCCAAGTGTGCCAATTGCTTCGGAATTCAATCGTCACTCGAGACTGAGAAAAAAACTCAATGAACTGAGTTTTTGCAGTTACATCGTGCCACCCAACGCATTTTGGCGTTTCTTGCATGTACTTTTCTGGGTCTTTCACATTGAATTCGTCAAAGGTCAAAACATAATTTCGATAATTCTCAGCGCATTCTTGAAAATGAATAGCAACAACGTTTTTGCTTTCAATACGGTAGATTAAACCCTCAGATGTTATTGAAACGATGCAAAAGTAATTCATGCTTTAGCCTCAAAATTACTTCAAAATGCAAGGGTTTGGCTTGCTCGAGCCTTGCCGCCAACCGCACCATTCGTTGCTGCGGTTTTGCCGTCCAACAAACTGAATGGCTTCGCTGTCTGAAAGTGCAAAACTGAAATCGCCTGCCGTGTTCAGTTTGGTGTTTGACCACGTTCCAGTCAAAACAATCTTGCCCTTTTGAAAGCTGACTGCACCGTTCAGTGTGCCGTCGCAGAATTTTCCGATCACATCGTTGTTGGTTCTCGTCAGGTTGACGGTGCAGGTGACGCCGTTGATGCTGGCGTTCCATTGACCGGAATAACTGCATCCTGGGTTGAAGTACACGCCTGGTTTTGCGCCGCACCATTGCAAATGCGTGTCGCCCCTGCCGTTGAAGGTTCTGAAGTCGTCGCTGAACGTCCATTCAAAGTTTTGCTTCGCGCCGCCTGCAGTGTAGGTTCCAGACAAGACTTGTCCCTCGAGTGTGGCGCTGATGCTGCCGTTGCTGCCGTCGCTGCTGGTAAATGTTCCGGTCACGCTCGAGCCGATGTGTTTGAGGTTGAGCACGCCAAAATTGTGATACCAACGCCCTGTTAAAACGCCCGCGACCAGTGGCACTTTGACCGTTATTTTGACGGTGCTGCTCGAGATTTTACCGTCTTTGCCGGTGGCGCTCAGGGTGTAGGTGATATCAGATTCTGGTTTTAAGACTTGCCTGCCTGCGCCTTTGACCGTGCCGATGGGGTCAAGTAGGACGCTGCTGGCATTGGCGGTTTTCCAGGTCAGGGCAATGCTTTCGCCTTTGTTGATGGTGGTTTTGTTGGTTTTTAACGATGCGAAAGCAGCAGGGGTCACGGTTGTGGTCGTTGCGCCTGCGGTGACGTTGACGGTCACTTCGCTGGCGGTTTCAACCCCGTCGCTGTTGGTGGCTTTCAGGGTGTAAGTGGTGGTGACTTTTGGACTGACAGGGCGTTGTCCGCTCAGTGAAACCTTGCCGACAGGCTCGAGCTTGACGCTTTTGGCGTTCTGGGTTTTCCAGGTCAGGTTGATGCTTTCGCCCGCTTTGATGCTGGTTTTGTCGGCTTGGATGCTGGCAACGGCTTCTGGAGCGGCCGGTGTGGTTGGTGTGGTTGGAGTTGTAGGGACATTTGGCGTTGTTGGTGTGGTCCGTATCGTGGGGACATCTGGTGTGGTTGGTGTGGTCGGAGTCGTGGGGACATTTGGCGTTGTTGGCGTTGTTGGTGTGGTGGCGACAGGTTCAACAACTTTGACCCGAATCGTGCGGGTGTCTTTGCCGGCTGGGTTTTCGGCGGTCAGGGTGTAATCGGTGTCCACTTCTGGAGCGGCTATTTCGACAATGTCTTGTTCGTGGACTTTGCCATATGGGTCCAGATTGGTGACCACCGAATTTGGGGCTTTGATGTAGACCGTAATTTTCAGGTCTTGCCCTTTGATGACTTTGGTTGGTGTGATGCTAAACCCCGTAATTTTTGGTTTTTGATAATTTACACCGAGCGAAATGGGAATACTGACGCGTTCGTTTTTGTTGATGGCGATCAACGTGTAGGTGCGATTTTCGACTGGTTTATCGGTAATCCGTCCCTCGAGCGCTTGCGTTCCGAACGGTTCGATGGTGACTTTCTCGGCATTCTTGACTTTCCAGCGAATCGTGACGGGCGTGCCTTTGATCAGTTTTGGTGGGCTGACGGTAAACTCGAGCACTTCGGGTTTTAAGGCTTTGGGCGTCAGTTGCAATTCTTTTTCGACATGGCTGCCAAAATTCCCTTTGGCGATCAGGGTCAGCTTGACGGGTTCCAGGCTTTTGAAACCTTTCTCGAGCGTGAAGGTTTTGCTGCCAGCAGGGATTTTGATGGTCTCCAACTGGTCACTGCGAAGAAGCTCGAGGTTGTTGCTGCTGGATTCAAAATTGAAATTGACGGGTTGCTCGAGAAATGGCGAGACAGTGCTGGCGGTAAAGGTGGTGATGGTTGGCGGGCGGGTCAACCAGAAGATCAGGAATGCCAGCAGCGCCAAAATTGCCATCGGCAACCACATCGGCATCAGTGCCAGGTGGGTCAGTTGGGCTTTGACTGGCATTGGGTCTGCGCCCTGTATGGCTTGGTCTTCTGGGAATGGAACGGCGTTGCTCGAGGCTCTGCCGATGCCACCGGTCAGGATGCCCAAGCCAGCTTTGGCAGCGCCGCCTTGCGCGTCTTTGAACGCCTTTTGTGCGGCTTGGCGCTGCATTCCGGCGGCATCGTTGCCAACCCTGGTGGCGGCGTTTTTGGCGATTCGCCCAAGGTCGATGCCTTTACCGGAAACCACGGCGTCTTCAACGGCGTTCATGGCTTGTTCGGCAATGTTGCCGACGGTTGCCCCAGCGCGTTTGGCGGCTTCGTCTTTGGCGTTCACCAGCATTTCTTTGGCGTTTAAGCCTGTTTTGTTTTCAACCTGTGTGCCCTCGGTCAGGTTCTTTTGACTGCCCGTGGCTCGAGCCGAAAGGGTGAAAGGTCGTTGTTGGGCTGCACCCAAAATCCTCAAGGGTGCAGTGGTTTTCAGGATCACATCGCGGCTCTGACCTGGCTCGAGCGCGACCACGGGTTCTTCGAAATGAAACTTGAGGCGGGGTTCTTCCTCTTCGGTTTGCAGGTAATAATCCAGGGCGGTGTTGCCCTGGTTTTTCAGGGTTGCCACAAACTGGGTGCTGCGCCTGACGGTGCGTTTGTTGGGTTTCAAACTCAGGCTGCTCATGGCAAATGGCAGTACGGTCAATGCCACCTTCGAGGTTGCCAGGGCTTCGGGAAATTCCCTCGAGTGGGCGCGAATCGTGACGCTTCGGGTGCCGCTCACCGCTTCGCTCGAGCGCGGCACAACAATCGAAAGTGCGACTGGGGCTTGCGAGCCAGGGTTGAGCTGCACTGGGTTCTCGGGACCATGCAGCCAACTGGCGGGGATGCCGTCGGCAGAAAACGTAAAGTGATCGACGATGCGTCCCATGTTGCCGACCGTCACGCGCAAGACCCCGACCTGCCCTGGAACGATGGTCAGTTTGTCCTCGTTCAGGACCAGTCCAATCACGTTTTTGGCACTGGCGGCAGTGGGCGCATCGAGGCGTAACCAGAACGGTCCGACGTGCAAGATGCTGCGGTATGCCCAGGCGGTTGGTTTTTGAACGTCAAGTTTTTGAGCGTCCATCATCGTGCCGTTGCTCGAGCCAAGGTCGGTCACGACAATGCGTTGCGCCTGGGTGTCAATGCGCAAATGATACCTCGAGACCATTTCCGAATCGAGTTGCACGTCGTTTTGATCGGTGCGCCCAAAGCGTAAACCTTCACTTGGTACGGTCAGAACTTTTATGATTCGTCCCGATTGATCTGCCAGGGTGATGCGCGTGGATTCGGAAGTGTCCGGTAGCGCTGCAATCACTGGCGGTTTGGGTTCGCTGCCGACATTGGGCAAGACCAGCGTCGGCGTTGGACCTTGGGGTTCGATGCGCTCGAGAATGCCTTGCAAGGCGTCGCGCACCTCGTCGGTGCTGGCATAACGGTCATTCGGGTTTTTGGCGAGCAAGCGCATGATCAGTCCCTCGAGTTCCTCTGGAATCTCGGGGCGAATTTCCCTGGGGGAGCGCGGCGCAGAGTACAGGTGCTTGATCGCGGCTTCGCCCAGGTTCTTGACTTCAAACGGCAGTACGGTGGTCAGGGTTTCGTAAATCACGATGCCCAGCGAGTACAAGTCCGAGGCGGCGGTCAATGCCAAACCCTGGCATTGCTCGGGCGACATGTAGGCTGGCGAGCCGATCACCAGATCGTCAAACGACATGGCGCGGTCGGCGCTCAATTTGGACAGCCCAAAATCGCCAACCTTTAAATGGTAAGCCCTCGAGCCTGTGCCCGATTGCGAGTTGACCAGCATGTTCTCTGGGTTGATATCGCCGTGAATCACACCATTTTTGTGGGCATAAGAGAGCGCATCGGCGGCTTGGTACATCAAGCCCAACGCAACAGGCAACTCGAGCAGGGTGTTGGCGCGGGTGTTGCGTTGCAGTAGTGTGGAGAGTGACCCGCCGGAAATAAATTCCATGACCAAGAAAACATTGTCGTTTTCTTCGCCAACCTCAAAAACTTCGACAATGTGCGGGTGTTTTAACGCCCCAAGTTGACGAATTTTGCCGACAAATTCTTGTCTTAAATTGCCGACCAAACCGTTGGACTGCAAGACCTTAATCGCCACCGGACGCGAGTTCAGGGTATCGACGCCTCTGAACATTTGTCCAGTGCTGCCGGTGCGAAGTTCACCCTCGAGTCGGTAATGACCTAATGTTTTGCCCACCAAATCGTTCATTTTCTACCCCTTGTTTGCAACCCCATGTTTGCCACCTTTTGTTGCCGTGCTGACCGACTGAATTGAAAGGTTCAAGCGCAAGATTTTTGTTTTCACTTTAGCAGTCTCGGCGATCCAAATGCACCGAATGTCGTTTGAGCGTTTCTCAATTCGCGTGTTTGAAGTGAATCGACTCGGGTATTAAAAACTTGTTCCATCTTATGCGTTTGACGTATAAAATTGGTTTAACGCCACAAAAATGCTGTCTGGATTAAGGTTTTTTGTTCATCGTTTCATCAAAGTCAATCAATAACGTGTTTCAAAAATAAAATTTTAACAATCAAGAATTTGCGCGTTCCAAACGAAATAAGTTCGGCATTTCGGGGCGTTGTTGGTGTTCTCGTGTAAACTCGAGCCTGTGGGGAAATGGTTTCGCATTCAAAATGGTTGTTCGGCAACCTTTGGTGTTGTCGTTGTTTCGTGAATCAACACAGGCGCTTTAAATATTCTATTTTTTACTTTTCAAAGTCTCGAGGCGCAAATCCTTCGGGTGAAGGATCGCAAATCCTTCAGGTCAGAGCTGCAAGCCCGAGTCAAAATTGGTTAGAATTTTGTATCCAAAAATGTATTTTCATTTCATGCAGGAAAGAGAGAAAGGAGTCGTATGCCCGAGTATTTATCCCCAGGAATTTATGTTGAAGAGGTCAATGCAGGTCCGCGCCCCATCGAGGGCGTTGGCACGGCAATGGCGGCATTCGTTGGTTTTGCGCCTGGCGGTCCCGCCAACAAACCCATGCTGATCACAAGCTGGTCGCAGTACGTCGATACGTTCGGCACGCTCGAGGAGGGCGGCAAACGCAACCCATACATGAGCGGTTCGTATCTGGCACACTCGATTTACGGTTATTTCAACAACGGTGGCACGCGTTGTTACGTCACGCGGGTTGTGCCCACCAGCGGTAAAAAAGACGAGGCGGCTGCCAGTGCACAATTGCCCAGCCGTGCCTCAAAAGCCATCCCGAGCATCACCATCTCTGCCAAAGGTTCTGCCTCGAGCGACATTCAGGTCGAGGTCACCCGCCCACCAGCCGAGGACAGCGACGAGGGTGCATTTACTTTAAAAATCAAGATGGGTGGCAGCGAAGAAACCTTTGACAACGTGATTCTGGGCAAGGGCGGCAAGGGCGCAAAATCCAAGCCACTCGCCGAAGCCGTCGCCGCCAGCCAGATCATCACCATCGTTGAGGAAAAAACGGCAGGCAGCCTTGCCGAACGCTCTCCAGAAGTCGGCACCTATGTCATCAAAGCCAACCAGATGACCGCCATGCCGATGGTGCAATCCAGCCACTTCGTCGGTGATGTCTCGGACCGCTCTGGCTTGGAGGGACTCGAGGTTGCCGAAGATGTGACCATGCTCTGCGCCCCAGACCTGATGGCGGCGTATCAGCAGGGCATGATCGACAAGGACGGCGTCAAAGCCGTGCAGCTTGCCATGATGAACCACTGCGAACGCGTCGGCGGACGCATGGCGATTCTCGACCCACTGCCAGATTTGTTACCGCAGGATGTCAAAAAATGGCGCGAGCGCGAGTCGAATTTTGATTCCAAAGCTGCCGCCCTGTATTACCCCTGGGTCAAAGTTGACGATCCACTGACCGGACGCCCCATCGCCATTCCGCCGAGCGGTCACATGGCGGGCGTCTGGGCGCGGACCGATACCGAGCGCGGCGTCTGGAAAGCCCCAGCCAACGAAATCGCCCGTGGTGTGCTCGAGCCTGTGATTCAGGTGACCAAGGGCGAGCAAGACACCCTCAACCCGAGCGGCATCAACTGCATTCGCAGCTTTACCGGCATGGGCGTGCGCGTCTGGGGCGCCCGTACCCTCTCGAGCGACCCGCAATGGCGTTACATCAACGTGCGCCGTCTGTTCAATTACGTCGAGAAATCGATTGAACGCGGCACGCAATGGGTTGTGTTCGAACCCAACGACCTGAACACCTGGGAGCGCCTCAAGCGCGACATTCGCGCCTTCCTGACCGGCACCTGGCGCGACGGTGCGTTGTTCGGCACGACCACCGCCCAGGCGTTTTTCGTCAAATGCGACGCCGAACTCAACCCGCAAGACGTTCGTGATCGCGGTCAACTGGTGGTCGAAATTGGCATCGCGCCAGTCAAGCCAGCCGAGTTTGTGATCTACCGCTTCCAACAATATTCTGAAAGCACCAACGTTTAATCGGCAACAATCAATTCTCGAGCAGCGATTCAATCGCAATTTTTGAAAGGAGCAGTTTATGGCGGATACCGCAAAAGATCCAATCAATGCAGCAATGTTTGGTGTTGATTTTGGTGGAGGACGAGAGGGTTGGTTTCAGAGCGTCTCGGGTGGTGGAGGCGAGGTCGAAACCATCATGACCAAAGAGGTTGGCGAAAAAGGTTTCGTGATTCAACGCGCCATTCCAGGCAATTTTAAGCACACGGCGCTCGAGTTAAAACGTGGTCTGACCGACAGCATGGCACTCTGGGACTGGTTTAAAAAAGTCGAGGAGGGCAAAATCAAAGAGGCTCGAGTGACGGGTTCTTTGGTGGCTTACGACCAGGAGCACAACGAGGTCGCCCGTTGGGAAATCAAAGAAGCCTGGCCATCCAAACTCGGCTTCCCGCAACTCGATGCCAAATCCAATGAAATCTCGGTCGAAAGCCTGACGATTCAGCACACCGGCATGACCCGCACCAAGTAAGCAACCTCGAGAAGCCCCGCAAGAACCGACTTTCCTCGAGAGAGAAACAGGTTTTTGTGGGGCGAATTCTCGAAAATCACTGACCGACAAGGTATTTCATGTTGCAAACCGAATTCGAGTTCTTGCTGCCCAGGGGTTATGTCGATCCTGAAGGAAATTTGCACCGCCAGGGTATCATGCGGCTTGCCACCGCCAGGGACGAAATTGAACCACTGAACGACCCCAGGGTCAAGACCAACGAATTGTACTTGGGTTTGCTGATGCTCGCCAGGGTCGTGACCAAACTCGGAACACTGTCAGCGGTATCAGCCGAGATCATAGAAGATTTATTCGCCAGCGATTATTCCTACCTGCAAGACATGTACCTGCGCGTGAACGACTCGGGAAACATCATCGAGACCCAATGTCCCAACTGCGCGACCCGATTCGCCCTCGACCTCTCGAGCGCTCAAGCTGAACAGGAATAACCATGCCCGAAGATGCTCCAGCCATCAGCCCAAAACCAAATGCCGTGGATGTCGAAACCCTCGCGCAAAAAGTTTACAAACTGATGCTCGAAGACATCCGAGTGCAAAAAGCCAGAGGTCAGACCACTCGAGGCTCAAGTTCAAAGCAAAGGTGAAAGAATGGATGAAATTTACGGCAACAACCGATTTTATGTCGAGATTGACAGCAAAAAAGAGGCTGTCTTTACCGAAGTCAGTGGTTTGTCGGTTGAGGTGACCGCCGAAGATTTTATGGAGGGTGGCAACAACGAATACGTTCATAAATTTATTGGACGAACCAAAATTGGAAACATTACCCTAAAGCAAGGCATGACCAAATCGCAGGATTTTTTGAAATGGGTGATGGATGTTTCGCAGGGAAAAATTGAACGCAAAAACATTTCGGTGGTGATGTACGACTTGGAGGGCAACCCAGTGCAGCGCTGGAATTTTCTTGAAGCCGTACCAATCAAATGGACGGGTGCGCAATTCCAAGCCAGTGGTAACACTTCGGCTATCGAAACCTTTGAATTTGTTCACCGTGGAATGCAGCTCGCCTCGTAATTGGAAATGTAGGAAACCATGAGCAGCGCCCTCGTCAATCGCATCAGACAACGCCTCGAAGCCCGCCGCGATTTTATGCGCAGCGTGTTCTCCAAGCACCATGCGTTGACCTGGCGCATGACCGATGTTCCCAGTTTGAGGGCGCTTGGTCTGACCCCCAAAAAGACCGAACCAAACCGCACTCGAGCCTTGCAAGTTCCTATGAATACCAAAGTAAAACCACGCAACCCTCGAGCCGTCAAAATTCCTGATCTGGCTTCACAGGCGCCAACCGAGCGTTCCGTTGAAGTGACCCAACCAGCGCTCGAAACGACAGCGACAGATTCGAGTTTTGTCGCCTCAGAACTTCCCAACTTTGAGATTCAAGCAGACTCGGGCTTGGAGTCTCAAGAATCAACTGTTGAGGCATTGTCCGAACTCGAGGATTCAGAACAGCTTGAACCAACATTTCAAGCCCCAACCAAACTCGAGCCTGCGCGTGTCCGAGAAATCCTTGAACACCTTGAGTCATCTGCGACAACAGACTCACGCCCTGTTGTCGCGCCACCTGTGCGCTCGGGTGAAACGACACCCCCTGACGTTTCACCTCGAGCTGGTACCCAAAAGATCGTGGCTGATATTGGTGTGACGCCTCGAGAGCAGGCGGATGAAGTGGCAAGTCCACAAGTTTTTGACCCTGAACAGACTCGAGTTTTGGAACAGAGTGAAGTCATCGCCGAATCGTCCAAGCCTTTTGGAACACAAACCATTCAAAATGCAAATAATTCAGCAATTAAACAATCTCAAAATCGTGATGAACCAGAAAAAATTCAGAATCCACAACCTAATCAGAATAAACCTTTAACCCCAGCTCGAGCCAGCGAAATTTTGCGGCAACGCGCCGCTCAAGCAGCACAACCGCCAAGCTCGAGCATCAGCAGAACACCCAATGAGACGCAAAAAACCGTGTCAGAATCACAGCTTCAACTCGAGCCATCCGTTTTGCGAGAGACTGGAAACCAAGCAAGTGCCGCGCCCGAGTCAATTGAGAATACAAGCTTGGAACATCAAATTGAATCTACGCTCGGACCAGCAGTGGTTGCTCGAGATGCAATTGAAACACCTTCAGTCGGTGCTGTAATTGTCGCACCTGCCGAAGTCCAAACCTCAAGATTTGAACCAGCCACAGATCAGGCAGTGCCGCAATCAACACCCAACATTGAGACTCGAGAAACTGTGCGAGAAGGTGTTGTAGAGGAGACTCGGGTTTCGGACATTCAAAAAGCAGATGTTGCACCTCGAGAAATGACTTCTGAATTTGCGCAATCCAGAACTCCAGAAATCGTTCAAGCATTGCCAGAATCTGTGACCCGGGAAGCGCCACAAGCATTTGAAACTCAAAAAACATCACAAGAACCCGTAAATCGAGAAGTGCCACAAGAATCTGAAATTCAAGCAGCACAGCAAGATTTTGCACCTCGAGAAACAACACCACAAGAATTTTGGGTACGTGAAGTACGGCAAGAACTGGATTTACCAGAAACATTGATGGCTTCGGACGCCCGAACCAACGCTCAAAGCGATTCAGTTTCAGCTCAACCCCTGGTAACTGAGCAAACCGATTGGCAACGCTCAATTCCTGGCGACCCGCAAAGTGGCGTGGTCGAAATTATTCGCGCCAAACCGTCACGCAATTTCCGCCCTGAAGGATCTGAAAAACCAAACGAACCTCGAGAGGAAGCTGCGAAACCAAAAGCGCCTGACACTCGAGTTTCGCAAACTCCAGAGACTGTGGTTCAACCCAAGCAAAATCTTGGTGAGCGCATGAAATCGTTGCAACAGCGTTTTGGTGGAACCGAACAAACCCGTTTTGATCCAAATACCAACGCGTTTTCCCAGCGTGTTGAAATAGATGAAACTGAGAGAACTCCAGCACCAAAATTTCAATCCATCTCAGATGTTGCCCAGCGTCTCGCCCAGCGTTACTCCCAGACCCCAAGCGCAACGTTGAGCACACAAGAAAACACCTTGCCAGATTTAAAAGTGGGACAGCAACTGAGTCAAACCCAAACTCGAGCCGCCAACGAATTTGTGCAACAAGGCACGCAACCCGTTCAACTCCTCGAAAGCACCCGCACTTTCCTCGCGCCGCTCGTTGGTTTTGACCCCAGCCTCGCCAGGGTTTTTGTGAATCCACAAGCCAGCGAATTCACCTCGAGTTTGAACGCGGACGGTGCGACGGTCGCAGGAGACGTTTACCTCAACAATGGTTTTATTGAGCAGTCGCCTGAGGGTCTGGGTTTGCTGGCACATGAGTTGACGCATGTGGGGCAAAACATGCAACCCGATTTTGTGCCGCCAATGCTGCAAAATGTGAATGAACAACAAGACTTCACAAGCGAATCTTTTGAGCCTCAAGCGCGGGCGGTCGAGGCTCGAGTCACCAATACCGCCAGCATGTTCGTGCCCGGAATTGCGCTCGAGGCGGCAGCTTCGCGTCAGACCGCCACAACCCCGACCGCGCCAAGCAATACACCACCAAATACCGATATCTGGAATGGACTGCCAGCCCCCTGGGAAGCCATGCCCAATTTGCGCACCAACACTTCGGATTTTGTGACGGTGATCGCCCCAGGTTCTGTTGGCTCGAGTGACAGCACCACCAGCACAGGTTTTGCGCCCGTTGCGGATGCGCCGAATTCGGCGGTGCAACTCGCAGAATCAGACCGACCTGCCGAAAACCCTGACAATCAACCTGCGGGCGCGGCGGGTGGTCAACCGCATCCGCCCGTGCAAGACATGGATTTGCTGGCGCAACAAGTCTACGAAATTCTCAAACGCAGACTCTCGAGCGAACGCCGCCGAGAGGGAGGTCAACCGTGAGTGGAGCACCAGAAAAAGCCAGAATCACGATCCTTGAGGGGCAAGGCAAAAACAATTCCATCGATTGCATGTTTAATCCCAAAGAGTACACGATTCAACGCAGCGTCAAATGGGAACAAGGCAAAAGCAGCGGTAAAAACGTGCCACCCATGAAGTTCACCAATGGCGAGCCTGCCTCCTTGCAACTCGAGCTGTACTTTGACACTTACGAAAAAACCGGTGATGACCGCGATGTGCGCAAGCACACCAAAAAAATTTGGGATTTGATGATGGTGGACGACGGTTTGAAAGACAACAAAAGCAAGGTCGGACGACCCTCGAAAATCTTGTTCCAATGGGGCAAGGGCGTCAATTTTGAGGCGGTGGTGCAAAGTGTTTCACAAAATTTCACGATGTTTTTAAGCGACGGCATACCAGTGCGGGCAAAACTGACCGTGGGTTTGTTGCAACTGCGCGACCTCACCAGTCAACCGCCGACCAACCCGACCTCGCAGGGTGACGGTGGCGAGCGCATCTGGACGGTACAACAGGGCGAAACTTTAAGTTTGATCGCGCACCGCACGCTGGGCGACACCAAAGCTTGGCGCAGCATTGCCGCCATGAACAAGCTCGAGGATGTCCGCAAGCTCAGTCCTGGAATGGTGCTGGTGATCCCGAATGCCTAGCGGCGCAACCCTACACTTAAGTCATTTTTACCTGTATTTTGACGGCGCTCTGGACAGCGAAATGCAGGACGATTTGCTGTCTGTGACCATCGAATCGAGTCTGCACCTGCCCGATACGGCGACGCTGGTGCTCAATGACCCAAACTTAAAATGGGTTGACCACGACAAGGTCATGCCAGGAAAACAACTCAAAATTCAGGCAGAATCGGGTGGCGGACCAGCCACGATTTTTGAGGGCGAACTGGTCGAACTCGAGCCTCACTTTGAGCCTGAAGGCATGAAATTGACCATTCGGGCTTTTGATAAAATGCACCGTTTGACCCGAGGGCGTTTTGTGAAATCTTTTGTCGATGTCAAAGATTCTGACATCATGAAAAAAATTATTAACGACGCGGGCTTGCAGGCGCAGGTGACAGAAACCAGTGTGATTCATAAACATGTGCTTCAAGCCAATCAATCCAATTTTGAATTTCTGCGAGATCGTGTTGCGGCGCTTGGCTACTTTATGTACGCCGAAGGCGACAAAATTCATTGCGAGCCGCCCCCAACGACTGGTGTGTCTGCCGAATTGCAATGGCATCAAAACCTTGGTGATTTCCGTCCGCGCCTGAGCACCGTTGGCATGGTCAGCGAAGTCAATGTGCGCGGCTGGGACCCCAAAAATAAAGTGGTGGTCAATGCCGTGCATAATCAAGGGCAAGGCGCACCAAAAATTGGGGTCAGTCAATCTGGTTCGCAAATCGCACGTTCTGCTCACAACATCAATGCCACGTACTTGGTCAACGATCCACTTCCCCGCGATAACGCCGCCGCCATTGTGCTAGCCAAAGCCGTTGCCAACCGTTTGATTGGGCATTTTGTTGAAGCCGACGGCACCTGCGGTGGTGATCCCAAAATATTGGCAGGACAAAAAGTCAAAATCTCGAGGGTCGGAACTCGGTTCTCGGGCGAATATTTTATCACGGCAGCAAGCCATATTTTTCAACAAAAACTGGGTTATGTTACCCATTTTAGTGTCAGTGGTCAAAACCCAAGTTCGTTGCTCTCAAGCTTATCAGATCGCCGTGAATACCGCGCCGCGCCGAGCATTGCCGTGGCAGTCGTGACTGACAACCAAGACCCTGAAAACATGAACCGCGTCAAAGTCAAATACCCAGCCTACTCGGACAACGACTCGAGTTACTGGGCAAGGATTGCCACGCCCAGCGCCGGTAAAGAACGGGGGTTTCAATTTCTGCCCGAGATCGAGGATGAAGTGCTGGTGGCTTTCGAGCAGGGCGACATCAACCAACCGTATGTGATCGGCAGCTTATGGAACGGCAAAGACATGCCGCCGCAACCCGCCAGCGATGCCAAAGACAAACGCATGATTCGCTCGCGCTCTGGGCATGTGATCATTCTGGATGACACCTCTGGCAGCGAAAAAATTATCATCAAAGACAAAACCGGCAGCAACACTGTGCAGATTGACTCGAGCAGCAACGAAATGAAAATCAGCATGGAGGGCGAAACCAAAATCATTGCCAAAGGCAAAATCAGTTTGGAATCGGATCAGGAAGTTTCGATCAAGGGACAGATGGGCGTCAAAATTGAAGGAATGCAGGTGGATGTCAAAGCCAGTGCTGGGCTGAAAATGGACGGCGGTGCGATGTCAGAACTCAAAGGTGGCATCGTCAAAATCAACTAATCAAACTCGGGGACCCTCGAGAGACAGGATAATTATGCCTTTCGCCGCAAGACTGACAGACATGACCGTGACGGGCGATTTGATTGTCGCACCAGGTGCACCCACCGTGATGATCGGCGGAATGCCCGCCGCCTGCGTTGGCGATGCCGTGGCAGGACCGGTTTGTACTGGCGCGATCAGCATGGGCAGCATGACCGTGCTGATTGGCGGTCGTCCTGCCGCTCGAGTTGGAAGTATGGTGGCTGGTGCCAACACCGTTACAGGCGTTCCGCTTTCGACCACGGTTGCGCCGCCGTGCTGTCCGACCGTGGACATTGGAGGTTAAACATGAACGAAGATTCGATGAAGGATTTTTTAGGGGTCGGCTGGTCGTTTCCGGTTGGCGTTGATGCCAGGGGGCGCATTGGTCTGGCGCGTCACGTGACCGACATTGAACAAGCCATTTTGATGATCTTGCAAACCCCAAAAGGGCAGCGTGTCATGCGCCCAGAGTTTGGTTGTCAGGTTCACGAACTGATTTTTGCACCCAACGACGCGAACACCTGGGGACTTGCCTCTTATTACGTCGAAGATGCCCTGCGCTTTTGGGAACCACGCATCGAAGTCCTTGAGGTCAACACCCGCCCCGACCCAGAGCATCTTGAGCGCATGGACATTGAAGTCAGTTACGAGATCAAAGCCACGCATGACAGGCGTTCACTGGTGTTCCCGTTCTACCGAATTCCTGGCGAGTGAATTCTCGAGTTTTGAAATGTTTAAAAAATAAAATATTTAGAATTAGAATTAAAACTAGAGAATTCAATATTTAAATCCATTATTTTCCTACAAGATAAATCCTTATTCTCGCCAAGGGTGAAGACAAGCTTCACCCCTACAAAAACCAAGACTCAATTTTTGACCAGCCCCAAATCCCTTCTCGCTCGAGGTGCTCATGCCATTACCAAACACCAATCTGGATGACCGAAAATTTCAAGACATCGTTGACCAAGCCAAACGCTTGATTCCGCAATACTGCCCAGAGTGGACGGATCACAACGTCTCTGACCCTGGCGTGGCACTGATCGAACTGTTCGCCTGGATGACCGACATGCTCTTGTACCGCGTCAACCAAGTGCCAGACAAAATGTATGTCAAGTTCCTCGAGATGATCGGCGTGACCCTCGAGCCTCCACAAGCCGCCACGGTGCCAGTCACCTTCTATTTATCGCAAGCGCAGACCGTGCCGCTGATCTTGCCCGAAGCCAGCGAGGTCGCCACGGTTCGCACCGAAACCAGCCCAGCCATTATTTTTTCGACCGAACAAGCGCTGACCATCACGCCACCCGTTTTGCTCGGCGCATTCTCCAGGGACGCAACCCTGGGACGCGATGCGCCCTGGGTGGTGCATGAACTGAGTCAACTCGAGTTGGCGGGCAACAGCCTGCGCTTGTTTCCACTGCAACCCAACCCCAACGACGCGTTTTACCTCTCGCTCGAGACAGACCACAGCAACCACGTGCTGGCTGTCATGCTCGAGTGCGAAACCGCAGGCGGTGCGGGCATTGATCCGACCAATCCGCCACTGGTCTGGGAGGTCTGGCAAGGTCCTGTGCGCACCTGGCAACCCTGCGAGGTTGAATTCGATGGCACTGGCGGTTTTAACATGTCTGGCGAAGTGATTTTGCACGTCCCAGCCATGCAGCAACGCGCGTTGCAGAACATTTCATCTTACTGGCTGCGGGTGCGATTGACCAGCGAACAGGCGGGCACATTGCGCTACGGCGTCTCGCCAGAGATTGAGAGCATCAAACTCGAGTCCAGGGGCGGAACCGCCAACGCCCGCCACGCCGTGACCGTGATCGACGAGTACATTGGCGTCAGTGACGGCACGCCGGGACAAAAATTTAATTTGTTGCACTCGCCGATCTTGGCTCGAGATGCGACCCGTGACGCCCTGATGGTCGAAGCGATTGGCACTGAGTTTGAGGCTTGGTCTGAGGTTGCCGATTTTGCGGACTCCAAACGCGGTGATAGGCATTACAGCCTCGACAGTCTGGATGGCAGCCTTCGCTTTGGCGCAACCCTGCCGCAACCGGACGGCACGGTCTACACCTTCGGACAGATTCCAGCCAAAGGCGCGACCCTCAGATTCTCGAGGTATCAATACGGTGGCGGCGTGATGGGCAACGTGCCAAAAGGAGTGCTCAGCGTGCTGAAGTCCAGCATTCCCTACGTCGCTCGGGTGGTCAACCGCCAGGCTGCCGTCGGGGGACGCAACCCGCAAAGTTTGGAGGACGCCAAGACCAAAGCCCCACAAACCCTGCGCACCCGCACCCGCGCCGTCTCGAGCGACGATTACGAACACTTGGCGCAGCAAGTCCCAGGGGTTGCCAGGGCATACTGTCTCGCGCCAGGCAGTCAAACCAACCCCAAACCAGGCGACCCGAAACCAGGGCAGGTGGCACTGATTGTCCTGCCCAGCACCGATTACGCCTCGGGGTCAATTCCGGTCGAAGCCATGACCCTGTCCGCCGAAACCCGTGCCGATGTGCTGGCGCAACTCGAGGGTCGAAAACTCGTCGGCACGACGCTCGAGGTTCGAGGACCGCAATTGATCTGGGTTTCGATTGAAGGCAAACTCCGCGTGCCAGAAGGTTTTGATGCCGCCATGGCAGCCCAGGTTCAGTTGGATGCCGAACGCGCCTTGTATAAATTTTTGAACCCTTACGTTGGTGGTCCAAAAGGAACAGGCTGGGCATTTGGGCGCGATTTGCAGCAATCGGAATTGTTTGCCTTGCTGCAACGCATTCAATACGTCGAATTTGTTGAAGAACTCAAAGTTGGCATCAGTGAAATTGGCTCGAACGAAGCACCACGCCCGATTCCAAGTTTTTTAACCGTCCCTCGAGGGGTGTTGCTTTGTTCCAACACCCACCGAATTCGGGTGACGACACGGCAGGACATGGATACTTGAAGCGCATGGCAATTGGCGAGCGCATGAGGAGTTGTTCGACAGAATCGTTGTTTCAAGAATGATTGTCTCAATCCACAACAAATTTTGAGTAGGGAGCGAAGCTTCTTGACCATATAATGCACCTGTCTTGATCCCAAGCGTGCACCTGACGGGCGGGATCGCTAGCGAGCATGGTCGCTCGTGTTTGCCCAAGAAGATGGAGAATTTTTTGCTGTGCGCATTTAGAGTTTGTAAATGATTGAAATAGAAAATGAATAACTTCATCTGAGGAGCGCCGTGGCTAAAGGTCAAATCATTGTTCAATACCAAGGGCAGGACGTTCACGTTAAACCCGTGGATGGCAACCTGACCATTGGACGTATCCCAGAAAACGACCTCGCGCTGGCGCTGCCAGGGGTTTCCAAACGTCACGCCGAGATTCAACAAACCGAAACGGGTTTGATGATTGTTGATCTGAATTCCGAAAAGGGAACCTACATTGCGGGCAACCGCTTGCTGCCAGGACAACCATACGCCTTGCCTGTGGGAACGCCAATTCAAATTGGTCCGTTCGTGCTGACCTATCAACTGCTGGGTGGTGGCTCGGGTGTGACCAAACCGCTCGAGACTCAAGTTGAAGTCGAGAGTGTGGTGACCGAAGCCGACCCTGTGGCGTCCGTGCCGATCAAAGTCCCTCGGGACAAAGAACCCATGCCTTTGATGGTCGGAAAGTCGAGTTATTTGCAGTACCTTCCCGCCATGTTTCACGAGCACGACTTTATCGACCGGTTCTTGCGTATTTTTGAAACCATCTGGGAGCCGCTCGAGTGGCGTCAAAATTCGCTCGAGATGTATTTTGACCCGCGCACCGCCCCGACCGGAATGCTCGACTGGTTGGCGGGTTGGTTGGGTTTACCAGTGGCATTGCATTACCCAGAATCGCGCCGTCGGGCGTTGCTGCACGAGGCATTGGATTTGTACCGTTGGCGCGGCACGAATTTCGGACTGCAAAAGTTTATCGAACTTTCAACGGGGTTTGCTGCAACCATCACCAATGAGCCAAACAACCCATTTGTGATTCGGGTCAAGATCAACCCACCACCTGGTGAGACTGTGCCGATGGACATTCTCGAGGATGTGGTCAGAACCCATAAGCCAGCCGTGATGGGGTACGTGATTGAAGTAGTGGGACAGACGAAAAAGAAGAAAGCTTAGGTTTCTTAAGACTCTGGTTCAAAGGTGATGCCCGCGTAAAAGCGAAAAAGTACCGCACAACTGGGAAGGTTTTTTCTTGTATTTTGGGGATGTGCTGGTCAAACAAGGACGCGCCGAGACTGCGGAAATCGTGTACCAGCAAGCCAAACTCAGCCCAACTTACGCCAGTTACCCGTGTAAGAACATTCTTGAGCGCAACCTTGAAAATGCCGATGCTCGAGCCAAAGGCTTTGGAAACCCTGATGTTGGTCAACAACCACAAATGACCAACGCCTCGAGTACACAGTGCATGATGTGCCATCAGACCAGATGAGGCTCGAGCATCGATCTCAGCATGACTTTTAGTCTTTAATCTTGAGAACTGAAAGTCAAAGGGTGCAAACTGAGGACATGCAAATCCAAGAGATCACACTGACCAATCCCGAAGCTGCTCGAGCGTTACGCAACAACGAACTTGTGGGTGAATTTCTCGAGCCGACCTCGCCCAGCGACCTCGCCAAGAGAAAAGGGTTTGCGGCGAATGTGCTTCATCATCACGCAAAAAGGTTGCTCGAGTTGGGATTGTTGTTTGAAGCCAAGCGCGAAACCAAACGTGTGTTTTACCAGTTGACCGCGCGGCGTTTTCGTTATGACCGCAACATGCTGGGTGAATCGCCTGACAACAGCCAAATGCAGGAACTCATCACGACTTTTGGCAAAGCGTATGAACGCTCAAGCCATCTCGAGGGACGTGAAATCGATTACAGCATTCATTCGTTTCATGACCGCTCAGAATTTACGGACGGCAAAGCCAAACTGATTCATTGTCCAGAAGATACCATGCTCGAAAATCTCGAGGCTCATCCAACGCATTACAGTGCCAGAACATTTCAATTGAGCAGCAAAAAATATTTGGAATTGGTCAAAACCCTCAACCAACTGATGATGGATTGCGAGGACGAACCAAGCTCGAGCGACGGGCTTTGTACCTTCGCACTTTTGGCGTTTGATGGTGCAACAAGGGAAGGCGCTACGGGTTCGGCGGCATTAAATAGTTTTAAGTAGTAAAGCACAATTACCTTAGCCTAAATTAAACTTTGAGAAATTGACCCTCAACAAACCACCCACCGCCATCAAAACCAACATCACCTGATAAAAAAGCCCTACCACACACGCATAATCTTCGGGTTTCAACCAA
>JANXTZ010000047.1 GCA_025352125.1 Deinococcales bacterium | reverse complement strand
AGCGACAATGATGGCTGGGTGGGTGTGACTTCTGGCAAGGTGTTCGAGTTGATTTTGTTCATCGGTTGTCAGGGTGCGTAGCGGGTGGTTGTGAGGGCGTGGCATTCTGAAATGTTACTCCCACAGCAAGTGACCCACTAGGAAGAAGTTTGGGAGTTCCATGCAAAATGTTGCATCTCAACTTTGGGGAACGGCTACGATCAGTCACACAACTTGCGGAAGAGTCCAAAATCTCGCGAATCGTTGTCTGTCCTCGTTTCGGGGATCGAGTTGATTGTCGTCTAGAGGGTTGAGTTGTTCAAAACTGGACTTGATGACGTTCAGTGGTACGGTGTTTTTCACAATTCAAGGTTTTCTCGAGTCAACCCGTTGAGAACGGTTCGTCTGTTTGCGAGCCAGCATCTCGCGCATCGACCAAGCTCCCTCCTCATGGATGGGTTTTAACAGCCACCAAGCCTGCGCCCGCAAGATTGCCGAGATCAGAAACAACCAGTGGTACTGGGTCCACTGCAAACCCAAGGTTGAAACGGCAAACATTGGGTGTGAGAACACCTCGAGAATCGGACCCGATGCAAGTCCGCCCAAAAAGCCTGCAAGTCCGGTGGTGGCAAAAAAAGCCGACACAAAAGCGGTGCGTTTGATCGGAGAGGTGCTCGAGAGCAGGAGGTTAAAACTGCCCTGCCCGGTGGCGGTGTTGGCAAAAGCGTCAATCAACGCCCCAGCCCAGATTGGCAGCAATTGCAGGGGAGTCGCCAGCATCCAACTTGCGGGCAAAAGGGTCGCCGCGATCAGGGAAGTGAATTGCAGCATGGGTTTGTTGCCCACGCGGTCGGCAATCCGCCCCCACATCGGTGCGAAGACCAAGGCGCAGAGCGCTCCGATCACGCTCAAAATCGCAATCTGGGTGTAGCTCATCTTGAGCTGCTGCAAAAAATACGGGATCACAAACGGTGCGGCGACCATCACCGAAAAAGTCCAATAGACGGCAAACAGCAACACCCGACGAAAGTTCGGGTCGGCGAAAGGCTCGAGCAAGGTGGTCAACAGGTCATTGCGTGGTTGTGGGGTGCGGGGTTCGGTGTGGGCGATCAGCATCAGCGCCGAAATTGCGCCGAGTACGGTGGACACAACCAAGACAATTTGAAACCCCAAGGGTCTGGCGATTTGATCAATCAACGCCCCAGCACCAAGGTTTGCCAGCATGGCAATCACGCCAAGCGAACTGGAACGAAACCCAAAAAAACGTCCGCGTTCGCCCGATGGAATGACATCGCCCATCCAGGACACCCACAGCACACCGGCGCTCGAGTTGAACAAGCCCGACAGGGTGATGACCGTGAGCAGCAAGATCGGGCGCACCTCTGGCGGCAAGACCGCAGGCAAGATGATGGTCGGGAACCACACCACCCGCCCAAGAAAGGCGAGCACCACGCACAAGGGTTTGCGTCGTCCGAGCAAGCCTGCCAACCACGCCGCGAGTGGGGTGAGCAGTTGCCCGAGCAGCCCGATGCTCGAGATCAGGCCGATCTGAAACGGGGTCGATCCGAGCGACAGGGCAAATCCGGTGATGACGCTGCCCGTTGTGCCAACGATAAAACAGATTCCTGGTACACCCTCGAGCACGCTGAGGCGCATGGTGCGACGAATCTGGCGCTCGGTGATCGGTGGGAAGGTGCCGGCGACATCGGGCACGAGACTCATTCTGGCGACCAGGAAAGTGCGGTGAAACATGTTGACCTTGCTAGGTGCTCACGCATCGGGGACACGCAATGGCAGGTCGAGCCAGGCAAGTCCAACGTCGCGTTCCACGTGGTTGGTATCGTTCTGGGCGAGTCCGTCGTAATAGATTGCCAGTCGATCACCGATTCGCAAGACCGAGGGCAAGCCTACCACCTTCGGCGACCAGCGGCAGTTGTTGCGGTCTAGCACCACGGCTTTGTGATCAACGTTCCAGTGGTTCAAATCCTGTGACCAGTAGACCCAGATCGCGTCGGTGTACTCGCCATGCGTCCCGTTGGGGTCGTTCGAGTCTTGCGGGCTTGCTTCGAGTCCGATGTGGTTGGTGAACAAAAACCAGGTCTGGAGGCTGGCTTCAAAGTACAGGCTCGAGTTTTCAATCTGCTCCTCGATGGACACGATCGGCGCGGGGTCTACCTGCCAGGCACCGTTCAAATCGCTGGTTCGGGCGATCGCCAGTGTGCGTTTGATGGTGCCCTGCACGGTCACGGAGGTACTGAAAAATTGCAGGTACTCATCCGCCTGGGCAACAATCTGACCTGGACTTGAGGTGTCCTCGTAATACGTGCCGGACTGCGGGCGAAACGGCACGACCTCGGGTTGCTTGACCCACGGTCCTTTCGGGCTTGTCGCTCGGGCTTTCATGGTCAGGTACGGAAAGGCGGGCACCCGCGCCGGAGGCGGAGACGTGTTTGGCGTTCCGAGATAAAACATGTGCCAGGTTTCAGCCTCGAGAAAGGTCACACCGTAACTGGCAGATTTGGAATCCTCGCTGCCGGGCACACCAAGCTGGAGCACCGCGCCGTGTTTGGTCCAGTGGATGCCGTCTGGACTGGTGGCGAGCGCACACAACCAGCCCGTGTCGCCTGCCGCGTCGTAGTGCATGTAATAGCTGCCGTCATTTTCCCAGACCCAGACATCTCGAGCGCCGTAAACATCGCAGCGCCCAGGACCGTCGCCGTGCCGCAGGACGATGCCGTGATCTACAGCCTCGAGTCTCTTGTTCGTGCTGGGACGGTGGTCAGGGTATTGGGGTGTCCACATGGTTATCCTCCCACTTTGAAGGAGTAGCTTCCCGAGCCAAGCTCGAGCAGCGCGATACCACCTTCGATTTGGAGTAGCTTCACATCAGAGACCTGTTCGAGCGCCATGCCGTTTTCGCTGATGGCCGCTGGGTTGCTTGCTGGCAGGTATACCCTGGCGCTGGTGTTGGCTGGAATCTTGAGTTGCAAACTGAACTCTTGCCCCTCAAGGCGCCAGGCGCTCGAGATCGTGCCGCGAGCCGATGCGTATTCGGCTTTGGCGTGGCTCAGTCCGCCGCCGGGTTGCGGGTGAATGACGATGCCCTTGAAGCCCGGTTTGGCTGGGTCAACATCAATGCCCGCCACGCTCTGGTAAAGCCACTGTCCGACGCTGCCGAGCGAGTAGTGGTTGAACGAGTTCATGCCGGGGTCTTCAAAGCCAGCGTGTTCGGTCCAGCCGTTCCAGCGCTCCCAGACGGTCGTTGCGCCGTGACGAATCGAGTAGCCCCACGAGGGGTAGGTTTCGTTCAACAAGAGCCTGTACGCCACATCAATGCGACCGTAGCGGGTCAGCACCGGGCAGAGGTAACCCACGCCGACAAATCCGGTGGTTAGGTGCCAGTTCCGGCGTTCCAGGGTCTTAATCAGGTGAGCCACAGCCAGCTCGAGCTGGTCGCCGTCGAGCAGGTTCATGTGCAATGCCAGCACGTAGCCGGTCTGCGTGTCACCCTCAATCGTCCCGTCGGCTTTGACATACGCGGCATTGAAGGCGGTTTTGATGCTGGCGAAAAGTGCCGCATATTTCTCGGCATCGCCCGAGCGTCCCAGGACCCTGGCAATGCGAGCCATCAGGTCGGCATCGTAAGCCCAGTAAGCGGTCGCAAGCAGGTCTTTTGGGGTTTGAGAACCAAAGGCATCGGTCGGATTGTCGCCGTCCACCGCAAGCCAGTCTCCAAAGTTGTTGTTCAGCCGCTCGCGCCGCAGGAAACCGGGATTGCCTTGATGAATGTAGACCATGTAACGTTCCATCGCGTCCCAGTGCTGCTTGAGCAGACCCACATCGCCGTATTGGGTGTAGATCGTCCAGGGCACGATCACCCCCGCGTCCGCCCAGGCGGGCGCACCGTCGGACTCGTCAACCAGGCGCGGGGCGACGTCGCTAAAGGCGCCCTCCGGTGACTGTGCATCTACCACATCGAACAGCCACTTGCTGAAGAAGGCGGCAACGTCGGCGTTGAAGCTCGCGGTGCGAGCAAAAGCCTGAGCATCGCCGAGCCAGCCGAGGCGCTCGTCGCGTTGCGGGCAATCGGTCGGGACTGAGAGAAAATTGTCGCGCTGACCCCAGACGATGTTGCGCTGCAACTGGTTGACCAATTCGTTCGAGGTCTCAAGATGCCCGGTCAATGGCGTGTCGGAGCCAACAAAGCGGGCGGTCAACGCCTCGGGTTTGGGCGTGCCCGGAAAGCCTGTCAACTCGAGATAACGAAAGCCGTGAAAGGTGAAGCGCGGTTCCCAGACCTCGAGACCAGTACCCTTGAGCGTGTACGTGTCGGTCTGGCGGGCGCTGCGCAGGTTCGCGGTGTAAACGCCGCCCGATGGCTCGAGAATCTCGGCAAAGCGCATCTCGACACTCGTCCCTGCCGCACCCTCCACCTCGAGCCGCACCCAACCCGTCAGGTTTTGCCCGAAGTCAACAATAAAACAGCCCTCGGTGTGCTGGCTGATCGAGATTGGCGCGATGGTTTCGATGGCTCGGATCGGTTCGGCGCGGTCAGTCACCAGCCTTACACCATCAAGCGCGTGAACGATGGGGGTTTGCCAAGCCGAATCATCAAAATCTGCATCATCCCAGCCCGTCATCTCGAGCCGTGCGTCGTAATGCTCGCCGTGATAGAGGTCGGCGTGCAAGATCGCTCCGGTGGTGGCACGCCATGACCCGTCGGAGCAGATCAGTTCGCGTGTGCCGTCGCTGTACTCGATCTCGAGTTGTGCCAGAAATTGCGGTCGGTTTCCGTAGTGACGGGTATGTTTGGGCGCGAGCGTCCAGCCGAGCTGCCCGCAGTACCAGCCGTCACCGACCATTGCACCCAGGGCGTTCTCGCCCTGCCGGACGAGGGCTGTCACGTCGTATGTCTGATACTGGATTCGCAGGCGGTAATCCGTCCAACCTGGCGCGAGCAGGGCATCGCTGATTCTTGAGCCGTTCAAACGCGCCTCGTACACGCCTCGAGCGCTGGCATACAGCCTTGCGCGGCGAATTGGTGCGTGGGTGGTGAACGATTTGCGAAAATACGGGCTGGGCTCCGCGTCGCGCAGTTCGCCCTGATCGAGTTCGAGCCATTGGGCTTGCCAATCTTGCGGCTCGAGCAAGCCCAGCTCAAAAAACTGCGCCGCGCTCCAATCCGAAATCTGTGCCTGTTCGTCCCAGACCCGAACTTTCCACCAGACGCCCTGTCTAGAAGTCAATGCCAGACCGCCGTACCCGATCAGCAGCGACTCGTCGGATTCGGTTTTTCCAGAGTCCCAAAGGTCGCCGTGATCCGCAAGCAGTTTTTCGGGCGTGCTCGAGGCAAGAATTTGATAGGCGCTCTGTCGGCGCGAGCGTCCCGTTCCCTCGAGCGCCCAACTCAGCCGCGGTGACGTTTGGTCAATGCCGAGTGGATTCTCGAGGTGTTCGCAACGGAAACGGCTGGGTGTAATGGCAGAGGTCATTTGGGTACGCTCCTCGGGTTTTGAGAACTGTTTTTAGTGGTCGGTTGGACACCAATGGCGTTCATTCCGATGGTTGCTCGATCCTTGACAAACCTGGTATTGGCAATGATAATACGGCATCTGAACGTTCAGATCAAGTGCCTTGAGAGGAAATTTCCTCTCAGCAGCGTGTTTATTGCATATCTGAACGTTCAGAAAGCCAATCTGCCACAAGAACTCAACTTTCACAAGGAGCCGGTTTTGAAGCACCGAGTCACACTCCACGAGGTTGCCGCCCAGGCTGGGGTCTCTCACCAGACTGTCTCGGAGGTCGTCAACGGCAGCGACAAGGTCGCCCCAAAAACCCAGGCTCGGGTTCTGGCAGCAATGGCAAAACTCGACTATCACCCAAACCACGCCGCCCGCTCGATGCGGCTCGCGAGGTCGTTCAACGTCGCATACGTGCTCGAAAAACCCACCGAACTGGCAGACGACGCGATGTCGCTGATTCTGGTCAGCCTGCTGCAAACCTTGCAAAAAGCTGGATACAACCTCGTGCTGCGAACAATTTCGAGCGACCTTCAAAGCCAGCTCGAGGAATTGCGCGGCGCCCTGGCGCAGGGGCGAATTGACGGTGTGATCTTCGGCGCGATTCCGCCAAGTCCTGCCATTCTGGGCATGACCACCTGGAAGCACCCACTGGTGTTTTTTGACCAGCCGACCCTGGGCGACGACGTTGCCACCATCTGGGTTCAGTACCGAGACGGCATCAAACAGGCGGTCGAACACCTCGCCGCCGGCGGACGCAAACGCATCGCCTTCATCGGCGGTCCCAGCGAGGGCAAAATGAAAATCCTACACAACCTCGAGCGTTACGCCGGCTACCGCGATGGTCTGGCGGCGGTCGGTCTGAAACACAACAAGTCTCTCGAGATCGCCTCCGACTACACCATCAATGGCGGACGACTGGCAGCCCGTGCCCTGCTCAAACTCCGACAACGCCCAGACGCGATTGTCGCCGCGAGCGACCGCATGGCGTTTGGGGCACTGCAAGAAATCAAAGCCCACGGACTCGAGGTCCCACTCGACGTTGCCCTGACCGGATTTGACGATTTTGAATTGGCACAAAGTGCCGATCCGCCGTTGACCTCCGTGCACTTCCCGGTCGATGAACTCGCCCTCCAGGCGGCACGCTTGCTGATTGCCCGCATCGAAGGAAAACCCATGCCATCTCACGTTTCAATCGCGGTCAAGCTCGTCATCCGAGGATCAAGCTAAACCACCCTGCTCGAAAGCGAATGACAAAGAAAGGGGGAAACCAGAGGACCCAAAACGAGGGTGCGATTGCTGACCCATCACCTGACAAACCTGATGGGCGCCGCAATTCATCCAACCAGCTAGGCACTCAAGCCTTGGCAGGAAGAATCGAGACGGTGCATTTCGGCACACTGCGTTTCGACACACAAAGGAGCCGCTATGAAATCAAGGCGAACAAGTAAAACCTCACTCAGATGGCTGCTCGCGGGTGGAATCGCCACCCTCGGAGCGATTGTCGCCCTTGGGGCTGGGATCCAGGCGCAAGATGATTTGTCTGGCACGATCAATGTCAACATCAAGGGCGAAAACCAGGATGTCTGGGAGAAGATGGCCAAGGAATACATGAAAATTCACCCCGGGGTGAAGGTCAATGTTGCCCTCAAGCCGCAGCAAGGTTACGCGGACTATATCAACGCCGGATTTGCCGCCGGCGAACCCTCATTTGATATTGTGCTGGTCAACGAAAATGCCGCACTCCTCAATGAAGGAAAATTCCTCGATTTCGCGCCGTACCTCAATCAGCCTGACCCGTACATCGGCGGCAAGCCTTGGCGCGAGGCGATTGACCTCAAAGCCATGCAGGCGATCAACGCCAACGCCAAGGTTTACGCCCTCAACCTCGAGAATGTCCAGATCTTGTGGTTTTACAACAAGACGCTCTTTAGCAAGGCTGGGGTCAAAAACATTCCCAAGACCTGGAGCGAATTACTTGCCGCCTGCGAAAAAATCAAGAAGGCGGGCATCATTCCGTTTGCGCTCTCGGGCAATTACGATTCGCTGTGGGCATCAAACGGCGGCTGGATGTTCCGCATGTACGCCGATCAGTACACCCGCAGCCTGATCGAGGACGAGCGATCAAAACCCGGCGATTACACCTTTGACAACACGATTGATCCGCTCTTCAAATTTGACCCGACCGATCCATACAACGACGATTCGGACAAGGTGACGATCAACCCGTTGCGACGTTTTGCCGCGATCAAGGCATCATTCACCGACCCCAACGCGAAGATGAACCGCTGGCGCGTGGACAGCGCACCGCTCAAGGCATTGCACCAAAACCTGCACGACCTGCTCTCGAAGTACACCCCGCCGGGCTGGTTCGGCATTGACCAGAACGCCGCCTACTCGCTGTTCTTGCAGCAAAAAGCCGCAATTCTGCTCGACGGCGGCTGGCGCTTGACCGGATTTGAAAAAGACCTGGCAAACTTTGTTAAAGTTGGCGACAAAGTCGTTGCCCAAAAGAAGTTCCCGCTCGGTGTGTTCAACAACCCTTCCATGACCGGCGAGTACGTGCAAGCGCCAGCCCGCACGATCTCGGTGGCGATTGGCTTTTACGGTGCTCCCAAAAAGAGCTTCGCCCAGAACAAACTGAACGTTGATTTCTTGCAGTGGTACACCAGCCCAAAGGGCTACGGCAAGTACATTGACTTCTCGGTCAAGAGTCCCAAAGGCAACATCATTGGACCACCGATTGTCAAAAATGTGGCTTTCCCAGCCGCACTGAAAGCCCGCTATGCCAACATCGTACAAATCGGCAACACCGAAAAATCTGGCACCGGCGGGGCTGGCGCTCGAGGACTCGACGATTACCAGGAATCGGTTCGCACCTGGGTCAACCTGATGCAGCAATACCTCTCGGACAAGATCACCACCGACGAGTTCGCGGCAGCCAACCAAAAGAATGTTCAGGACAATTTTGAAGAGGTCTTGAAGTTTCAAAAGTTGACCCCAGACGATCTCAGAACACCAGAAAAGAAACCACCAACACGTTAACCCGCACAACCCAAGAGAGTGACCTCAAATTTGAGGTCACTCTGGGCATCAACCAAATACCCGCACTTTTAAATTATCAAGGCAATCAAAACCAACAATCAAAAATCACAACAAAAGAGCAATCAAGGCTGCATGAGACTTCAACCCCGAGGACAAGCAATGACCAGCATCACCCAAATACAAACAAATCGGGTCAAGGCACGAGTCCTGATGCTGCTGGCATCCCTGAGCCTGACAAGCCTGGGCTTGGCGATTCAGGGTGAACGTTTTGCCTTCAAAACCCAGGATGAAGTCTACGCCCTCGGGACTTCGAGCGATGCCGCGATCACGGTGGTCGGCTCTCGAGACTCGAGCGCCTATGTCCTGGATGGCGCTGGCAAAACGCTGTGGTCGGTCAAGACCAAGAACGCCGTGACCTCGGTGGCGGTCTCGCCCGAGGGTGACTTTGTGGCGGTGGCTTCGGCGGACAGCACCCTGACCCTGTACGACCGGGCGGGCAAGGTCATCTGGAGCAAAACCGCCAGCGGACCACTGGGTTCGGTGGCACTCTCGAGCGGCGCAGAACGGGTGGCATACGGGGTCAACAACACGTCGCTGTTGAACAAAGACTTGCACGTCTACCTGCTGGACAAACAAGGGCAGGCGCTCTGGAAGGGGCAACTGACGGGCAGTCCGGTCAGTCTGGCACTGCAAGCGAACTCTCAGAACCTGGTCGTCGGTGCGGACGATGCCAGCCTGACCATGTTCGATGCGGACGGCAAGCAGCGCTGGCAACAGGGCGGCAGCGACATCATGATGGGGGTTGGAATCTCGAGCGACGGCAGCCAGGTCGTGGGCGGCTCGCAGGATAGAAACGTGTACGCCTTTGATGCCAGTGGCAAGGCGCTCTGGACGCACCAGGCACAGAGCAAAATCCGTGCGCTCGCCATGAGCGGCGATGGTGCGCGGGTTGCCTTTGCCACCAGCGAAAACGGCGTGCAGTTGCTCGATGCCAAAGGGCAGATCGCCTGGCAAGAACCGAGCCAGAACAATGCCTCGAGCGTGACGATCTCGGGCGACGGTCAAACCCTGATCGCAGGCTTCACCTCTGGCGCGGTCAGCGCCATAGACCTCAAACTGGCGCTGTCTGGCGCTTCGGACAATGCCTTCGCGCGGCTCTGGCAACTGGGACTGGTCGGCTTGGGCATTCTGGTCGCGCTGGGTCTGGGTGTCTGGTACTTGCGGCGCAACCCCAAAGGGCAGGAGCTGCTGAACGACTGGAACTCGAGTCGAGCGCGTGCCTGGCGTTCGCGCTATTCGTATGTGCTCTTGATTCCAACCTTTGGGCTGCTCTTGATCTTTCACTATTATCCCGCCGCGTCGGGCTTGTACCACTCGTTGACCAAGTGGGACCCGGCGATCGGCACCGAATTTATCGGGCTTGCCAACTTCCAGGCGATGCTCAAGGACCGTTATCTGGCAATCGGCATCGGCAATGTGGTGGTGATCCTGATCGTCGGGATTTTCAAGACCATCGTCTTTCCACTGTTCATGGCAGAGGTGATCTTTCATATTCGCTCGATCATGACCCAATACTGGGCACGTACCGCCTTTGTCATCCCGACGATTGTGCCGGGGGTGGCGACGATTCTGGTTTGGCGCTTTATTTACGACCCCAACCTCGGGATTCTCAACATCTTTCTAAAATCGGTCGGTCTCGAGTCGCTGACCCACTCCTGGCTGGGTGAGCCGAACACGGCGCTCGGCTCGATTCTGGCAATCGGTTTTCCCTTCATCAGCGCCCTGCCCTTGCTGGTCTTGTACGCGGGCTTGATTGGCATTCCTGGCGAGTTGCTCGAGTCGGCCACAATGGACGGCGCAAACGCGCTGCGCCGGATTTTCAGCATTCACTTGCCGTTGCTGGCGGGTCAGATTCGATTGCTGCTGATTCTGGTGTTCGTCGGCAACATTCAAGATTTCACTGGCATCCTGATCTTGACCGGCGGCGGTCCGCTCGATTCGACCTACGTGCCCGGACTCGAGATGTACTACCACGCGACCCGCTTTCACAACCTCGGTTATGCCGCCGCGATTGGCGTGGCGCTGTTTGTCGTGATCATGGCGTTCACGGTGATCATGAACCGTTTCCTGCGTCCATCTGCGGAGTACCAAGCCTGATGTCAAACATGACCATTCCCAGCCAACCCAAATTGAGAAGCTCGAGTCAAAAAAACCAGGAGCGCCTCTCGCAATGGGGCTTGTACCTGCTCGTGGCACTGTTCTTGTTTCTGACGTTTGTGCCCGTCTACGTGATGCTCTCGATGTCGTTTAAAGACAACAGCCAGATTTACACCAACTTTTGGGGCTTGCCCGACCCATGGCGTTGGGGCAATTACGCCCAAGGTTTCAAAAACATCGGGCATTACACGATCAACACCGTCATCAACTCAGTCGCCTCGACGGTGCTGGTGGTGGTGCTCTCGAGCCTCTCGGGTTACGTGTTTGCGCGGCACCGCTTTCCGGGCAAGGAATTGTTTTACTTCTTGATCGTCGGCTTGCTGGCGATTCCGGGCATCCTGACAATCATTCCCGCCTTCGTGACCGTGCGTCAACTTGGCATCTGGAACACCGCCTGGGCGCTGATTCTGACCTGGACTTCGGGCGGTCAGGTGATCGGGATTTTCCTGGCACGCAGCTTCATTGCCGGTCTGCCCGAAGAACTATTTGAGGCGGGACGGATTGACGGAGCGACCGAGTTTCAACTCTGGTACAAAGTTGCCGTGCCGCTCTCGTGGCCCATTTTGATGACGATTGCGATTCTGCACATGGTCGGAGCCTACAACGATTTTCTCTGGCCCCTGCTGGTCATCGGCGACGACAGCAAGCAGGTCGTCAGCGTCGGTCTGACGCAGTTCACCAGCTCGTTTGGCGTGACCGAGTACGGACCTCAGATGGCTTCCAACGTGATCGCCTCGATTCCGTTGTTGATCCTGTTTTTGTTCGGCATGAAATATTTCATCAGCGGCATCACCTCGGGCGCGGTCAAGGGCTGACATGGGACAAAGCGCTAGCGCTGCCGCTGCCGTCATTTTTCAAAGCCCGAATCTGGTTCGGATCGAGCAACTCGAGATGCCAGAGCCGCGATCTGGTGAGCTGCAAATTCGCACCCGTTACTCCGGGATTAGCGCTGGCACCGAAGGTCACGTGCTGGCAGAGCGATTCGATTCGATACCGGCACATTTTCCCTGTGTGCCTGGTTATCAGCGCGTCGGTGTGATCGAGTCGATTGGTGAAGGGGTCCAAGGATTTGCTCTCGGTCAGCGGGTGTTCGCCACCTCGGGATCTTGGGAGGGTCACGCCCAACCGCGCTGGGGAGCGCACCTGTCGCTCGCCAACAGCCTGGCGAGCGAAGTGTACCGCTGCCCCGAAGAAGTCTCTGACATCGATCTGGCACACACGGTGGTGGCTCAGGTCGGTTACAACGCCGCGTCTCGAGTCGCCAACCTTCAAGGCAACTGGGTGGTGGTTTACGGCGACGGTCTGATCGGACAGGCTGCCGCCCAGTGCGCCCGCGCTCGAGGGGCGAGGGTGATCCTGGTCGGACACCGCGAGGAACGGCTCGAGCTGGCGCGACGCCACAGCGCCGATGCCGTAGTGAACAGCCACAACGAGGATGTGCGAGCGGAAGTGATGGAACTCAGCGGCGCAAAACCCGTGGTGGCAATCCTTGATTCGGTGCAGCGCGTCTCGGTGCAGCAAGAATACATCGGCTTGCTCGAGCCTGGCGTCGGACAGATCGTGTACTGCGGTTACAGCCAAGGAACCGTCTGGGCGGACATGAAGCTGCTGCAAGAACAAGAACTGATCGCACGCTTTGTTTCGGGTTGGACGCGCCAAAGGCTCGAGGCGACCATGAACTTGATGCGGGCGGGACAGTTGCGGCTCGAACCGCTCATGACGCACATCGTTGCTTTCGAGCGGGCAGCCCAGATGTACGAGATCATCGCGCAAAACTCGCTCCCGCACCTTGGCATGACGCTGGACTGGAGCGGGGCGAACTGATGGCTGGTCCTGGCTTCTGGCTCGAGCTTTTTGGTTGGCAGGTCTTTTCGCGCTGAATCTCGGCAACGGGGTCCCCTGCTTTTGGGAGAGGAGAAATCCAGTGAACCACCAACTCAGCTCAGTTCAGATCGATTCATACAGCGAAAATGGTTTCCTGGTGATCGACAACTTTCTGAACCCCACCGAACTCGAGCGCTGGCGTGCCGTCACCGACGTGGCTGTGGCGCAACGGCTCAGGGCGGCGAAAGGGCAGGACTGGGAGCGGGCGCTGAACAACCAAGCCGACCCGAACACTTTTGAGGCCAAGATTTTTGTGCAGTGCATCAAGCTCGCCGACACGCATCAGGGTATGTACGATCTGATGCACGACCCGAGATTGGGCGAGGTTGCAGGCACGCTTGCTGGGGTGGACGGCATCCGCATCTGGCACGATCAGGCGCTGATCAAGCCGCCATTCGGCAACCCCACAAGCTGGCATCTGGACAACCCGTACTGGTCGTTTTACTCTCGAGAAGCGATCTCGCTCTGGATGGCGCTCGATGATGCGACGCTCGGCAACGGTTGTCTCTGGTACGTGCCGGGCAGCCACCAGAGCGCTCGGCTTGACAACGCTAACATCGGGCGCAACATGTCAGACCTGTTTGATGTCTATCCCCAATGGCGCAGCCTCGAGACCGTGGCGTGTCCCTGTCCGGCGGGCACGGCGGTGTTTCACAATGGACTCACCGCCCACGGCGCGGGTGCGAACATGACCCCCAGACCGCGCCGCGCCATGACCTGCGCCTACATGCCCGATGGCAGCAGCTTCAACGGGCAAAGCAACGTGTTGCCCTCGAGTTACGTGCAAACCCTCAAGATCGGGGATGTGCTCGACGACCCGAGGCTCAACCCGCTGATCTGGTCGAGGAACTCGGGCACATGAATCCTTTCGAGATCGCCTTTCACCAACCAGCCGCCGAGCATTCCGCCTGTCCGTTGTGGTTCTGGAATGGGGCGCTCGAGCCAGCGGAGTTGCTGCGACAGATCGGTTTGATGCACCAGCAGGGCGTGCTGGCGTTTGTGATTCATGCGCGGCGCGGACTCGAGGTCGAGTACCTGTCCGAAACCTGGTTCGCGCGTTGCGGTCTGGTGATCGAGGAAGCCGCCAGGCTTGGCATGAAGCTCTGGATTTACGACGAGGACAACTGGCCCAGCGGTTACGCCGGCGGAAGGGTGCTCGAGCGCAACCCCGACAACATCGGTCAGAACCTTGGACTCGAGCGGCATTACCTCGAGGGACCGAGCCATTTTGAGCTAAACCTCGAGCAGCCCACCGAAGTGCGTTTTGTGCTGGTTGCCGAGATTCTCGAGGTCGTGCCGATTCCGCCCGACCCCCTGACCTTCCACGGCACCCTTCCGGCGGCAGCGCACTGGTCTGACACCAGTCAACACCGTCACGTGTACAAGCCCCAAGCCGCGCAGACGCTCGAGCTTGAGGCTGGGCGGCTGGCGTGGCAGGTTCCGGGGGGACGTTGGTGCGTGATGGTCGCCCGTCAGCGCCCGACGGACTGGATCGCGGCGTACTCGGACCACCGTTACGCCGACCTGATGAACGATGCGGCGACGAGTGTCTTTCTCGAGGAGACGCACGAACAGTACCTCAAACGCTTTGGATCGTATTTCGGTTCGACGATATTGGGTTTTTTTGTGGACGAACCAGGCTTGTACAACAACTTCTGGGATCGCAACCTCGGCACGCTCGGCTGGACGCACGATTTTGCCGCGCAGTTTGAAGTGCGCTGCGGTTATTCGATTGCGCCCTGGTTGCACACGCTTTGGGAAGACCTCGGCACGCAAGGTCAACGCGTTCGAGCCGATTACTGGCGGGTGGTCGCCGAGCTGCTCGACGAGCGCTTTTTTGCCAAGCTCGCCAACTGGTGTGCGTCGCACGGCGTGCAACTGACAGGGCACCTCGAGTGGGAGGAGTGGTTGTTCACCATGACCCGCCACTCGGCGAACCCGTTCACCGCGCTGCGTCCCTTTCACGTGCCCGGTGTGGACCGGATTGACGAGGTCTATGACAAGCTCGCAGAGAAGCTCGTGGCTTCGGTGGCGCACGCCAACGGGCGCAGCCGGGTCTTGAGCGAAACTTTTGCCATCACGGGCTGGAAGCTCGCGCCGCCCTACATGAAACAGATCATTGATTACCAGTACGTGCGCGGTGTGAACTGGCTGGTGCCGCACGGCTTTTTTTACAGCACCGATGATTTCAGAAAACGCGAGTGCCCACCCTCGGAGTTCTTTCAGAACCCCTGGTGGGAGCACAGCCGTCCGCTCTGGAAGTACGTCAGCCACCTCTCGAGCCTGCTCTCGACCGGCGTTCACGTCGCCTCGGTGCTGCTGTATTACCCGATCGAGCACGCCTGGGCGACCATGACCCCAGAGCAGCCCTCAGCCTCACCGCCGGCGGGCATCTGGGAAGCCTGGCAACTGCCCAACCGCGATCACCCGACCACCGTGACGGATCTGGCGCTGCTCGAATTGGGGCTGGGCTTACTGGGGGCACAGTTCGATTTTGACCTGATTGACCATTCGACCCTGGCCGTCAGCCAGATTCAGGACGCTCAAGTTCATATGGGTGCCGAGGCATTCAGGGTGCTGATCGTGCCTCCGCTCGAGGTGATGTTTGCCTCTGCCCTGCAACACATGTTGGATTTTGCCAGCAACGGCGGCACGGTTTTTTTTACCGGAACGCTGCCCCAGCAATTGATCGGATCAACCCCAGAACGCTGGGCTGCGGCTCGAGATGCCCTTGGACAGCCTGGTGTGGTTTCGTGGGATTCTGGGCAGCTTGGCTTGAACGCTGGCACACAGGCGACCATCGCGGCGCTCGCCCGGGTGATTCCGGCGGACCCAGAAGTCCAGGTGATTGGACGCGAGGGCGAGTGGTTGGTCTCGCAGAGCAGCCGACCCTACTTCAAGGACGCCAGCCTGCGCCCTCCTCGAGCCGCGCTGCGCAGCCTTCACCGACGGGGTGAGGCTAGCGATCTGTACTTTCTGGTCAACGAATCAGAAACGTCGCTCGAGGCGAAGGTCAAACTCGAGGGGGCGGGCGTGGTCGAGCAGTGGTTTGCCGACTCGGGACGGCGCGTCCAACTCGGGGGAATTGCCGCCAACGGTCGAACCGAACTCGAGCTGCGGTTTGAAGCCTGGGAATCCAAAATCCTGGTCGTGCAAGCCGGAACGTTTCCGGCGACCAGAAAACCAACCTACAGCCAGCGGGTTTTGATCGAGGATTGGACGCTCGAGCTGGAAGAGGTGCGCTCAAATAGAGCCTTGCAGAGCTGGGCGGCGCTCGGGAAACCTTTTTGTTCTGGACAGGGCACGTATCGCAGCCAATACCAGCTCGATCAAGCCCTGAACCCAGAGACTCGGGTCATGCTCGATCTCGGGACGGTGTTTGAAACGGCGCAGGTCAGCATCAATGGCACGCCGCTCGAGGCGCTCGCCTGGAGCCCTTACCGCCTGGACATCACCGACCATCTTCGCACGGGTCTGAATGAATTCAAAGTTGTGGTCGCCAACACGAATGCCAACAGCTTTGAGCGTTTCGAGCGCACCTCGGGCTTGCTGGGACCGGTGCAATTGATCTTTGAAAACCTTGACACGCCCTGAAACGAGGTCACACCAATGCCAAAGCACAAACACGCCAGTTACGCCAATGAGACCATCACCCTCGAGAACGCGCATATCCGGCTCGAGCTGTTTAAGCGCCGCACGGGCTGGGGCTGGGGCGAGTTGTTCAGCGCCTCGGGGAAGTTCATGGCGGTGCTCGATCATTTTGGCGAGCTGATGCTGCGCGATCAGGAAATCCCGATGCGGCTCGAGGCGCAAGACTACCGCCGCGAGCAGGGCGAGTTTGGCGAGCGGCTGGTTTTCAAGGTCGCCTCGCTGGTCATGAAAGACAAGTTGCGCGGCACCTCGTTTGAGTCCTGGATCAATTATCCACTCGAGCAACACTGTCTCGAGGGTGAGGTCACGATCACGCTCGAGCCGAACGCGCCCGTTTTGCAGCTCTCGTACAAACTCAAATCCAACGCCAACCAGTACGCCCGTTACATTCGCGGTCCGTGGCTCAAGGTCGGACAGGACGGTTTTGGTTCCGAAAAAACCGACGCGATCTTCCCAGGGATTGAATGGCTCGAGGGACGCGAATGGTCGAGTGGCACCGACTGGTTCAAAGACCCCTGGGCGCAGCGTTTTGTGCCGCATCCCAACAAGATTGCCATTCCAGTCATGGCGCTCAGCCATGGCGGGGTCGGCATCGGTCTCGCCTGGAATCCGCGCCAGCACGCCTCCGGTTGGTTCAACAACCCCAGGCATCACCCGCAAGCGGCGTTCGCCTCGCCCAATTTCATTGACCGCCGCGAGAACCATTTGCTCGGGCTGATGCTGCCAGAGGTGCAACTCGAGGCGCTCGAGAATCAGGTTTACGCCGAGCCTCCGCTCGAGTTGCACAAGGAGCAGTGGATCGAATTTGAGGCGGAAGTGTTTCTGGTCGAGGGCGACAGCCTGGCGGTGGTGAGCGACTGGGTCAAGCGCCACGGACTGCCTGAGATCACTGCCCGTTGGAGTCTGCCCGAAGCGCTCGAGCGGATTGCAACTGCCTACAACAGCCACCTCTGGCACGAGGGAAAGGGCTTTGGCACGACCCAAACACCCGGCGACATCCGCTCAACAGTGCCACGGTTTCTCGAGGGTTACATCGCCCGCAACCCAGCGTCCGAGCTGGCGCGAGGCTTGCAGGCAAAACTCGAGTGGTGCAGGCAACAAGAGCCAAAAAAACCAGATCAGGACGCGCTGCTCGAGCGCGGTTTGAAGTTGATCTCGTATCAGCGCGAGGATGGCTCGTTCCCGTTCGACCCCGACGGGCGGCATTACGCCAAGGACGATTTTGTCGTGGCACGCGAATTTCTCGAGCCGATGGGCTTGGCGCAGGACACCGCGCTCGACATGGGCGCGCTTGCCGCGCTCGAGTTGCTGGAACTTTTTGCGGCCACACAGGATTCGCGCTGTCGAGACGCGGCACAGGGGGCGCTCGAGTGGTGTCTGCCCCTGACCCGACCAGAGGGCGGCGATTTCTGGGAGACACCCCTGCACGCCCCGAACCTGCTGGCGGCTGGACACGCGGCGGTGGCCTATTACCTGGGTTTCAAGGTCTTTTCGGAGCCGCGTTACCTCGAGAGGGCGACTCACTGGATTCGCTGCCTGCTGCCGTTCACGCATCTCTGGGAGCCGTCCGACAAGCCGATGCTCTACAACACCAAACCCTGTCTGTGCGCCAGCGATTGGTACTTTGCCAACTGGGTGCGCGATCACGTGCAGTGGGAGGTGCTCGAGACATTTGCGCTCTCGCTCAGGCACGGCATTGACTGGGCGCAGGTTGACCCCGAACTTGACTGGCGGCGCTATCACCTGGGCGTGACGCTGGCAGCAACGCGCTGGATGATTGACCACAACGACCAGAACTGGCTGCCGCACAACCTGCCAGACTCGCTCGAGTTGTACCGCGCTGGCATGTTTGACGCCTGCTTTCCAGACACGCACAACACGACCACCGGCCTGTACGGCGGCATGGCGATCCCGCCCGATGTGATCGCCGTAAACCTCTTGGGGCTGCTCGAGCGGGAGGAATCATGAACCTCGAACCAGAGAACGTCTATGTCGGCGAGGCGCTCAGCTATCCCGGACCGTGGGCGCTGCAACTGCCGAGCAGCGTGATCATCCTGGTCAGCGACCAGGAACTGCAGCAACTCTCGAGCGACCCCGACGCGGTGCTGAACCTGACCCTGGGTTTTGAAGCCCAGCATCAGAGCCTGCGTCAGGTCTGCGAGCAGGCGCAAGCCAAGGGGACGCACACCCTGATCGTCTCGTTTGATCACTTCTTTGCCCAGTACCGCCCAGGCATCAACCACGTGCGGGCGCTCACGCCAGATATGGACGAGTACGTCGAGCACATCGCCCACATCGGACGATTCGCCGCCAACTATGGTCTCAAGCTCGAGTTGAGCCTGCTCAGTCCACTCGAGATCGGCACGGCTTACGCCAGACAGACCGGCGAGAGCGGGCGCTGGTATCAGTACCGCAAGGGTTTGCGCGACCTGACCACGGGGGCGTTCAGTGTGGCGTTCTGGCAGCATCAGCGCTGGGTCAACAACAAGGGACCAGTTGACCTTGAGCCTATCGGGGTGCGGGTCTTTGCCTTTCGTGAAGAGGTCGTGCCTTCTACCTCGTGCCGTGCCGTCAAGCCAGACGAGATGATCGAGATCAGCGAACTCGCCAGCCTTGAGGTGTTTGAGGGCATCAGTTCCTCGCACATCGCCCGTCGCGTTCAGGTCAGCGGGCGTGGACGCCCCGACATCGGCGACCTCGACCGCGTACTGGTGGTGCAGCAGTACCGCGTGCTCGAGATGGATTACTTCAGCCCGAGCGCCGCGCCTTACCTGAAAGAACTGCTCGACAAGTATCTGCGAGCGGGCGTGCAGCTCTCGGGGTTTTACTCGGACGAGATGCACATTCAGCAGGACTGGGATTACTTCAACCACCACGAGCACGGTCAGTTCGCGCTGCGCTACGTCAGCCCAGGTCTCGAGCGCCAGTTTGCCGCGCGTTACGGCGCTCAGTACGACGACCTCGCCAAGTACATGATTTACTTTGCTTACGGGCAGGAGGATTTCGCCTCCGACATGAGCGCCCTGCAAGCCGTGCAACACGTGTTCGGCTCGACCCCAGACGAGATTCACCAGACCGCGCTGTTCCGCTCGAGGTACTTTGAGCTGCTGCAAAACGGCGTGGTTGACCTGTTCCTCGGGGCGAGGCGCTACGCCGAAAGCCAGATCGGACACAAGCTCTACACCCGAGCGCACGCGACCTGGGCGGAAAGCCCGACCATTGACCACTGGCGCAGCGGCGCGAGGAACGAGTATAGCCTGAAGTACGAGTACGGCTCGCATTTTGTCTGGTCCAACACCGTGCATCAAGCCGCCAGCGCCTGTCACGATTACTTCAAGTGGGGCGAGTACCTGACCGGTTCGGGAACCGACCATCCCGAGTGCGGCTGGCTGGATCGCAACTATCACGGCGCGGCGCTGGCGTGCTCGATTGGCAGCCTCAATGAGGTGCCTTACGCCTACTGCGCCCACTGGGGCATGCCGCTCGAGATTGCCTGGAGGCGACAGCAGATCAACAACGCCTTCGGTGCGAGCCACGAGTTCAACATCTTCGGGGTGGTGCAGGAATTGCAGCACCGCGAGATTGAGGTGCTGATGCTCTACCCACTCGACCTGGTGAGCGCCGAGGAGCGTTTTGGTTCGTGGATGACGCAGTACGGTTATGCCAACACGATCAGTGCCGCCAAGTTGCTCGAGCTGGCAAAGGTCAAAAACGGGGCGCTCGAGCTGGCGGGACGCAGCTTCACGACCCTGATCGCCAGCTTCGAGCCTTTCCCGAGCATTGCCCTGCTCGAGTTGATGGAACGCTTCGCCGCCAGCGGCGGACGGGTCATCTGGAGTGCCGCGCCACCGCGTTTGGATCGTGAGGGTCAACCGATTCTCGAGCGATTCTCAAAACTGTTTGGCATTTCGGTCTTGCCGAGCCAGGACGGTTGGGGACAGTTCGCGCCAGGTCGTCAGATCAGTTTTGAAGCCGACCTCGAGTCCGTCTCGAGCCAGACGGTGTTGACCGATTTTCTGGTGGATCACATTCATCCGGTCACACCAATGCCAGGGACCTGCGTCGTCGCCCGCAGCGGCAAGTTCGTCGTCGGCACGTTGCGCCCACACGGCAAGGGCATGCTCGTCTTCCTCGGGTATCGCCCCCGCGACGATCAATCGCAGAGCATGGGTTTTGAAACCCGCAACTGGTTTGAGGCGCTGGATGCGCTGGGCGCTTACGCCGGAACGGACAATCCGACTGTAGTCTCGAGAACCAGCGATGTTCTCGCCTGTCGTTTCCCCAACGGCACGATCACACTTGCGCCGCACCTGACCACACTCGAGGAAGACTGGTACGGCGGTTTCTCCCGCAAGCCCGAGGACGACCTCGAGACTTTGAAACGCCTCGAGTTACCCTCAGATCACCTGAACCTTGAGGCGTTTGCGGTGGCTGGGCATCGGCTCGATTACCAGGGACGCGGCGCGATGGCGTTCAGGTTGAATCAAACAGGAAATCTGATTGCCTTCGCTGGACACGATTGCTCGAGCCTGACGGTGGATGGCAGGCGCTTTGAATTTGCGGATCGTGTGGTTGGTCAGGTCGGCTGGGCAGCTGTCTCCGAGGCGCGTCAACTCGAGCGCGGTGCGAGGTTGATTGTCTGGTGCGATACGGCGGCGACTTTAAAAATCCCTGCCCATGACCCCGCCACGGCGATGCAGTTTTTTGCCGAGGCAGCAAAGCCAGGCTCAGTTGGCAATGCCCTCAACTGCACCCTCGAGCATGGTCACTGGCGGCTCGAGGTCACACCAGCATCGGTGGGACGTTGGATCTATGGGATTCCTGTCTTGACTGAGCTTGGTCAGGCATGAGCCTGAAGATCGCCATCGTTGGCACGGGCAAGGTGGCAACACAGAGCTACCTGCCCCAGCTCGTTCGGCACGCGGACGTGAGCTTGTTGTACTTCAACCGAAGCCGCCAAAAGGCACTCGCCCTCGCGGAACGTTTTGGCGGGCGCGTGATGGATTCGCTTGATGAACTGATGCAGCAAGACCCCGATATGGTGATGGTCTTGACCAGTGAAACCGAGCGCTTACGGGTTTCACAAGAACTGCTCGAGCTTCGTCCAAAGCGCATGTTTTTTGAAAAGCCCCTGGTCGCCAAACTGGGTCAGGCGAGCGTTAGCGAGAAGGACTTTCTCGAGGCGCACGCCCTGCTCTTAAAAGCCCATGCCGTGGGCACACAGACCGCGATGGTCTTCAACTACCGCTTTTTTGACCAGACCCTCAAAGCTCGAGCCTTGATCGCAGAACTCAATTTAGGGCGACCTGTGCATTTCACGGGTTTGGTGCATTACGCCTGCTGGAGCCACTGTATTGATTTGATGCTCGAGATCATGGGTTCGGTGCAGTCCATCACGGCGCTCAGGGCGACCACGCAGCGTGCGGTGATGGGGGCTGAGGGAATCTCAAACGTCACGGCGGCATTTGTGTTGGACAACGATGCCAGCGGCACGCTGATCGGCACGGGCGAGATTGATTTCAAACTGCCATTGTTCGAGCTGACCTTTGCCTTCGATCACGGACGGCTGACCATGCGCGATCTGGACGGTGATCTCGAGGTTCTGGATTACCGCAGTGCCCGTCAGGTCACGCACGCCCTCGCGCGGGACGGCTCGAGGTGGGATCAGTACCAGGCTTCGTTCGGCAAATCCATTGCGGCGTACCTCGATTCGGTGCGTTCGGGCTTGCCCGCGCCCGTGCCTGGTGTGGCAGGCTTGCGCGAGTTGCAGTTCGAGGCTGCCCTGAAACGCTCGATCCGCGAGGCGCGTCCTGTTTTGCTCGAGCAGGATTTCCCGATCAGCCCGCTCTTGCTCGAACCCTCGGGTGGTGCATGAAACGCCTTAGAATTCCTGACAGCAGGCTCGAGGTTTCCGAAATCTGTCTGGGCACGGTTGGTTTGGGTGCGACGATTGATCTGCCGAGTTCTTTCACGATGCTGGACCGTTATCTCGATTTCGGCGGGAACTTTCTGGACAGCGCCAACGTCTATTCGGACTGGATTCCTGGCGAGAAGAGCCGCAGCGAAAAAACCATCGGCAGGTGGTTGAAAGCCCGCAGCAACCGCGATCAGGTTGTGCTTGCCACCAAAGGCGCTCACCCGCGCCTCGAGACGATGCAGCTTTCGCGCCTCGCCCCCGAAGACATCGTGCATGACCTTGACCAGAGCCTCGTCTCGCTTCAGACCGATTGGATTGACCTCTACTGGCTGCACCGCGACGAACCCGCCAGACCCGTCCAAGAAATTCTCGAGACGCTGAACCTTCAGGTGAGGGCGGGAAAGATTCGGTATTTTGGAGCCTCAAACTGGACGCTCGAGCGCTTTCTGTTGGCGCAGGATTACGCTCGAGATCATGGGATTCAGGGCTTTGTTGCCGATCAGGTCTTGTGGAACGTCGCGGTGATTGACCCAGAAAACATCGCGGACAAGACCACCACCACGAAGAACACCGCGCTCGAGCAGTACCACCACCGCACGGGCATCGCGGCGATTCCCTACAGCGCCCAAGCCAACGGTCTGTTCCAGCGAATGCTTGAGGGCAGCCTCGAGCAGATGAACCCCGATTTGCGCCGACCCTATCCGCTCATGCCCAACCTCGAACGCTTTCAAAAAATCCAGCAGATCATGCGCGAGTCGAACCTCAGCCTGAGCCAGGTCGTGCTCGGGTACTTGCTCTCACAGCCGTTTCCCACGATTCCGATCATCGGTCCCAGAACCATTTCCCAGCTCGAGGACAGCCTCAGTGCGGCAGGCGTTTGGCTCTCAGGCGATCAACTCGAGGTTTTGCGATGAGGTTTTGTCTGCCAGGGCAGCGTCTCGAGCGGGTCGCCCCAGCTTGGAATCGGGGCTTGCAGACCATCCTCGATCCAGAGAAACCGTCCGTTGAGGCTAGCGGCTTCGTTACGCATCAAATTCAGCACCAGATCAGCCGCCTTTTGCGGGTCATCGCCGCCCGTCTCGGCGACCCATGCCGCCCAGTTGCGGTAACTGGCTCCCGCCGCGCCCTCGATCTGATTGACGTTGTGCCGAATCTCCGCCCACATCTCGGTCTTGACCTCACCCGGATGAATCACATTGGCGGTCACGCCCGAACCCTCAAGTTCGGCAGCCAGATGGCGCATCTGGTTCAGGGCGACCTTGCTCGTGCCGTAGGCGCTGTTCAGTGCGCCTGGGGTGTGAAGGCTCGCAGCCGAACTGAAATTGACGATCCGACCCCAGCCCCGCTCGAGCATCCCGCCAACGAAGGCGCGACTCAGCAGGTACGGCGTGAGGGTGTTGACCCGCATCGTCTCGAGCCACGATTGAGGGTCAGCGTCCTTGAAGAAATCAATCGGACCGAACATTCCCGCCGCGTTGATCAGGATATCCGGCTTTCCAAGGTCAGTCTCGAGCCGATCTTGAATTGCTGCAACGGCATTCAGATCGCTCAGGTCGGTTTGAATCACCACTGCCCGCCCACCCTGGCTCGAGATCAACCGGGCGGTTTCCTCCAGACCCTGCTGGCTTCGCGCCACCAGCACAACCTGAGCGCCGTGCGCCGCCAGGGTCTGCGCCGTGGCTCGCCCAAGTCCTCGGCTGGCTCCGGTCACAAGGGCTATTCTGGAGGTCAAATCGGGTTTTTGAATCTTGGGCATCCACTGGCATTATGCCGCAATTTGCGGCGCATCGATTTTGCAGCGTTCAAAGGAGAATTTTGATGAAAGCACTGGTCTGGGAAGCACCCCGAAAAATGGTCATGCGAAGCCTTGCCGATCCGATTGCGGCTCGAGGGGAAGTCATATTGCGCGTCATTTACGCCGGAATCTGCGGTTCGGAACTGAGCGGCTATCTGGGACACAACGCCCTGCGCGTGCCGCCGCTGGTGATGGGTCACGAGTTCTCGGGCGAGATCGTGTCCCTCGGCGACGGGGCGCTCGAGATCAAGCCCAATCTGGCGTTGGGGCGGCAGGTCACGGTCAATCCGCTGGTTTCGTGCGGCACGTGCCATCACTGCCGTCGAGGTCTCAACCACCTGTGCGCCTCGAGACAGCTTCTGGGGGCGCACCTTCCTGGGGCATATAGCGAATTCATTAAAGTGCCCGCCGAACTGCTGCATGTGCTGCCCGAGGGCATGTCAGCCCGCACGGGCGCACTGACCGAACCCGTCGCGGTGGCGGTGCGAATCGGCGAGCTGGCGGGCGAGGTGGCGGACGAAGATGCCCTGATCCTCGGGGCTGGACCGATTGGACTGCTGGCATTGCAGGTCTTCAAGGCTCGAGGGGCAAAGCGGGTTTTTATCGCAGACCTCGACGCGGAACGTCTGGCGATGGGGGCAACCCTGGGTGGTCACGCCCTCGCGCCTCGAGAAACAGACGTGGTCAAGACCGTGCGCGAAGCCACGGGCGGGCTTGGGGTGGCGGTCTCGCTCGATGCGGTGGGAACGGCAGTGACCAGGGCGCAGTGCATCTTCGCGACGCGCTCGGCAGGCACGATGATCCTGTCGGGCTTGCACGAGGAGGTGAGCAACATGCCCGTTGCCGAAGTCATTCGCCGTGAGATCGTGCTCAAGGGTTCGTTTGCCTACTCGCCCGCCAACTTCGTCGAGGCACTCGAGATGCTCGTCCGTGACGAAATTCGGCTCGACCCGTGGATTGTCGAGGCGGCACTCGAGAGTGGCGGGCAATGGTTTGATCGTCTGATTGACGCGCCAGGCAACGTCTCGAAAGTGCTGCTGCAACCATGAACCCGAGCGCCAGAATCGCGGTGGTCGGCACAGGTTGGTGGGCGACCGCCAGCCATATTCCAGCCTTGCAAGCCAGCGAACATGTCTCTGGCATCGTGTTGTGCGATTCGGACCCGGGCAAGCTGAGGGCGGCGGGCGAGGCGTTTGGTCTGGCACGGCGCTACACCGACCTTCAAGAGATGCTCGAGCAGGAAAGCCTCGATGGCGCGGTCATCGCCACCAACCACGCCAGCCATTATGCGATCAGCAAAACCTGTCTCGAGCACGGCTTGCATGTCATGCTCGAGAAACCCATGACCCTGCACGCCAGCCACGCCCGCGAATTGGTGTTGCTCGCCCAGCAGCGGCAGCGCGAGTTGATCATGGGCTACCCCTGGCATTACACCCGCGAGGCGATCACGGCTCGAGCCGTGATCGCCTCCGGCAAACTGGGCGCGGTGCAGTATGTGAACTGCTCGGCCGTCAACTCGATCATCGGTTTTTTGCGCGGCGACCTCAAGCTTGACGCGGCTGTTCACGGTCCCGGCAGCGTCTACAGCCAGCCCAGCCTCTCGGGCGGTGGCGAGGGTCACTTGCAGATCACGCACTCGGCGGGGCTGATGTTTTTTACCACGCAGTTGCGCCCCAAACGGGTGCACGCGCTGATGCACAACCACGGGCTGGCGCTCGACCTGGTGGACGTGATGATGCTCGAGTTCGAGGGTGGCGGTCTGGGCAGCGTCGGCGGTACGGGCAACGGCTCAAGCGGACGGGTTGACCTGCAAGTCCATTGCGAGCGCGGCAGCGTCGAACTCGACATGTACGCCCGGCGCGCCCTGATCGTGACCCCCGAGGGCAAGCGCGTGCTCGAGTCACCCAACCAGGGCGAGCAGATGTACCCGCGTGATGCACCGGTCAACAACCTGATCGGCGTGATTTTGGGTCTGGACACGAACCACTCGAGCGCCGAGATTGGCTGGCGCACCGTGGAATTTCTCGAGGCAGCCTACCGCTCGGCGGCACAAGACGGTCAGGGCGTGCTGGTCAAATCGCTGTACGCAAAGGAGCAAGACCATGAAGATCAAGCGCATTGAGGTGTTCAGGCTCGAGCAACCCGCCAAACCCGTCAAGACCCCGCAGCGTCGCCCTGGCTGGGCAGAGGAGGCGGAGGTCGCCAATCCGATGTCCAAGTTCGCGCACGTCAAGCGCCACCGCAACCTCTGGACACCACCCTGGGGAGATGTCTGGTGCAAGGTCACGGCAGAGGACGGCAGTTTTGGGCTGGGTCAGACGGGATACGGGCGACCCGTCGCCGCCGTGATCGAAGACCACCTCGCGCCAAGATTGATCGGCGAGGATTGCTTCGCCACCGACCGCCTGTCGGACATGATGTTTCGCCTGACCAAACCTTACGGCTCGGTCGGGCTGGCAACGTATGCGATCAGCGCCGTTGACCTGGCACTCTGGGACCTCAAGGGTAAGCTGCTCGGGCAACCGGTTTACAAATTGCTCGGCGGGGCATCTCGAGACAAGATATTTTGTTACGCCACCGGCAACGACGTGGACTGGTACAAGGAACTCGGCTTTCGTGCCTTCAAGCTCGCCTGCCCGTATGGTCCCGCCGACGGTCTGGACGGTCTGGAGAAAAACGCCGAATTTGTCGCCCAGGCTCGAGCCATCATCGGTGACCAGAGCGAGCTGATGCTCGATTGCTGGATGGCGTTCGATGTCGAGTACACCGTGCGCCTCGCCGAAAAATTGCGCCCCTACAAGCTCAAGTGGATCGAGGAATGCCTGATTCCCGAAGACCTCGACGCGCACCTCGAGCTGCGGCAACGCCTGCCCTGGCAAACCCTCGCCACCGGAGAGCACTGGTACTCGAGCCTGCCGTTCCAGTGGGCTGCCAGCCATCATGCGGTGGACATCATGCAACCCGACATCAACTGGTGCGGCGGTCTGAGCGTTGCGCAAAAGGTGGTCGCGGCGGCAGAAGCCTCGGGCGCGAGCGTGATCTTGCACGCTGGCGGGCACACCGCCTTCGGGCAGCACTTCAGCTTTGGGCAATCGGCAATCCCCTGGTGCGAGTTTTTTGTTGGCTCGGCTCCGGGCGTGCCGCTCGAGGAGGGACGGGTCGCCCCGGGACAGAAACTTCCCAGCGACGGTTGGCTGTCGCCCAACGACGCACCAGGCTTCGGTCTCGAGATTCCCGAGGCGCAACTCGTGCCATTTTTTGCAGCATGATCATTGACACCCACAGCCATGCCTGGTCGCTCTGGCCCTACCAGCCGCCCGTTCCAGACGACGGGCAGCGAGGTCAGGTCGAACAGTTGCTGTATGAAATGGACCTGAGCGGCGTGGATCAGGCGGTGCTGATCTGCGCCCAGATTGAGCGCAACCCTGAGAACAACGCCTACGTCGCCGAGCAGGTCGCACGGCTTCCCAGCAGGTTGATTCAATTTGCCGATGTGGACAGTGCCTGGTCGGACACGCACCAGCAACCCGGTGCGGCAGGGCGCTTGCTCGAGGTCATCCGGCGCTTTCCGATTCGGGGCTTCACGCATTACCTGAACGAACACGACGACGGCGCTTGGCTGGCTTCAAGAGACGGACTCGAGTTCTTTGCCCTTGCCGCCGAGCATAAATTGATTGCCAGCCTCTCGTGCTACCCGCACCAACAAGCCAGGCTTCGTGAGGTCGCTCGAGCATTCCCGAGCTTGGCAATCCTCTGCCACCACCTCGGCTGGACTCGGGTCGGTGCCGCGAGTGCTGAAAACCTCAATCAGGTGCTCGAATCGGCGAGCTGCCAGAATATCTACATCAAAATTTCTGGCTTTGCCTATGCGGCGAAGCTCGAGTGGAATTTCCCGTATCACGACACGCTCGAGCTGGTGCGGGCAATCTATGATCGTTTTGGCGCACGGCGCCTGTGTTGGGGGTCGGACTACCCGGTGGTGCGGTTTTTCATGACCTACCGTCAGGCGCTCGAGGTCTTCAGGACGCATTGCGATTTTGTTGGTGAGGAGGACAAAACCTGGATTTTAGGGAAGACATTTCATGGCTTGATGACCGCACAGACGGAGTAGCTTGTTTGTGGTTGTTGGGGTTTGAAAACGTAAAAACCAAAAGTTCGTCATGTTTAAATTGATGGTGTCACTGACAGTACATTAACTTAATAATGGATGTTAATCGCGTCCTGAACAGACCAAAAAACACCATTTTCGAATGATTACAGCGGGTTTCATATTTGTTGACGCACCTTCTTGACCATAAGATGCACCTGTCTTGATCCCAGGTGTGCAACTAACGGGCAGGATCGCTGGCGGGCATGGTGCTGGAAATTGTGCTGCGAGACGCTCACTAAACCAACTCTGCCAAGGTTCTGTCAACTTAGCAACTTCATCCAGCACGTCCGAAACACCTCGAGGCACTCGAAATGTTCAGTATTTAACTGCGTGACACACTCGCCAGCACTTCACACCAAGTTCGAAACGCATTCTGCCACCCAGCTCGAGCTTCTCCTGCCGTTCCCCGCTTTT
>JANXTZ010000031.1 GCA_025352125.1 Deinococcales bacterium | reverse complement strand
CAGGGCAACCGCAAAGTCAGACTGATAACCTAATGAATGCCAGACATCGACGCACTTGGACTCCTCAAACACTTCACCACCATTCCTGACCCTCGACAAGCTCGAGGCATACGCCACAACCTCGCAGACATTATTTGTATTGCCGTACTTGCCGTAATCTGCAACGCCAACACCTACCCAGAAATTCATCATTACGCCGACACCAAGCACAACTGGCTCAAAACCTTCCTTGATTTACCCAACGGCATTCCCAGCATTGACACTTTCGAGCGGGTTTTTCGGATTCTCAATCCAAGTGCCTGGCAATCACGGTTTCTCGAGTGGACACAAGAACTCGTGTTACCTGACCTCCCAATAGGTGAGGATGAAATTCTTGCCATTGATGGTAAAACAGCGCGTCGTTCAAGAAACGCAGACCAGCATGGACTTCATACGGTAAGTGTTTGGTCAAGTCAACATGAAATTACCCTTGGTCAAGCCAGTGTTCCTGCGAAAACCAATGAAATCACGGTCATCCCACAATTGCTCGAAGTTGTTCAACCTGCTGGGGCAGTAGTGACGATTGATGCGATGGGCACTCAAAAAGCGATTGCTTGGACGATCAGGGAACACCATGCACATTATGTTTTGTCGTTAAAAGACAACCACCCTAAACTCTTGGCAGATACGATGTGGTTATTCCATCATGCAGACAGTTTGAACTGGGTTGGAATTGAGCATGGTTACGCTAAAACTGTAGATCAAGGTCATGGACGGGTTGAAACTCGAGAATGTTGGGTGTTGACGAATCTCGAAATTCTGGATGAACGCCAGGCTTGGCGGGATTTGAACGCTGTGGTACGGGTTCGAGGTACTCGAGAAATCAATGGGGTTGTGAGTGTTGAGGATCGATTTTTCATCACGAGCCTTCCATCAGATGCGAGTCGAGTTATGCGAGCGGTACGGTTTCATTGGGGTATTGAGAATGGTTTGCATTGGGTGTTGGATGTGGCATTTGATGAGGATGACTCTCGAGTTCGAGTGGGGAACGGACAAGCGAATCTGGTGGCGGTACGGCATTTAGCTTTGAGTCTGCTGAAACGAGATAAATCGGTGAAAGGCGGTGTGGCAACGAAGCGGTTCAGAGCGGCTTTGGATGATGCTTATGTTTTGAGGTTGCTCAAATCATGACTTTGCGGTTGCCCTGGTCATTCAAACCACTTCGCCCAAATCGGTCAGTAAACCCTTGTACAATTCGAGTGCCAAATCCCGAACCTCGAGCGTGGCGACTTGCCCGCGTTTGGACACTTCGACACGGGCATTCGCCACGTTCAAGCACTGTGCCAAGACCTCTGGGAAGATGGGCCAGGGGTTCGGCTCGAGGTCGAGGTTGTGCGCCCCAGGGTCGTTGTGCTCCAAGTTTTCCAAGGTTTGTTGGGCGGCAGCTTTTTCGGCTTCGCGTTTGGTGCGTCCCGTGCTGGTCGCCCAGGTGGTGCTCGAGATCATGACCGTGCTCTCGAAGGTGGGTTGGTGCTCTGGTCCGGTCGCGCCCGTCTCAAAGACTGGAACCTCGAGTCCGTTGCGTTTGCAGTATTCGATCAGGTCGCCTTTGGGATTGTTGCTCATTGGATTCAGGTTAACACGTGAGGCTTGGGTTGATTCGTCAGGTCTTCAAAATAGGTGGAAGCTGCGAACTGTAGGTGCAAACATAGTCAAGTATGACTATTCCGTGTTTGACTATGCTCGAGGGGGATCAACAATGGATCATCATGCGTTGTTGTTGCTGGGTTTGTTGAAAAACCAAGCCCAACACGGCTATCAATTAAACGACTTTATCGAGAAGAATCTGGCAAGGGTGACCAACCTCAAAAAAGCCACAGCTTACGCCTTGCTCGAGCGACTGCGAGAATCTGGTCTGGTGGCGGTCAAACTCGAGCAGGAGGGCAACCGACCACCGCGCAAAGTTTATGCGATCACCCAAAGCGGCGAGACGGAATTCCTCAATCTTTTACGAACCGAGCTAAGCAGCGCCGAACCGATCTCGAGTCCCGAAAGCACGGCGCTCATGTTCATGAGCGAACTCGAGCCTGATGAGCGAATGGCGTGCTTGAACATCAGACTCGAGAAACTTAACGCTCACATCGCCAACCTCGAGAACATTCCAACCCACAAAAGCGCCGTCAATTTTGCGCTCGAGCGGCAGGTGGTGCTTTTAAAAGCCGACCGCAATTGGCTGATGGGCGTGCTCGAGAGATAGCAACCAACGATGTTGAAAGGTATTCATGCAAAATCGTCAACCGGCACTCGGCTTTATTTTTGTCACCCTCGTCCTCGACATTCTGGGCGTCGGCTTGTTGATCCCGATAGTTCCCAAACTGATCGAAAGTTTCGCTGGTGACATCTCGAGCGCCTCGAGCACCTCGGCTTGGCTTTCGGCTTCGTTTGCCTTAATGAATTTTGTCTTCGCTCCGATTCTGGGCAGCTTGTCCGACAAACTCGGGCGTCGCCCTGTGATTCTGGCATCGTTGTTTGGCTCGGGCGTGGATTATTTGCTGCTGGCATTTGCCCCAAACCTGGGTTGGTTTTTTATTGGGCGTATCGTTTCTGGCATTACGGGCGCAAGCTTTTCGGCGGCGACCGCCTACATTGCCGATGTCAGCCCACCCGAAAAACGCGCCCAGAACTTTGGTCTGATCGGCGCGGCATTCGGTTTGGGTTTTATCCTCGGACCACTGCTGGGCGGCTTGCTCTCGAGTTACGGCTTGCGCGTGCCATTTTTTGTGGCGGCGGGCTTGACGCTTTTAAATTGGTTGTACGGTTATTTTGTGCTGCCCGAATCTTTGAAACCCCAAAATCGCCGCGAGTTCAGTTGGGCGCGAGCCAACCCGATAGGATCACTGCTCGGGTTAACGCGTTACCCTGTCGTACTCGGATTGGTCGGTTCAATATTTCTGGCAAACCTTGCCCAGAACGCGCTGCAAAACACCTGGGTTTTTTACACGGGGTTTAGGTACAACTGGAACGCTCGAGATGTCGGCATTTCCCTGGCGGTGGTTGGCTTGACGGCTGCGATTGTGCAGGGTGGTCTGGTCAGACAAATCGTGCCCAGACTCGGGGAACGCCGCTCGATTGTGATTGGTCTGGCAATCGGCGCAATCTCGTTTTTGCTGTACGGACTGGCAAGCCAGGGTTGGATGATTTACGTGATTCTGGTCTTTGGGTCCATTGGCGGCATTGGCGGTCCAGCCACGCAGGGTTTGATCTCCAGAAGCGTCGCTCCGAACGAACAGGGGGCTTTGCAGGGCAGTTTGTCCAGCCTGATGAGCGTCGTGAACCTGATTGGACCGCTGATTTTCAATAACCTGTTCGCATTTTTTACGCGAAAAGACACCAACCCACAAATTCCAGGTATCGCTTTTTATGTCAGCAGCGGTTTGTTGCTCGGGGCGCTCGCCATTGCGGTGGCGGCATTTAGAAACCCCGTCTTTAACCAAAGCCGCCGCGATGCCAACGCCGCCGCGATTGAAGCCGATCAACCATCTGTCGGACATTGAATTGATTGGTGTATTTTGGAAGCTCGAGCACGTATACTAAAAAACACTCAGAAAATACGGGTTTCTCGAGCATCAAACCTCGGGTATGCTGGAGGGATTATGAAAGGTACTTTAACCGTGACCGAAAATGCGCTCGCCTCGTTGCTGGGGCTTGCCGCGCATGAGGTTCCTGGTGTGGTGGGCATGGCTCCCTCTAACCTCAAAGAGGGCTTGCAAAAGATTCTCGGACGCGCCCAAGCCAGCGACGGCGTGCTGGTGGCTGGCGAACCAAATGCCAGAACCGTCGATGTGCATATCGTTGTGGCGTTCGGCACGAACATTTCGACGGTTGCCGAAAACGTCCGTGAACGAATCGTTTACACCGCCAAAACCCTGGCTGGCGTTCAGCTCGAGGGTGTCAGTGTGCACGTGGTGGGTGTGGCAAAAGCGACGGCTGGCAAACCTGGAAAGGCTGGCTTGAGGAGGACTCGAGGTGAATGAACTGCTGACCAGCCAGCAATTGGCAACATGTTTTGTCTACGCCACAGATTGGTTGGGCGTTTTCAAAGATGAGGTCAACGCCTTGAACGTCTATCCTGTTCCCGACGGCGATACCGGCACGAACATGCACCTGACCATGCAATCGGTGCGCCGCGAACTCGACATTGCCGATCAAAACCGCATGTCTGAGGTTGCCAGGGCGATCAGTTACGGGTCGCTGCTGGGCGCTCGAGGCAACTCGGGCGTGATTCTTTCGCAACTCTTGAAAGGCTTCACCGAGGTCGTGCGCGACGTGACAGAAATCTCGAGCATGGTCTTGGTTGAAGCGTTTGAGAGAGCCGCCAAAGCGGGTTATGCCGCCGTCATGAAACCCGTCGAGGGAACCATTCTGACCGTGGCTCGAGAAACCGCCGAAGGCGCAAGAACCGCCTTCACCAGGGACTCGAGTTTGAACGTGCATGACCTTCTCAAAGCCGCGCTCGAGGCGGGACATGTCAGTCTGGTCAACACCACCAACCTTTTGCCCGTTTTAAAACAGGCTGGCGTGGTGGACTCTGGTGGTGCAGGATTCTTGCACATCTTTGAAGGCGTGCTGGCGCATCTCGAGGGACGCGAACTGCCGCCTGCGCCCGTGATTGAATCGTATGCCCAGGATCAATTCGAGAACGAAGAATTTGGCTACTGCACCGAATTCTTGCTCGAGAATGCCACCAAAACCGCACCCGAAATTCGGGAATTGGTGCTACCTTACGGCGATTCCCTGCTGGTGGTTGGCGCGGAAGGTTTTGTCAAGGGGCACATTCACACCGACGACCCAGACCAACTGCTGGCACTGGTGGCGCGTCACGGCAAGATGGTGCGTTCCAAAATTGAGGACATGAGCCAGCAACACACCGAAATCTTGGCGATGGCGGGCGCTGCAAGCCGTCAAGACGCCCCGCCGACGGCGGCTGTGGCGGTCGTCTCGGGTTACGGGCTTGTCAAGGTGTTCCGCAGCCTTGGCGTGCGCATCGTCTCGGGTGGGCAAACCCAAAACCCGAGCGTTCAAGACATTCTCGATGCCGCCAAAAGCGTCGAATCCGACGACGTGATCGTGCTGCCAAACAACAAAAACGTGATTATGGCAGCCGAAAAAGCCAGAGAACTCGCCGCCAGCGACGGCAGCGGCAAACGCCTGCACGTGATTCCAACCAAAACTTTGGGCGCAGGTTTGGGCGCGGCACTCGCGTTTAATGGCAGCAGCAACGCCGAAAATTTAATTCCAGAAATGCAGGAAGCTGCCGCTCGAGTGACCACCTTTGAAGTCACGCACGCCAGCCGTACCACCAGCATCGACGGACGCGACATTGTTGAGGGCGACGTGATCGGTTTGCGTGATGATGTACTTGTGACCAATGGCGGCTCGAGTGAAGATGCCGTGCTGACGATGCTGAAGGGCGCTTACGTCAGTCAAGAAATCGTGACGGTGTTCACGGGTCCAAACGTCTCGAGTGAAACCTCTCAAGGCTTGCTGGCACGGATCAATTCTGAAATGCCGCAATTGGGTGTTGAAGTGCACACGGGCGGTCCAGATTTGTACGATTACTTGGTGACGTTGGAATAAAATACCGTACACAACGCAAGTTTAACCTTGTTTCGTCTTGGGTCTGTCAAAGGATTCAGGGCGTTTTTCTTATGGATGCGCGATGAAACAGGCACTCAAAAAATCGCGTGCAAATCAAGTTTTACAGGTAAGCGTGACCTACACAAATGCCGCTTTGTCGGGTGGTGTTTTGGCGTGTCGCCGTCGTGCTTTGATGTGGCTTTTAGAACTGGCAGCACAGCTTGAGGTAGATCATGGGTAGCGCCCTCACTGCCGCCATTCAATCGGCTGACCTTCCCGCCTTGCTCGAGCGCCACTTCCCCAACGCGCTCGAGCGTGGCTTTCGAGTCCGTCCCGTCTGGCGTTCCGAATCTCGAGACACCGACGCGGCTTTAAAACGCTTTTCTGATGGCACTTGGATTCTGACCGACTTCGCCATGCCGAAATCTTGGAACGCGTATCAATTCCTGACCGACCTGTGCTCTTACAATCCTCGAGACGCGGCGCGGTTGTTGATTCTCGAAGCTGGCATTCAAGACGCGCCCAAAGCCCTCACAACCCCAAGCACGGGCATTCTCGAGCCGTTGGCGCTGGCAGAATTCCCAGAGTGCATCACTGACTTTCTGAGGTTAAACGCCCTGTACTTCGGTGGTCGTCTTTTCCTCTGTCCGGTTGGCAGTGTCTCACCTGAAGCTCGAGCGTACTTTTTCGAGCCTTTAGCCGATTGGATGGCTTCATGCGCTGCCGATTTTGGCTTAGGAACACTTAGAAATCACGGTGCGATATGAAGCAAAAACCACAAGCTACCGTTTACTTGATACCCCTGTCCTTAAATCAAACCAAGACCAGAACAGCGCTTTTAACTCGAGTCGGGTTTCTTGGTGTTGGTTTTGGGCTTGCCGTAGATCGCTGGAATGTTCACAGCAATAAACTTGAATCGTTTTCGAGTCGGGTGCTGTTGTGCGCTGGTCGGGCGGGTGCATCATGGCAATAAAACGCTCTTTGATGCTCGCCTCGAGTCAACGCATGGTCATTGCACCGGCTGGTAACTCTTGGCGCGAAGCTCACAGCGCCACCCGCAAGCGTCGCAAATTGAACGGGCGTTTACATGGTGGGATTCGTTCGCTCTTCAAAAGCCTTGGGCGCGGTACAAACAAACGGTGCAGTTTCTTAACCCTCACTGTTGACCCGCAAGACCAGACACCCCAAGCCTGTTACGAACGCATGACCAAAGCTTGGAACGCCCTGGCGACTTGGTGGCGTAAAAGCTACCCGAACATGAAATTCTTTAGGGTGACTGAATTGCACTCGAGCGGCTTCCCTCACTTTCACGTCTTGCTGATCTGTGCGCCGTTTATCGGGGTGCAAAGCATTTCTAACCAGTGGAAAAACCTTCTCGGGCAAACTCGAGCCGTGGTGCATATTCGTGCTGTCAAAGGTGCTGAACACGCGGTCAGGTATTGCACAAAGTACCTTATGAAGCAATCCGAAAAGTTAGAAGAACTCGAGGTTGAAGCCAAAGAAGCCTTTAAGACCCAAGTCGAACACGCCCTGGAGTGGCAAGCGGCGGCGGACGAAGCACGAAAGCTTGGACTCGAGGATGATGCAAGACGCTGTGAAGCCGAAGCCCGAAGAATCGGCGGTGAGGGTGATGAGGTGCGAATTGCTGCCCTGATCTGCCAGTTAAAGAAAGCTCGAGACGAGGGCAATACTGACAGCGTGGCATACTTTGAGGATAGGCTTGAGCGGGTCAAAGAAGAAATTCGGGAAGCTCGAGCCGAAGAGCACAAACAAGCGAGTGCTGACAGCAAGAACATTGCTGAGGCGTCTTGGTGGGGGCGTCGGGTGCGCCCTTGGAGTGCGTCGCGTGGCTTGCTCGAGCGTGAAGAATCCAAGGGGGAAGCGTGGTGGGATAACGTTTCGATTGTGCCGTTCATCACGCCAACACAGGCGGCGATGGTGGCGGCAAGTCTTGGGTTTGACACTGAGAAATTCAATCCTGAGGTTGGGTTTTATGATTTCCGAGCAAATGCCCCAAATCGTGGGCAGGTTTGAAAGGAACGATTCTAGGAGACTATGTTTAAGTCTTTCATTGTCTTAACGTAGCGCTCGACCACGCCATACACCCAGTTCTCGGACAGGAATACTCGAGCCAGGAACTTTCAACACCAACGCGGCGAAACTCGCGGGAACATCACGCCACAACAAGCGAACCCGCACCTCTCGAGCCTCGGTTGGAAGTTTGAAATTTCGGATAGTCCAGCCATCCGCAGGAATACGGGTGTCCTCGAGAATCTTGGCTGCCCGCCAAATATCGTGACGCTCGAGCTTCTGCCCTTGAGCATCCACCAACACCACATGAAAAACACTCGAGCCAGCTTGAATATTTCCTGCCGCATCAAGCGTTCCAGATTTGAAAACCGTTTGACCACTCGAGTTTAAGGCTGTGACCTCGAGCCACAATTGCCGTAAATCCGTGACCCCCGTTGGAATCTGATGACCACCCATGACGTTCGTGACTTTCACCTCGAGTAAACCATTGCTGATCTTCGACTCGAGTTTTAAACTCTGCTTTAAGGTTTCAAGGTTCTCTGAAGCCCGAGGGGATTGAATGGTGCTACCTCCACCCAAGGTATGGGCGAACACCTGACCTCGAGCTTGACCATTGGCAATTTTACCAGGCTCGAGCGTGCCTGATTGACCGCTTGACTTGAAATGACAACCTTGGCAGGACACCCCTTTTTTGGCTGCACTCGAGTTTTGCCATTCATCCCAAGTGCTTTGAACTTTAACGTTGTTGATCGTGAAACTATGGCAAGCTTGGCAAACTTGACCAGATGCCAAGACACTCGAGTTCGTACCGCGTCCCATGTCTTGAATGTGAGCTTGAGGTTTTTGCCAAAGGAGGAATCTTGAGATTTGATTGCCCAAACTTGAACCGTTGGCGGTGTTTTCCAAACCATCAGCCCCAAAGTACGCCCGAACTCGAGATGGATTGCTGACATAAGCCCCATTGCTGCCATGTACCGCATCGAGGGTGTGACAGAAGCCGCAAGATACCCCTTGACGGCTGCTGGCACTCTCACGGTTGTACAACCCCACCTCACCCGTCATCAGGGCGACAGGGGCGTGACAACCCGCGCACAAGCGAACGGCGGGTTCGCCACGCTCAAAAGCAAAGAACTCTTTGACCCGTAAATACCAGTCGTCCGTTGCCGAAACCGAATGCAAGGATTGCTGCCAAACATTGTGAATACCAGCATGGCAAGACCCGCACGATTCGGGGCTGGGAAAAGCAATCCCAGGCAGGAGCGCATTGCTCGAGTTACGGGCTTGAGAAGGCGAGAACAAATTGCTAGGGTCAACAGCGTCCCAGTTGTGCTCGAGTTGCCCACCAGAACCTTTTTGTAACCCACCCTGGTAGAAAGCGGGAAGCACTTTTGGTTTTAATATTACCGTGTGGGTGAAGGTGCTCGAAGGGAGGAAGAACCACAACGCCAGCAAGCCAAACCCAAGGGTGAACAGGCTTGCAAGGATGGTGGTCACTCGAGGTTGCACAACAAGATTCTACTGGAGTAAACCCCTAAGTTGTGGGGCAGCCCAGTCGAGCAGCACTTTTACTTCCACCATCAACGCTGACTGTCGCAACCTCGAGTTTCAACGTGTCAGGGTTACTCGAGGTAATCGTTAACGGAACAACCGCCAGTCCCGCTGTCATGCTCACACTTGCGCTTGTCATTCCGCTCGAGAGTCCTGAAAGTGATATGTTACTCACGTCAACACTGACAGGCATTCCTTTTTCATCCAATGCAAACACTGGAACGTTCACCACGAAATTCTCGAGTTTATCCCCTTCCTGATACAAAATGTTCACCGCACCGTGCTCGAAAACACTGACTGGGGTTTTGATGATTGCATCCTCGAGCACACTGTCGTAACTCGGGATTTTGATGACGTGAATTGGAGCAACAGCAAATTTAGCCGCGACATCCGCAACACTCGAGTTTTCGGCTTTCTTCCCCTCTCGAGTTTCCACGCTTAACTTAAATTGAAAATTAGGTCGGGCTTTTAATGGTTCTGGTAAAACCAATGTTACAAGAAGGTTTTCAGGATTGTTCGGATTAGGTCGAATATTGGCTTTATCCGTGAAGTCAATGTCTCCAATCGTTAACTTGGTTTTACTTGGGTCAATGTTGTACTGACGGTAATTCGGAACTTCGGAAGTCGTGCCTTTTAATGCTTGAGAGGTGACAAGTTGAGGGTTTGATGCGGCTCGAGGTTGAAAGCGGGTTTGGATTGGGTTTGGAGCGCCGTAATTGATTGGTGGTGCTGGTGAAACGCAAGGGTCTACAGTATCAATGCTGGGTGCGGTTGGACTTCCTGGGGTCAGGTTTGGAATCCGAATGCAAGGAAAATCCAGATTTCCAGATTCATCGACAACCGCGCTCACAGGAACAGCATCACCATTTCCAATCACCTTCGCGGTTTGGATGGTGGTAACTCGAGGATGGATGCTTTTGATGCTCGAGACTGAATTGTTAAGGGGAATATTTATATGACTGTAACTCGAGAAGAGTACGGTTAGAATTTGAATGAGGAACAGGAGAAATCTTGACTTCATTCACTTTGCCTCAAAATTTCGACTTTATTTTCTATAATTAAATATTAAAAAGTCTAATAACAGATTTGAAAGCTTCTTTATGTAATTTAATAGAGTTTTCTTTTCTTGAAAATTGATTTTCTGTTAGATATTGACTCATTTTTTTACCAATAATTATAGTTAAATCAGATATAAGAACACAATTTTCCATTTCAAAATAAAAAATTAGTTTTTTTGCTAAGTATAAGTGGTTATTTTCTAAGATTTTAAATTTATTTTTGTTAAGTAAATAAAATCCAGATCTAACGTCATTATCTATTAGTAATTGATCTAAGTCGTAATTTTCTTCATAATCTGAGTCAAATAAGAAAACATAAATCGGGTCTAAGATATCAAAAAATGTTAAAAATACTTCATCTAGCTCTAAATTTTTAATATTAAAATTCCCCGTAATAATATACTTATTATTTTGAATAATGAATTGATTTGAAGGCGTAAAAAAAACTGAAAAGAACATTAAATCTTTGTGGTAAAAGATTATCTCGTAAATTTTATCAATAAAAGAACTTGACATAATAGAATCAATAAATGTTTCACGATTAATTTTTACATTTTCTGAATTGTTTCTTTCTAAAATTTCAATTTTTATTTCCTTGGATTTTATAAAATCTAAGGAAGTGTTTATGTTTTTACGCAATTCATCTAAAAAGATTACACAGCTATAAGAAAAAATTTGATCAATCATATCTAACACTTTCCTAATTTTGAATCAAAAACCTCGATACCAATATTATTAAGTACACTTAACGATAGAGAAGATATAAAACTACAATCAGGAACGTTCCATTGTGGTATCGCACCATTTTTTCTGGCAGCTTCTGCGAATTTTCGCGCCTGATCTGTATTTTTGATACCATTTTGATTAGTGGTATCAAAATAAAGAGAACTGATCTGGGCAGATTTTACCTCTTCAAATACTAAATTCCCTTCAGCATTGCGATACGCAATATCAATATCGCTTTTAGCTAATGCACCAGTAGAATCTGTAAATGTTATTTCTCCCTTAAATTCAACATCCGTTGCTCCTAGTTTTCGTAATCCAGAAGCTCGCTCAAGTTCTCCAACAGCACCTTTGATATTACCAGATGCTCCTGCCGTTGTTAGTTTCTTCGCAACTTTATCAAATCCTGGAACATCAACAGCATTATCCATTGCGCTAATGAGACGATCTGGTGTAATTGTATTGCCAAAAGCATCTGTAGCAGGGAAATCTACCAATTTTTTAAGTGCTTGGTTAACTTGTGCTAGTGCCGCAGCCGCACAGTCTTCTTCTGGTGTACTGCGTACTGAAACTCGAGTTTTAACAATATTACACCCAAGTGTGGCAATCTTACCAACTAGACTTTCAGTCTTGCGTATTGCTGCTTCCCCACCATCTTCAAACAACGCCTTCATAAACCCAAACTCTTGAACTCGAGCCACAAATTCCCCAGCACTGATTAACCCATTCCTGAACTTCTCGAACAACGCCAGGATTCCTCGAGATAAATACCCTCCTGCAACTTTGCTAACTTTGACAGTTTGGGTTGAGGTGACTCGAGTTTGAATGATTTTGATGCTCGAGATCGAATTATCAAGCGAGGTAGATTGAGCGTAACCATAATTTAAAAAAAATACGGTTAGAATTTGCAAGAAAATTAAAGGGAAACAAGATTTTAGCATAACCTTTTCTTGAAGTTCGTATGGATTTTAAAGACGAATTTCACCGAATAATTCACTCATTAATGTATCATGCTTATTGCTTTGTAATTTAATTATTCTTTCCAAGTTTTTGTCCCAAAAATCAGAATTACCTTGCATGTTTAAATCTCCTACCGAGTTTTTTACGAACTCTTTTTCTTCTGGAGTATTTGGCAGCCGCCTGGGGAAATAATTTAGATAAGGAACTTCATTTCCCAGACCGTGGCAATTAGCTAACCAAACGCCATTTGTCAAAAAATCAAGTCTATAAATTTGATCTATTTTTTCTAGCCATAGAGAATCAGAGATTTTTAGATCAAATAAGAGTTTATTGCTAAAAAATCTTGTAGGACTATAGTATAACCAAGGTTTTTGTTGAGTATTTTCTAAATTTTTTGTATCTATGGGTGTATTTTTTACTATAGATGAATGTATTATCCATCCATAAATTGGATTTAAAATCTCAATTAATTTTTGTATTACAAAAACACTTTGAAAATTATTTTTTTGATAAGTAAATTCACTATTGCTAAATTGAATGAAAAGAAATAAGTGTTCATCTCTATTTCCAAAGATGCCCTGAACATCGCTTTCAAGATGTAATGTGAGAACTTGATCAATAAAATTACCTGGGAGAGGATTCAAATTTAAATCCCCTCCAAATAAGATACCCATAGATTCAAAGTGCTTTTTAGATTTATTTTTAGATAATAGAGAAATAAAATCACTTTTTGATGCTGGGTTCGATATATATTTCCACATGGCAACATACCTATCTGGAAATACCTCTCTATTTAACTTATAATCAAAAAGGTGATTAAATTTACTTTCTATGTCATTTTTTTCGATAATAAAGGCAAAGCAAGGTTCAGAAATCATTTAACTACCAACTTTCGCAATTAAATTTTTATAAATCTAACAAGGAGGATTATAGATAGCTACTGTTAAGTTTAAGCCCGTGTTTGCGTCAATAACTTCAATTCCTGCCGCAATTAATTCACGAACAGCAACACAAGTCACCAAAGCGGTATTATAAACAGCATAACGAGGCACATAACCAAATGCACCAGCAACACGAGCAAATTTTTGAGCTTGAGCCAAGTCCTTGAGGAATTTTCCATTTGGTGGAAGCAATTCGGCATCTGTCCACTGTATAGTAGATTTCACGTCATCCCAAACGGTTGCTCCATCACTCAGTCGTATACTAAGTAATTCTGCTTCAGATGTTTCTATAGCACCACCAATTCCCGTGGCTGCTTTGTAAGTAGTTTGATCCCCAGTTGTTACAAGATAAGGTTTTATCCCAAAATTCTGTGCTCCTGCTGCCCATTTTGCCTCGTAAAATAACCCTTTCATATTTTCCTTACTTGCTCCCTGCTGTTGTAATTTCACAAAAAGTCTTTCCATATCTTTAATACAACCTTGTTTTCCCACGTCACCACATAAACGCTGCATATTTCGCCAAAATTCTTTGGGGTCAAGCCCAGCATCTTGAAGTGCTTTCGTTGCATTACTCACTAATGAGGCTAAAACGGCTGGGTCACAATCTGTTGGCGGTGTCGCACGATCCGAAACTCGAGTTTTTACAACACTACACCCAAGCGCCAACAATTTCCCCATCACATCTTCAGCATCCCGTAATGCCGCTTCGCCACCATTTTCAAATAATGCTTTCAATCCGCTAAATTCACCAATCTTGGCAATAAACTCTGAAGCACTAATCAACCCATTCCTGAACTTCTCGAACAACGCCAGGATTCCTCGAGACAGATATCCGCCAGCAGCCGTACTAATCCTGTTCACAGTCTTCAAGAAAATCATGATCGACTTGTTCGCCAAATACCCAGGACATGTTGCACAAGCATCCGCTATCGCGGCAGCCGTCATCACCGCGTCTAAACTCATGCCCACGCAACCAATTTCAGTCTCGAGCAAATCAACTTCAGTATTCGCAATTAAGGCATAAGCGCCTTTACCGCAATCAATCGCCCCAGACACCATTGGCAGTAAACCAAGGGCTTGCATCGCACCCCAACTGAAGAACTCTCCAATCCGTTGACCCACCGATTTCGGTGCGCTTATTACAACAGGTACTTTTCCTTCAGGTGTTACGATCTTCGACCCTGGCAGGCAATCCACAAGCGCTGTAGTTCTGCTGGTGACTCGAGATCGCATGGTTGTTGTGTCTTCAATCAAGCTACCCAGTGAAATGCTCGTTTGGTTCGCATCAGTCACGTTTAACGTTACAGGAATATTCGCCACGCCAGCCGTAAAACTCGAGCTTCCACTTGAACTTAAACTAGAGAATTTGAATAACTTGGTCGTATTGAAATTTAGTAACTTCCCTTGCTCGTCTAAAGCTTTCACTGGAACACTCACGGTCACACTCGAGCCTGTGACATCACGTTCACGGTAAATGAAAGACAATCCAGTTTGATGCTCGAGGATTGCTGGGGTGATAACACTTTCGGGGTATGCGTCGTTCGGGATGACGGCAAGGGCAACATTCGGGACTTTCAAGTTCGCTGCGACATCAGCAAAACTCGAGCTTTCAGCTTTCACACCCTCTTTGGTTTGCGTACTCAATTTAAACTCGAGGTTCGCTTGGGCTTTCAACGGTTGATTCAATGTCAGGTTAATCGAAAGAATATCGGGGTTACTCGAGTTCACTTTGACATCGGCTTTACTGGTGTAATCCACTCCACCAATGGATAATGTGGTTTTGCTGGGGTCAAGGTTTAAGGTTTTAAATCCTGTGGCTTCAACTCTCGAGCCTTGAATGCTTTGAGACACCACGAGTTGAGGGTTGGTGGTGGCTCGAGTTTGAAGGGGAAAATCTCGAGCGGAAGAAGTGGAGGCATACAAAAACAGCGCAATGAAAACGCTCAGGAATCTCGAGATGCAAAAGCTGAATTTTAACATTTCAGATATCCAAATAACACTTGAATCTACTCTAAATTCGATTCAAGAGAAATGAAAAAGTTCTCAAATTCTGCTTTTGTTGGTCCTCTTTCAAAATTATTTCCAAATATTTGATTTGATTCCTCAGTTTCCAATGAGATCACATTGTTTAAATACCACGCAGAATTACACTCATCGCACATTAAAATTTCTTTCCTGGTAGCAATTTCTAGATAGCGAAACAATAAACCGCCACCTCCAACGTTGTAACATACTGGGCATTTTAGTCTTTCCATACTTCGATAAAATACTTTTTTAAAAGTTGATAATTATTTTTTTCACCCTTATTTTCTAAAAAATCGCTGATAAAAAGCATAGTTGGTTTTGATAGGTCGTCATCTTCAAACCAGGTGGTTTCGCACTCATCGCAAACAAAAAGTATTTTCTTCTCAGGAAGATAAACTAATTTTTCTACAACACCACCACCACCACTGTAACCACACCTAGGGCAGATAAAACTAAGTATCTCAAGTTTTTTCATCTTAAGTCACCTAACAAGGTAATAGAACACCACAAGGATATGCAGATAATATCTCTGGCGGGTTAGAATTTGGCTTAACAATAATTCGCATAAATGTCTCACCTCGAGTACCAATTACTCTTCCTGCATCATAAACCCATTTTGCGGGATCAGCAGGGTCAATAATAAACTTTGTAGAACTTAACCATGCTTCATCAATTAATCCAAATACTTCATTAGAAGCCAAATTAAAAAAAGTATCTCCTGGACCAGCCGTTACAGCATTTGGTAAATGCTCAAGGATATGTATAACTTTAGTACCATGTTGACGATCAATACCATATTTAATACCTGCTGGAGAAATCCATTCTGTTTTCGTTCCACCCGCAACAAGTGCTCTATCTGCTGCTTTCCCAAAATTCTCGAGTTGCTTGAGAACCCATTCATCAAAATTACCAGTCACACCATACGCAGCACGAATCGCAGCTTCATTCTGATAGTAACGCCCCAGCCATCTTTCACACAACAAAAGCGCTTCCGTCAGAGTCATCCCAGGAAAGGCTTTTGAAATCGCACTGCCCGCTTTGTTTAGCAACTCGAGAAATTTGGCAGCGTCAACATCACAAGCAACGGCTCGAGTTGTGATCCGAATTGACCTAACACCTGAAGCACAGCGTTCCAGAATATCTTTTAAGAAATTCTCGGCTTTGTTAACACCCGCTTCGCCGCCCTCTTCAAACAACTGTTTTAAGAATCCAAACTCTTGAACTCGAGCCACAAATTCCCCAGCACTGATTAACCCATTCCTGAACTTCTCGAACAACGCCAGTATTCCTCGAGATAAATACCCACCCGCAACTTTACTAATCCTGTTCACAGTCTTCAAGAAAATCATGATCGACTTGTTCGCCAAATACCCAGGACATGTTGCACAAGCATCCGCTATCGCAGCAGCCGTTATCACCGCGTCCAAACTCATGCCCACGCAACCAATTTCAGTCTCGAGCAGATCAACTTCAGTATTCGCAATTAAGGCGTAAGCGCCTTTACCGCAATCAATCGCGCCAGACACCATTGGCAGTAAACCAAGGGCTTGCATCGCACCCCAACTGAAGAACTCTCCAATCCGTTGCCCCACTGATTTCGGTATGCTTATCATTACGGGTTCTTTCCCGTCTGGAGTCACCACATTCAAACCTTCACGACAATTGATTCTCGAGCTTCTGTTCTTAACACTTTGAGCTTGAATTCCATCCACCAGCAATTGCCCAATAGGTTGACTGACCGTGTTTGTTTCAGACACACTGAATGACATGGGGATGTTAGCAACACCATTCTCGAAGAGGCTGATGGAAGAACCATCATTTGAGAATCTGACATACGTGACCCGCGTCAATGGAAGTAACTTGCCTTTTTCGTCTAAGGCTTTCACAGGAACGCTCAAGTTAATCTTATTGTCTGTGACATCACGTTCACGGTAAATGTATGACCTACCAAGGTCATTCTCGAGAATCGCGGGTGTGACCACACTTTCGGGGTAAGCATCGTTTGGGATGACAGCATAGGCAACGTTAGGGACTTTAAATTGAGCGACGATATCCGCGAAGCTCGAGCTTTCGCCTTTCTTTCCTTCCTTGGTTTCCACGCTTAACTTAATCTCGAGACCCACTTGTGCTGGTAACGGTTGTGAAAACGTTAATTTAACCAAAAGGTTTTCAGGGTTGTTTGGATTGGGTTGAATCACGGCTTTATCCGTGAAGTCAATGTCACCAATCGTTAACCTGGTTTTGCTGGGGTCAATGTTGTACTTACGGTAATTCGGAACTTCAGAAGTCGTGCCTTTCATGGTTTCAGGTGTGACCAGTCTATAAATTGGTGCGACTCGAGTTTGAATACCACGGGTTTGAATTGGATTCGGAGCGCTCATGGGACTTGGTAGTGGCGGATCGCAATTGTCAATGGTATCAATGCTGGGAGCGGTTGGACTTCCTGGTGTCAAGTTTGGAATCCGAATGCAAGGAAAATCCAGATTTCCAGATTCATCGACAACAGCGCTCACAGGAACAGCATCACCATTTCCAATCACCTTCGCGGTTTGGCTCGAGCCTGGTTTTAAACCTGCAATTCGTCCCCTAAATTCGCCATCCGCGTCGGTCACACCCCAGTTGGTGGTCATGTTAAAAGCAGGTGTGCCATCTTCGTACAGTACACAAGTCCGAACGGTGCTCGAGGTGTTGTTATCGGGCGAACTTGGTGGGCAGGGCAGTAAAATATTTGGGTTTTGTGGGTCTCGTATGTAGCAAGGTTCGGGTTGACTCGCGCCAGCGTAACTAAAATGTAAGATTTCGTATTCTGCGAACAATTTACCGTTGATGCTCGAGACCACGCCACTGGTAACGCCATTGACCCATTTGCTGGTGTGCGTGTCGAAGTACAAGGCAATGAGTTTTTGCCCAACCCTGCGTCTTAAATCACTTGCAATGGGTAAGAATAAAGTGGCTGGTTTTTTGAAAACCAATCCGCTCGGCTCGAGTTTAGCAAACGCGGTAAAGAGATTATTTTCTGGGAGTTCGGGCATGGTTTGTGGAGTATGCAATTGCGTAAATTGAAGGTTGGTGGGTTTCTCGAGTGCGCCTGGTGGTACGACCAAGAAACCATCGTCTGGTGTGCTGCCGTTGGCGTAATGCGTACCCCCTTGAGCACCTATGGAAGTCGTCACTGGGTTAATTGGCTCGAGTGCCGAAAGTTGCAACGTCATGGTTTGCGCGTCACCTAAAACGTTGGCGTTTCGGTAAACGCTTTCATAACCATCATGGTCTATTTTAAAAACGTTTTGCCCTGCGGGAACACCCCGAATTAAAAAGTAACCGTTTACATCTGTGGTTGCCTCGAGTGTTCCAATGCCGCCTTGCAAGCCAATTTTGGCGTCTTTTAATGGTTGTTGCGTGGCGTAATCAATCACATACCCATCCACATAACTTCTGGCGCGAAGTTGTGGGTCAATGCGCCTGGCAGGTGCTCCTGCTTTAATGCTAAAACCTGGGTAAAGGGTGGCTCGAGCACCGTCGGGATTGACGGCGATCAAACCGTACAGGGCGGGTTCAAAACCTGCGGGAATTTTTAATGTGGCGCGGTTTGGGTTGACACTTGTGACCTCGAGTTTGGTACTTTCCAAAAAGAAACTGGTGTCAGCATTAAATTCTTGTCCTGTTATTGTAATGGCGGTGGTTTGGTCGTTGGTCATTTCGAGTGGGGCGACGCTGGTTAAGAATAGTTTTGATTCGAGTAAGGCTGTGGGTGCGTTACCGATTTTGGTATTTGCCACCCGAATTGTGGTGCGCCCTGTCACGGTGTCCAAATCGGGTCCGATCAACACGACTTCGCTGGCATTCAAAGCTGCGGCTCGAGCTTCTGCTTCGCTGGTGCTTTCTTCAATGCTGCGGGTCACGCGGGTTACGGCATCGTCTGCCAGCACGAAGGTCATAACGAACTTGTACGGGTCAATGCTTTTGTCGGTTTGCTTGGGTAGTTTGAGCGCAATTGTAATAAATCCTTTGCCGTTGTTGCCAATGGCTCGACCACCGAGGGCGCTTCTTGCCACAAAACCGTACTCGAGCAGTTCATCGTTACCTTGAATCGTACCTAAAGCTCGAGCGGCATCTTGGACGGCGCTGGCTTCGTTCCATTGAAACGCTTGAAAATCGGCTTCGTCAGGGTTTACCACCACGTTCGCCCCAAGGTGTTTCATGCCGTGGGTGGGTTTGATGTTCTGGGCTACGCTGGGGCTGTTGATGGCATTCAGACCAAAGTTGATCATTTTTTTAATGGCTGTCCCACCAATGCTGTCAGCAGCTTGGGTGTAGGCATAAAATGTCAGGTTCTTAAAATCTTGACCGCTCGAGTTTGTCACCTCGAACGTGGCACTCAGGTAACGTTGTTTGTTGGTTTCATCTTCAAAGATACTCGAGAATTTACGGGTAAACGAAATGGCAGTGTCTGGCAGTGCGCTTCTCGAGCTTCGGGTGTTAGGAACAAGTTGAGCACTTGCTGCACCATTGGTTTCAAGTGTGGCTTGCACGGTGGCAAGGACTTTAACATCTCGAGTTGCAGGTGGTTGCGGGGCTTGCCAGCAACTGTTAAAGAACAATCCCAGCAGGGCAAGACTTAGGAAGAGGCGGTGTTTCATTGGTTTTGCTCCAAATTCGTGGGGTCGTTTAAACCCAAACCAGCGCTTATGCCACAAGTCAATAGCTTGTATTTGTCGTACATCTCAAGCTTTGGAACGACATATGTAAGGCGTGTTTGGTGTAATTCGAGGTTATTGCTTTGATTGAATAAAGCTGTCTCAGAAGTAATGTCGTGTTTCATTTTAAGCTCCAAGTGCTGATGTAGCCATCCATCGAACCAACAAAAACCCTTTGATTGACGGGGTTATACTCGAGCGAAAAGATTGCATTGTGTTCGGTGTCTTGTTCAAACATCATTGCGCCGTCCGAGATTCGCCAACCGCGCAAGGTGGCATCGTCGCCACCACTGAGAATCATTTGGTCGTTAATCCATTTGATTGCGCGAACTGCACCGTAATTCTTGTCTAAAGTTTGAAGCAATGCACCTGTTGCTGCGTCCCATATTCGGACAGTTTTGTCCGCTCCTGCCGATGCCAGTTTTGTCCCGTTAGGACTCCAAGCCAGTGCAAACACAGCATCGCTGTGACCTATCAACTGACTTACCTCGAGTCCAGTGTTTGGATTCCAGAATTTAATTGTGTGGTCGCTCGAGGCGGTTGCCAGCACTGAGCCATCTGGACTAAACGCCACTGCATTGACTGGTGCGGTATGGCTCGAGAGGACAAAGTTGGTTTCACCTGTATTTGGATTCCAAATTCGGGCGGTCTTGTCCCAACTTGCGCTCGCTAGGCTCGAACCATCAGGACTCCAATCCAGACTTCGGACTGTAAAAGTATGTCCTGTCAGGCTTCGTTCGAGTTGTCCTGTACTCAGGTTTGTAATTTCGATGTTACCGTTTGTGCCTGCGGTGGCGAGCCGTGTCCCTGTTCGGTTTGGAATCGCGGCGTAAATATGATCGGGGCGGGTAAATTTTGGTACGGTTAAGCAAGTTTCTTCACAGAGTGTTGACTAAAACCGAACTGTTCCATCGCGGCTGGCGCTGATGAGTTCTTTGCTGCTTGGATTGATTTTTAGACTGTAGACATTGCTGGTATGAAAACCCAATGCTGCGATTTCGTCGGCATTCTTGAGAATTTGAACACTTTGATCTGCTTGATTAACAATTTGAAGAGCAGGATTATTAGCATAACAGCCACAAATACTATATAATTTATCCAAAATTCTAATTTCAATCCTCTGAAAATCATCACTGTTAAAACTACTGTTACAAATATTATTATAATGTTCATCAGCATCAATTTTATAAAGATCAGGAATATCAAATTGCTGGAATTTTAAGGTAACAGTGTTATATTTTCCTCCCCAAGAAGAGACATTAAGATCGCACATATAAGTTCTAAATTCTGTGCCTGCGGCATTCCAACTTGGTTCAGATTGGTTTTTAAAACTATAATTAGATGTCGAAGTTTCCACATCGCTATGAGGCGCAAGCGGAAAAATGTAGCCTTCAGGATTTGGATCAGCGATTGAAATGGGTGTTTTTTTTGTCGTTAGGGCAGACATTTGATTGGTCGAAAGGTCTGTCCCACTAATAAATGTCAATACCCTACCTTTGCCAGGAAGTTGGTTTGTTTTCCAGTCAGGAAAAAAAGAATTTTCATACTCGTATGGAATAAGAAAATAATCAGCTTTGGGATACGTAAAAAACGTATGGCTTCCAAGAAATTCTTTTTGTGCAATTATATTACCAGTTGTTGTTTCATAAAGTGTATAATGCCAGGGGTTTACATCGGTTAGATAGGAAGATAAACTATTACTGTTATTTTTATAGTCATGTGCGTTAATTAAATACTTATCTCCAGTAGGTAGTGTCCACATCTAAACTGATAGACTAGGTTCATGATCCCACTCACCTGCCGACGCTGCCAAAGCACGAAACTCCGCAAAAACGGACGCACCAAAGACGGACACCAAAAATTTCATTGCAAAACCTGCAACTTCTACA